>JACAEE010000067.1 GCA_013389015.1 Hydrogenophilaceae bacterium | reverse complement strand
CGAGGTCGGCGACGAGGCGCTGCTCCACGCCGCGGACGGACCGACCTGGATCGCGCGCGACCGCGTCGCGGGCGCGAAGGCCGCGATCGCCGCCGGCGCGCGCGTGATTGTAATGGACGACGGCTTCCAGAACCCGACGCTGCGCCAGGATCTCGCGCTCGTCGTGATCGACGCGCAGGCTGGCGTCGGCAACCGCAAGGTCTTTCCCGCCGGACCCTTGCGCGAGCGGCTTGCCGACGGTCTCTCCCGCGCCGACGCGTTCGTGCTGATGGGCGAGGGCGAAGTCCCGGACTGGGCGAAGGCGGCAGGAAAGCCCGTGTTCCGCGCGCGGCTTGAGCCGCTTGCTGCGCCGCCCTCGGGTCCGCTTGTAGCCTTCGCCGGCATCGCGCGGCCGGAGAAGTTCTTCGACGGCCTCAAGGCCGCCGGCGGCGCGATCGCCGAGGCCGTTCCGTATGCGGATCATCATCGCTTCTCCGAGGCCGAGCTGCGCTGGCTGGAGACGCTGGCCAAGGAGCGCGCCGCGGCGCTGATCGCCACCGAGAAGGACCATGTTCGCCTGCCGCCGGCATGGCGCAGCCGCGTGGCGTCGTTTGCGGTCGCCGCGCGCTTCGAGGATGAGGCGGGGCTGGCGTCGCTTCTGGCCAGGACGGCGCGCTGATGGCGGTTTCCACCAAGATCACGTTCGGCCATCGCATCGAGGCCTTGGGTTTCGACGCCTATCTCGGCCTCTTCGGCGCGATGGGTTTGGCGCGCGCCTCCGCGGCAGGCGCCGGCTTCGCCCGCGCTCTCGGCCCGCTCACCGGCGCTCATCGGACGGCGCTGCGCAATCTGCGCCTAGCCTTTCCCGACGAGAGCGAAGCCTGGCGCCGCGACGTCGCGCGGGCGATGTGGGACGATCTCGGCCGCACCTTCGGCGAGTTTCCGCACATGCACGAATTTCGCCGCCCCGAGCGGCTCGCCGAGATCGAGGTCGTCGGCGCCGAGCGCTATCAGGAGGCGGCCAGGACGGGCGCTGTGTTCATCGCCGGGCATTTCTCGAACTGGGAGATCATGGCGATCGCGCTGGTCGAGAGCGGCGTCACCTGCCACGTCACCTATCGCCCGGCCAACAATCCCATCATCGACAAGCGCATCATCGAAACCCGCCGCCGCTACGGTGTGAAACTGCAGGCCGCGAAAGGGCGCGAAGGCGGCATGGCGCTCATCCGCGCGCTGAAGCGGAAGGAGACGGTCGTGCTGATGAACGATCAGAAATACAATGAAGGCGTCGCCGCGCCGCTCTTCGGCCACGACTGCATGACCGCGGACGGCCCCGCGCGCCTCGCCATCGCCAACCGCGTGCCGCTCATTCCGTTTTCGCTGAAGCGCCTCGGCGGCCTGCGCTTCCGCTCCACCGTGCACGAGGCGATCCCGATCGACTACGAGCAGGGCGAGGCGGCGGTCCCCGAGACCGTGCGCCGCGTCAACGCTTTCATGGAGGCGCGCATCCGCGAAGCGCCGGAGCAATGGTTCTGGGTCCATCGCCGCTGGCCGAAGGAGGCCTGGGAGGCGGCGGGCGTGCTGTGATCGACAACCCCGCGCGCATCGGCGAGAAGGAACGCATGCATCACTTGGCCCAGATCAACATCGCCCGCTTCCGGCTGCCGTCGGCGCATCCCGCCAACGCCGACTTCATGAACGCGCTGGACGAGGTCAACGCCGTCGCCGAGGCCCAGGAGGGATTCATCTGGCGGCTGAAGGGCGAGGGCGACAACGCCATCGATCTGCGCCCCTACCCGGATCCCCAGGTCGCGGTGAACATGTCGCTGTGGCGCGATCTCGATGCGCTCGCCGCCTTCGTCTACCGCAACCCCGCGCACTGGGCGATCATGCGCCGCCGGCGCGAATGGTTCGCGCACATGGACGTCTATCTGGCGCTCTGGTGGGTCGAGGCGGGAAGGATTCCCAGAGTCGAAGACGGCAAGGCCGCGATCGAGACGCTGACGCGCCTCGGGCCGACGCCCGCCGCTTTCACCTTCAAGACGCCGTTCCCGCCGCCGGGCGAAGGCCGCGTCCGCCCGGTCTTGGACGCGTGCGCCTGAGCGCTGCTTGTCGCGCTATTCGCCGCGCCGGCGCACGCTGAAGCGCGCCAGCTCCGCCCGCGGGGACCCCCAGTCCGGGGCGAGGCTCGCGGCGCGCTGATAGTCTTCATAGGCCAGGCGCAGCTGGCCCAGCTCTTCATACGCGATGGCGCGGTTGAAATAGGCCTTGTGCATTTCGTTGGTGTTGAGCGCGATGCCTTCGTTGATGCTCGCGATCGCCGCCTCGAAGTCGCCGCTGAGCATGAGCGCCGCGCCGCGATTGACATGCGCTTCGCCCAGTTCGGGGGAAAGCCGGATGGCTTCGTTGAAATCGGCGAGCGCCAGATCGGCCTGCCTGCGGTTCACATAGATGATCCCGCGATTGATGCGGGTGGCCACGCGGTCACGCATGGTGATGGGGCCTTCGAGCGCCATGTCGCAATCGTGCAGCGCGTCGCGGTCGCTGCGGTCGGCGCGCGCGGCTTCGTAGCAGGCGCTTGCCGGACCCTCCCCCAGCACCATCACCGCGGCGGAGGCGGCGCCGGCCCAGCTTAGCGCGCCGAGCGCGGCGCAAGCGATGACGGTTCTCAGCATGGGGCCCTCCTTGGACTCTCGAACCGTGAGATGTCGTCACGGACGGATCATCCGTCTAGTTGTATCCGTCGCCTTCTGCTTCCTGTTCGTCGTTGTCGGCGCCGTTGCGCATCGCCTGCTCCATGCGGTCGCGCCCGCTGCGGACGAAGCGCTCGAGCTCCGCTTCGGCAGGCGGCCATTCGGGCCGGATCTGCAACGCCGCCGAATAATCCTCGAACGCGCCGCGAACGTCGCCCAACTGCTCGCGCGCCGCGGCGCGGTTGAAATAGGCCTTGTGCGGCTCGGCCACGCCCAGCGACAGCGCCTCGGTGATGGCGCTCACGGCTGGACCCGGCCGCCCCACCATCATCAGCGCCGCGCCGCGATTGAGGTGCGCCTCGCCCACTTCGGGGTCGATGGCGATCGCAGCGTCGAAATCGGCGAGCGCCAAGCCGCCTTCGCGCCGCCGCAAGTGCAGCACGCCGCGGTTGTTGTAGGCGGCGATGAGGTCGGCCCGGACCAGCCGCTCCTGCTCGATGGCGCGCGTGCACTGGTGGACGGCGTCGTCGTCGAGGATGCCCATCTCGACCGCGCGGTGGCACCGTCCGGCGCCGCTCGTGCCGCCGATCTGGGTGCGGGCGGCCGCGTCGGGACGCGGCTGCGCCGCGGCGTCGGCGGCGGCCAGCAGCATGAGCGCGACGCCGGCGACCACGAGCGCCAAGCCCGCGCGCCATGCGTCGTGGAACCGCCTTGGACGGTCGCGCCCGCTCATGCTAGCACCCTTCGCCTCGTCCGGCCGCGCCGCGCCTGCGGCCTGCCGGGAACGCACCCTGGAACACATGTTCGGCCCAAGCTCTTGGGCGACAACGGAATCGTCATAGGCGCGGACGACGGGGTCAAACCGGTCGTTTTGCCGCGCCCGAGGAGTATAGGACTAGCGCCCGGCGCGCGCCATAGCATCGCCGGCCGGGCTGTGTGGAGAATGCGGGTGAGCCGATCAAAATCCTGTAGGGCCGCTCTGTTGACGGGCATGGTGATGAGCGCGGCGGCGCCGGCCTTTGCCGGTCAGCCGACGGACGGCGCAATCAATTTCCAAGCCCCGGCGACGGGGTCGATGCGCCAGATCGTGGATTTCCATAATTTCATCCTGCCGATCATCGTCGTCATCACGCTGCTGGTGCTGGCGCTCTTGGCCTGGGTGATGATCCGCTACAACCGGTGGACCAATCCGACGCCGCGCAAGTTCACCCACAACACGCTTGTCGAGGTGATCTGGACGGTCGTCCCGGTGCTGATCCTGGTGGTGATCGCGATCCGCTCGTTCCCGATCCTGCACGCGCAAGAACGCGCTCCCCCGGCGGCCGTCACCATCAAAGTCACCGCCAGCTCCTGGGCCTGGGCCTACGAGTATCAGGACCTGGGCGTGACGGTGAATTCGAACCTTTTGCCGGAGGATCAGGCGGTCGCGCAGCAGCGTCCGTACCTGCTGGCGGTGGATAACCCGATCTACGTCCCCGTCGGCGAGAACGTCCAGGTGCTGATCAGCTCCAATGACGTGATCCATTCCTGGACCGTGCCCGCCTTCGGCGTGAAGCAGGACGCCATTCAGGGGCGCACCAATGTCGGCTGGTTCAATGTCGAGCGCGCCGGCACCTATTACGGGCAATGCTCCGAACTCTGCGGGATCAACCACGCCTACATGCCGATCGAAGTGCGCGCGGTGCCGCGCGCCGAGTTCGAACGCTGGATCGTCGAGCAGGGCGGTTCGCTCGAGCCGCCCGCCGAGGCCGCGGCCGAGACCGCCCCGGCCGCCGCTCCCGCCGAGGCCGCGCCCGCGGACGCCGCGCCGGCTCAGCCCTGAGATCTTGAGGTAAGCACCGATGGCCGCCGACACCGTAGACGCCGCCCACGATCACCGCCCCAGCATCTGGGACTGGAAGCGCTGGCTCTATTCGACCAACCACAAAGACATCGGCACGATGTACATCGTGTTCGCGATCATCGCGGGCGTCATCGGCGGCGCGATGTCGGGCGTGATCCGCTGGGAGCTCGCCGAGCCGGGCATCCAGATTCTCCACGGCCTGCCTTGGGTGGATCAGACCGACCCCGACGCCGCCAAGCACGCCTACAACGTGCTCGTGACCATGCACGGCCTGATCATGATCTTCTTCATGGTCATGCCGGCGATGATCGGCGGGTTCGGCAATTGGTTCGTGCCGCTTATGATCGGCGCGCCGGACATGGCCTTCCCGCGGATGAACAACATCTCGTTCTGGCTGTTGCCGGCCTCGTTCGGCCTGGCGCTCATTTCGATGTTCGTGCCCGGCAACGGAACCTATCCCGGCTTCGGCGGCGGCTGGACGCTCTATCCGCCGCTTTCGACGTCGGACCTCCATCATGGCGGCGCCTCGATGGATCTGCTGATCCTCTCGCTGCACATCGCCGGCGCCAGCTCGATCCTCGGCGCGATCAACTTCATCACCACGATCTTCAACATGCGCGCGCCGGGCATGACGCTGCACCGGATGCCGCTCTTCGTCTGGTCGATCCTGGTGACGGTGTTCCTGCTGCTCTTGGCGCTGCCCGTGCTCGCCGGCGCGCTGACGATGCTGCTGACCGACCGCAATTTCGGCACTCAGTTCTTCAATCCCGCCGGAGGCGGCGATCCGGTGATGTACCAGCACCTGTTCTGGTTCTTCGGCCATCCGGAAGTGTACATTCTGATCCTGCCAGGCTTCGGCATGATCTCGCAGATCGTGTCGACGTTCTCGCGCAAGCCCGTGTTCGGCTATCTCGGCATGGCCTACGCCATGGTCTCGATCGGCTTCATCGGCTTCATCGTGTGGGCCCACCACATGTACACGGTCGGCATGGGCTTTGATCTCGAGGCCTATTTCATCGCCGCCACCATGATCATCGCGGTGCCCACCGGCATCAAGATCTTCTCCTGGATCGCCACCATGTGGGGCGGCTCGATGACGTTCGCGGTGCCCATGCAATGGGCGCTCGGCTTCATCTTCCTGTTCACCATCGGCGGCGTCACCGGCGTCGTGCTCGCCAACAGCGGCATCGACACCGCCATGCACGACACCTATTACGTCGTCGCGCACTTCCACTACGTGCTCTCGATGGGCGCGGTGTTCACGATCTTCGCCGGGTTCTATTATTGGATCCCGAAGATGAGCGGCTACCGCTACAATTCCTTCCTCGGGACGCTGCACTTCTGGGTCACGTTCATCGGCGTCAACCTGATTTTCTTCCCGCAGCATTTCCTTGGCCTGCAGGGCATGCCCCGCCGCCACGTCGACTACGCCGAGGGCTTGGCGTATTGGAACCACATCTCCACCCTGGGCTATTGGATCGCCGCCGTCGGCGTCGGCATCTTCATGCTGGTGCTGATCGATCTGTTCGCGGTGAAGCGCCGCGCCGGCGCCAATCCCTGGGGCGAGGGGGCGACCACGCTCGAATGGACGCTGTCCTCGCCGCCGCCCTTCCACCAATTCGCCGAACTGCCGGTCATCAAGCCGGACGCGCACCATTGAAGGTGCTCTCGATTGAGGCCCTCGCCCGCGCCGGCGGGACGCCTCTCCCGCCGGCGCAAGCGAGGGGAGAAAGCGCGAAGTCGAAGCGATGAGTCTCGTCGATCACACCGTCCGCGCCGCATCTGCAGGCGACTACATCGCGCTTCTGAAGCCGCGGGTGATGAGCCTTGTCGTGTTCACCGCGCTCGTCGGCTATGTCGCCGCGCCCGGCGCCGGCGATCCCGTGCGCGGCTGCGCCGCGATCCTCGCCCTTGCGGTCGCCGCCGGCGGCGCGGGCGCGCTCAACATGTGGTATGACGCCGACATCGACGCCGTGATGACGCGCACGCGCGCGCGCCCGGTGCCGTCGGGCCGCATCGCGCCGGCCGAGGCGCTCGCGCTCGGCCTCGTCATGAGCTTCCTCAGCGTGCTGACGATGGCGCTCGCCGCCAACGTCCTCGCCGCCGCGCTCCTCGCCTTCACGATCTTCTTTTACGCCGTCGTCTATACGATGTGGCTGAAGCGCACGACGCCGCACAACATCGTCATCGGCGGCCTCGCCGGCGCGCTCCCGCCGGCGGTGGCCTGGGCCGCCAAGACCGGCGCGCTTGGCCTCGATCCGCTCATTCTCACAGCGATCATCTTCATGTGGACGCCGCCGCACTTCTGGGCGCTCGCGCTCTCGCAAGCAAAGGACTACGCGGCCGCTGACGTTCCGATGCTGCCTGTGACGCACGGCGAGAAGGCGACGCGCAGCCAAATCCTGATCTATGCGTTGCTGCTCGCGCCGCTTGGACTTGCGCCTTCCGTCACCGGTCTCGCCGGCCCGCTATACGCCGCCGTCGCCGCCGTGCTCGGCGCGGCGTTCGTCCTCTTCGCCGCGCGCGTGCGCTTTTCGGCCGACCTGCGCCACGCGCGCGCGCTATTTGCGTTCTCGATCTTCTATCTCTTCGCGCTCTTTGCGGCGCTCTTCGCGGAGAGCCTGCTGCGATGAATGAGACCGCTTCCACCGGCGGCGCGCGCGAGACCGTGAAGCTCACGCCCGAGCAGGAGAGGGCGCGCCGGCGGCGCAATCTGTGGATCGCGTTGTCGCTCGCCGCGTTCATGGCGCTGGTCTTCTTCATCACCCTCGCCAAGCTTGGCGCAGCCGTCCTCGATCGCCCGCTATGAGCGCGCGCGCCGATCCCCGCCGCATGGCGTTCACCGCCTTCCTCTGCGTCGCGATCGTCGCGGGCATGACCGGCCTCGCCTTCGCCGCCCCGCCGCTCTACCGGGCTTTCTGCAAGCTCACCGGGTTCGGCGGAACCACCCAGGTCGCGACCGCCGCGCCGAGCCGCGTGCTCGAGCGCACGATCGAAGTCCGCTTCGACACCAATGTCGATTCCCGCCTGCCGATCCGCTTCGAACCGGTCGCGCGAACGATGACGCTGCGCCTGGGCGAGACGGGCCTCGCCTATTTCCGGGTCGCCAACCCGACCGACAAGCCGGTCACGGCCGTCGCCGTCTTCAACGTCGCGCCATACAAGACCGGGGCGTTCTTCCAGAAGCTGTCCTGCTTCTGCTTCAACGACATGGTGATCCCCGCCGGCGCCGAGGTCGAGTTGCCGGTCGTGTTCTTCGTGGATCCCGCGCTCGCCGACGACCCCGACACCGAGGAAGTCACCCAGATCACGCTGGCCTACACCTATTATCGCTCGCTGGAGGAGGCGGGCGACGCGCTGGCGGCGGCGCAGTGAGGAGGCCCGCGACCCTGCGCCGCTTGGCCGGGCCGCTTGGCCCCCTCGGCGGCCTCCGCTAAAGCTCTTTTGATTCAAATCACGTCAGGAACGCCCCATGGCCGCTCACGCCGAGGTCAAGCACGACTACCACCTGGTCGATCCGAGCCCCTGGCCCTTCGTGGCCTCGTGCTTTGTGTTCCTGATGGCGGTCGGCGGCGTTGTCGCCATGCGCGGCGTTCTGCCCGCCAGCGAGGATCCCGGCTTCTGGGGCCACATCGTCAACACGGTCCTGGTCAAGGGCAAGCTGCCGCTTTTCATCATCGGCGCGGCGGGCGTCGTCATGTCGGCCGCCGGGTGGTGGCTCGATGTGATCAAGGAGAGCCGCAAGGGCGATCACACGCCCGTCGTCGATATCGGCCTCCGCTACGGCATGATCCTGTTCATCGCCTCCGAGGTGATGTTCTTCGCCGCCTGGTTCTGGGTGTTCTTCGAGCTCTCGATCTTCCATGACGTCCGCGCGAACTGGGTGGTGCCGCTGTGGGAAGGCACCGACACCGCCGCGCGCTGGGCGAACTGGCCGCCGCCGAACGTGGAGACGTTCGACCCGTTCCACCTGCCGCTGATGAACACGCTCATCCTCTTGCTCTCTGGGACGACCGTGACTTGGGCGCACCATGCGCTCCAGCAGGGCGACCGCCGCAGCGCCATGTGGGGCCTGCTGATCACCGTGCTCTTGGGCTGCGCCTTCACTTACGTCCAGTTCGTGCTCGAATACCCGCACGCCGGATTCAAGTTCGGCAACAATGATGAAATCTCGACGGCCAACCTCTATGGGGCCTCCTTCTTCATGGCCACGGGCTTCCATGGCGTGCACGTCATCATCGGCACGATCTTCCTGGCCGTGTGCCTCATCCGGCTGATGGCCGGCCAGTTCACGCCGAAGAAGCATTTCGGCCTCGAAGCGGCGGCCTGGTACTGGCACTTCGTCGACGTCGTCTGGCTGTTCCTGTTCACGTTCGTCTACGTGCTGCCCTACCTCACGATGCAGGAGTGACGGGGCGCTGGCGATGTCCGAGCCCCGTTCGCCTGAGCCCGTGATCGCGGGCCTGCGTTCGCGGTGCCCCAGATGCGGGCAGGGGAAGCTGTTTCAAGCCTACCTCAAGCTTGCGCCGCGCTGCGCGGTTTGCGGCGCCGATTTCTCCCACGCCGATTCCGGCGACGGTCCGGCGGTGTTCGTCATGTTCGTCGTCGGCGCCGTCGTCGTGCCGCTCGCCTTCATCCTGCAGTTCGGCCTCGAACTGCCGAGCTGGGCCACGATCACGATCAGCTTCATCGCCACGCTCGCGCTTTCGCTCGCGCTCTTGCCGCCGGTCAAGGGCGCGCTGTTCGCGCTGCAATGGAAGCACAAGGCCGGCGAGGCGCGCCTCACGGAGGCCGATCCCGAGATCGATCGCGAGGAGAGGCGATGATTCGCTTCCGCCCGCTGCCGGTGATGACCGCGCTCGCCATCGCCGCCCTCGCGGTCCTCTCCATTCTCGGCCGCTGGCAGTGGGAGCGCTATGTCGAGAAGCGCGCGCTGGCGGATGCGCCGCTCGCCGAGATGACCATCGAATCCTATCGCCCGATCGAAGAGGGGCTTCAGCTCGTCTACGGCTTCGCCGAGGGCGAGGCCGGCTGGCGCGTGTTTGCGCCGGTGCGCTACGGCGAGACCAACGTCTTCGTCGACGCTGATTTCATCCCCGGTCCCAATCCGCCCGATTGGCGTACGCTGCGTTTCCCCGCCTCGCTGCGCATCGACGCGCCGATCAGCGGGGTCTCCATTCGCCCCGAACCGCCGTCCTCGATCGCGCCGCCGCCCGATCCTGTCGACCGCATCTGGTACGCCATCGACCTGCCGGCGATGGCGCGCGCCGCCGGCATGGACGGCGCCGCCGATTACTATGTCGCCATCGACTATATCGGCGAGGACGGCCGCCCCATCGAGAACCGTTTCGCCCGCGCCGGCGGCGCCGATCCGCTGCCGCCCGAACGCCATATGGGCTACGCCATCACCTGGTGGGGATTGGGCGTGATGTTGTTGGGCGTCTATTTCGCGTATCACATCAGCGCCGGCCGCTTGACTGTCGGCCCCAACCGCAACGCCGAAACCGGCTAGGGCTTGATGCGCTACGTCTCCACGCGCGGCCGCGCGCCGTCCGTCTCCTTCGCCGACGCCGTCCTCGCCGGCCTCGCGCCCGATGGCGGGCTCTATGTGCCGGAGACGTGGCCGCAGCTGCAATCGTCCGCCCGCAGCATCGCTTTCGGTCACTACGCCAGCGCCGCAATGCACGCGCTCTGGGCGTTCGCCGGCGCGCCGTGGGAAGACAGCCCCAAGATCGCGAACCGCGCCTATCTCGGCGCCGATGAGCCGACGCCGCGCTGGCCGCTGGTCGTCACGCCTCTTGCTCAGCGCTCTCCCGGCGCCTGGATCCTCGAACTCTTCCACGGCCCTTCGCTCGCGTTCAAGGACGTGGCGATGCAGCTCATCGGGCCGCTCTATGAGCATCTGCTCTCCGAACGGAACGAGCGCCTGACCGTGCTCTGCGCCACCTCGGGCGACACCGGCGGCGCAGCGGTCGAGGCGCTGAAAAATCGCGATCGCATCGATCTCTTCGTGCTTCTGCCCAAGGGCCGCGTCAGCGACGTGCAGCGCCGCTTCATGACCACGTCGGGCGCGGCGAACGTGCACGCCATCGAGCTCGACGCCGATTTCGACGCTTGCCAGGCGATCTTGAAGCAGCTCTTCGCTGACCGCGATTTCGCCGCCCGCGCGCGCCTCTCCGCGGTGAACTCGGTGAACTGGGCGCGCATCGCCGCGCAGTGCGTCTATTTCCACATCGCCGCGCAGATTCTCTGCGCCCACGGCCCGGTGAATTTCGTCGTCCCCACCGGCAATTTCGGCGACGCGCTCTCCGGCTTCGTCGCCAAGCAAATGGGCGCGCCGATCGGCAGGATCGGAATCGCCGTCAACGCCAACGACATCGTCGCCCGCGCGCTGAAGACCGGCCGCTACGAACGCGCGCCGCGCTCCCACGCCACGCTCTCGCCGGCGATGGACATCCAGGTCCCGTCGAACTTCGAACGCATCCTGTTCGAGGCGCTCGATCGCGACGCCGATCATGTCGCGCGGCTCTATGATCAATTCGCCCAGTCCGGCGGCTTCGGCATTCCCCCGCAAGCGCTCGCCTTTCTGCGCGATCACTTCGCCGCCGCCGCGCTCTCCGACGCCGAGACGCAGGCCGTGATGCAGGAGACCTGGGAGCACGGCGGCTATCTCGCGTGCCCGCACACCGCCGTCGCGCTCGGGTTCGGCCGCGACGGCGCAGCGCATCTTGACGCTCCCGTCGTCACCCTCGCCACCGCCCATCCCGCCAAATTCCCCGACACGGTGGAGGCGGCGACCGGCGTCCGCCCTGCGCTCCCCGCCAGGTGCGCCGATCTCTTCGACCGCAAAGAAGACTTCGTCTCGCTCCCCGCCGACATCGAGCAGGTGAAAGCCCTCATCCGCGATCGGAGCCGCGCATGGCGCTGATCAACCCGCTTCTCCTTGTCCCGATGTCCCGCATTGGGACAGGGAAAGCGCCGCCATGACCCTCGAGCTCGTCACGCTTTCGAACGGCGTGCGCGTCGCGCTTGATCCGATGCCGGCTCTGGCGACCGCTGCGGTCGGCGTGTGGCAGCGCGTGGGCGCGCGCTGGGAGAAGCCGGAGGAGAACGGCGTCGCGCATCTGTTCGAGCATATGGCCTTCAAGGGCGCCGGATCGCGCGACGCGCGCGCGTTCGCCGAAGCCATCGAATCCGTCGGCGGCGCGATGAACGCGCAGACCGGCTATGAGCGCACCTCCTACTACGCCCGCGTCGTGTCCGAGCACGCGCCCTTCGCCTTGGATCTGATCGCCGACAGCCTGCTTGATCCGCACTGGGCGCCGGCCGATTTGGAGAAGGAGAAGGGCGTCGTCGCGCAGGAGCGCGGCGAGGCTTATGATCAGCCCGAAGACCGCGTCTTCGAACTGCATCAGGCGGCGCTCTATCCCGATCAGCCTCTGGGCCGCCCTATTCTGGGCACGGACGAAACGCTCAAGGGCGTCAGCGTCGACAGCCTGATCGCCTTTCGCGCGCAGCACATGGCGCCGTCGCGCGTCGTGATCGCGATCGCCGGCGCGTTCGATCGCGGCGCCGTCTTGGATGTCGCCGAACGCCGGTTTGCGCGCCTGGCCGTGCGTCCCGATGCGCCGGCGCCGCCTGCGCGCGCCGTGAGCGGGGTGCGCATCGAGGCGCGCAAGCTCGAACAGACCCATCTTGTGCTCTCGCTGGCCGCGCCCGGCGCCAAGGACGAGCGCACCTACGCCGCCCGCCTCATGTCCGAGATCTATGGCGGCGGCATGAGTTCGCGCCTGTTCCAGGAAGTGCGCGAGGCCCGCGGCCTCGTCTACGCCATCGATTCCTTCATCGATCAGGTGGAGGAGACCGGCCGGCGCGGGATCTATGCCGGCTGCGACGCGGCCAACGCCGGCGAGGTCGCGCGCATCGCCGCCGACCTTCTGGAGGCTTTCGCCGCCGAGGGGCCCACCGAGGCGGAGCTGGCGCGCGCCAAGGCGGTCGCCGCGGCCGGCCTGCTCATGGGCGCGGAAGCCCCGCTCGCCCGCGCCGACGCCCGCGCCAACCAGCTCTTCCTGCGCGACGCGCTGATCCCGTTCGAGGCGGTTCGCGCCAAGATTGAGGCCGTCACCGCCGCCGATGTGCGCGCCGCCGCCGCAGCAGCACTCGAGGGGCCCGCCTGCGCCGCCGCCATCGGCCCCAAGGCGGGGCTTGCGGCCGCGGAGGCGTTTCGGGCACGCTTGGCCCGCTGATCCCGCGAACCAGGACGCAGACCCCCGCATGGCATTTCTCCGCCGCGAGTCCGACGCCCGCGAGGGCCGCCTGTCCGGCGGCGGCGTCATGGTGCGCTACCCCGAACTCAAGGACTATTCCGAGTGGTCGGAACTGCGCATCGCCAGCCGCGCGTTCCTGACCCCCTGGGAGCCGACTTGGCCGGAGGACGAGTTCTCCAAATCGGCGTTCCGCTACCGCATCCGCCGCTACATGCAGGACGTGGAGGACGACAAGGCTTACCCGTTCTTCGTCTTCCGCCTGTCGGACGACAGCCTCGTCGGCGGCGTGACGCTTTCGCAGGTGCGCCGCGGCGCAGCCATGAGCGCCACCATCGGCTATTGGGTCGGCGCGCCTTATCAGCGGCGCGGCTATGTGAGCGCGGCGGTGGGTCTGGTCGTGCGCTTCGCCTTCGAGGACCTTAACCTCCACCGCGTCGAAGCCGCCTGCCAGCCGGACAATCTCGCCTCCCAGGGCGTGCTCGCCAAGAACGGCTTCCAGCTTGAAGGCAAGGCGCTTTCCTATCTCAAGATCAACGGCGCCTGGCGCGATCACCTGCTCTTCGCCCGCGTGCGCGAGGAGGCGCCATGAGCGCATTTCCAGAACTCGCCGCGGTCGCAGGGCCGGGCCGGATCGAGCCGTTCCTGCAGCCCGTGGCGCGGCTTTCCGATGGCGCGCTCGTCGGCTTCGAGGCGCTCGCGCGCTGGCGGCGCGATGACGGCGGCGTGGAAGGCGCCGCCTCCTTCTTTCCCAATGGTCCGTGGACGGATGAAAACGCCGAGATCGGCCGCGCCGTCGGCGCCGCCGCCATCGAGGCGTTCGCCGCCTGGCGGCGCCCGCGCGCGGCGCACCTCTCGGTCAATATCATCGGCCGCGATCTCTATGACGGCGCCGCGCGCCGCCTGGCGGACCTGGCGCAGGCGCGGGGGATCGCGCCGGGCGAACTCGTGCTCGAACTCACCGAGCATCATGCGCTCCCCGACATGCCCGCCGCCGCGGCCGAGCTCGCCGCCCTGCGCGATCGCGGCGTCCGCATCGCGCTTGACGATTTCGGCACCGGCCATTCCTCGCTCGCCTGGCTCGCGCGTCTGCCGGTGGATGCGCTCAAGATCGACAGGTCCTTCGTCAGCCGCATCACCGAGCCGGGCGTGGAGAGCCTGGTCATCGCCGCTGTGCTCTCCCTCGCCCGCGCGCTGGGGCTCGACGTGATCGCCGAGGGCCTGGAGACCGAGGCGCAGCGCGCCGAACTCCTCGCGCGCGGCTGCACGCTGGGGCAGGGCGGCCTGTTCGCCATGCCCCTGCCGGCCGCGGAAGCCTTTGCGCTGTTTTGAAAAGTCGGGGCGTCGCGCCCGAGGACGCCCGCGCTCCGATTTTGCGGATGACGCGCCTTGCTTCGCCGGTGATCCAGACGGCTAGGCTCGTCCCATCTCGCCGGCGAGCTGAGAGGGATCGAAGCCGAGCCGCTTGATCGCCTGGCTCCATTTGTCGGCGTGATCGTCGCCGAAGATGATCGCATCGTCGGGATCGGGCTCAACCACGAGCCACGCATTGCGGCGCAATTCGCTTTCAAGCTGTCCCGCGCTCCAACCCGAGCAGCCGAGCGCCAGGACGAAGCGCGACGGCGCTGCGTCGCCGCTCATCGTCTCCAGCACCTCGCGCGTCGCCGTGAGGCATACTCCCGGCGAGACCGGCTGCGTCGCCTGCGGCAGGCTGAAATCTTCCGAATGCAGCACGTAGCCGCGATCGGGCCGCACCGGACCGCCGTCGAGCACCTGGCGCGGCGCCAGCTTCGCATCGGCCTCGATCCCCAAATGCTCGAGCACCGCGCCGAGATTGAGTTCGTCGCGCGGCTTGTTCACCACGAGCCCGAACGCCTGTTCCTCGGTGTGCAGGCAGAGCACGATGACGGCCTTCTCGAAGCGGGGATCCCCGATCCCCGGCATGGCCACCAAGAGCTTGCCCTGGAGCGATCCGTCCATGGGCGGGACCTTACGCGTCCCGCACGCCCCGGCAAGGGGTCGAACTCCGCGCCCGGACGCGCTAAGCCGGCCATGAACACGAACCGTGCGAGGAGACGGACATGATCAAGATCGGCGATTCCCTGCCTGAGGCGACCTTCACCACCCCGACCGCGGAGGGCCCCAAGCCGATAACCGCCGCGGAGGTCTTCAAGGGCAAGACGGTGGCGCTCTTCGCCGTGCCCGGCGCCTTCACGCCGACCTGCTCGGCGCGCCACCTGCCGAGCTTCCGCGACAAGGCCGAGGAGCTGAAGGCCAAGGGCGTCGACCTCATCGCCTGCACCGCCGTCAACGACGTCTTCGTCATGGGCGCCTGGGCCAAAGATCAGCATACGGACGAGAAGATCTTGATGCTGTCCGACGGCAACGGCGCTTTCGCCAAGGCGCTCGGCCTCACCTTTGACGGATCCCGCTTCGGCATGGGCGAGCGCTCGCAGCGCTATTCCATGATCGTGCGCGACGGCGTCGTCTCCGAGCTCAATGTCGAGGCCCCCGGGGAGTACAAGGTGTCGAGCGCCGAATACATGCTCGGTCAACTTGCCTGAACGGCGCGTTCACGCGCCTTGACCGATCCGGAATTCGGCGCCGCTCGCGCCGGCGCGCCATTGCGCGCCGCCTGCCGAGGGGCCATCTCCATCATGACGCAGTCTGCGCCGCGTTAAGCCTTGAGCAAGAGCGCGCAGAGCTTTGCGTAACCTCGACGCCTTAGAAGAAGGCGTCGCTTGGGTGGGGAGTATGCCGGTGGCCGAAATCAACATTCCGCTGCTCGTTTTCCTGGTGCTTGCCGTGGTGGTGGCGTTCTCCGCCATCAAATCCGTGCCGCAGGGCCGGCAATGGACGGTGGAGCGCTTCGGCCGCTTCACCCGGGTGCTGAAGCCCGGCATCGCGTTCATCGTGCCGTTCGTGGATCGCATCGGCCGCCGGCTCTCGATGATGGAGACGGTGCTCGACGTGCCGCGCCAGGAAGTGATCACCAAGGACAACGCCGTCGTCTCCGTGGACGCGGTCGTCTTCATCCAGGTGATCGATGCGCCCAAGGCCGCCTACGAAGTTGAGAATCTCACGCTGGCGATCCTCAACCTCGCGCTCACCAACGTGCGCACGGTCGTGGGCTCGATGGAGCTCGACGAAGTGCTTTCCCAGCGCGACGCCATCAATGCGCGCCTGCTCACCGTGATCGACGCCGCGACCCATCCCTGGGGCGTGAAGGTGACGCGCATCGAGATCAAGGATCTGCAGCCGCCGGCCGACCTCACCGCCGCGATGGCCCGCCAGATGAAGGCCGAGCGCGAGCGTCGTGCGCTCATTCTCGAAGCCGAGGGCGAGAAGCAATCCGCGATCCTGCGCGCCGAAGGCGCCAAGCAGGCCGCGATCCTCGAAGCCGAGGGCCGCCGCGAAGCCGCCTTCCGCGACGCCGAAGCGCGCGAGCGCGAAGCCGAAGCCGAAGCGCGCGCGACCGACGTCGTGTCCGAGGCGATCGGCAAGGGCGACGTGAACGCCATCAATTACTTCCTGGGCCTCAAATATATCGAGGCGTTCGGCCAGCTCGCCACCGCGCAGCAGCAGCGCACGGTCATCGTCCCAGCCGATTTCAGCGGCATCGCCGGCTTCGCCGAAAGCTTGAAGGCGCTGATCGATCAGCCGCGCGCGGGCCCGCGCACGGCGGCGCCGGTGGTGAAATAGCAGACGCTGGCCGCAGCCCCGCCGATCGCCCTATGATGCGGGTGTCGAGGAGGATCCAAACCGATGGACGGTCTCATCGCGTTCGTGAACGTTCTTGAGCCTTGGCACTGGGCTGCGCTCGGCCTGGTTCTGCTGATCGCGGAAATCTCCACCGGCACCACGTTTCTGCTGTGGCCGGCGATCGCGGCCGGCGCCACCGCGCTCGTCGCTTGGCTCGGCGGAGTCGACGGCCCCAGCCAAGTCGGCGTCTTTGCTGTTTTGACGCTCGCGCTCACCTGGCTCGGCGCCCGCTATGTGCGCGGCCGCTGGCTCCAGCCCGCTCAGGATTCGAAGCTCAACGAACGCGGCGCGCAATTGATCGGCCAGCGCGGCCAGGCGCTTGAAGCCTTCGTCAACGGCGAGGGCGCGGTGAAGCTCGGCGACACGCGCTGGCGCGCGCTCTCCGCCGACGCCATCAGCGCCGGCGATCCCGTCGTCGTCGTCTCCGCCGACGGCCCCACGCTCACCGTCTCCCGCGCCTAGCAGGCTGTTGAAAAAGCGGCGAGCGGTCGAGGTTGTGTTTTCTGGTTTTGGCGGGGACGGCGATCGGCGCGCCTCGAACGATGGGGCCCCGTTGCCGCGCCGGCGCGCCACGGATCAATTTCGCGCCGCGTCCAGCATCTGCCGCAGTTTGATCAGAAACGGCAGCGCCCGCGCGAACTCTTCGGCGCCCACCACGGCGAGCATCGCCCTGAGGCCTGGATGCACACGCGCGATGGCGGCGGCGCGCGCTCGTTCGCCGGCGCGGGTCGGGCGCACGATCTTGGCGCGCGCATCCCGCGGATCGGGATCGATGCGCACATAGCCCTGGGCCTCCAGCCGCTGCAGCGTGTAGGTCATCGCGCCTTTCGTCACCTGGAACGCGCGCGCCAGCCGCGCCGGGCTCTCGCCCTCGACCTTGAGGCGCGCGAAATGATTGAGCACGCCGAAGCCGGCGACGGAGAGCTCCGGCGGCAGGGTCTGCGCAAGCGCGGTGTCCGCGAGATGGCCGATGATGGCGATCTCGCTCAGCGCCTGGAACGCGAGCGTGAGCGCTTCCTCTTCCGTCATGCGCGGATATGCGCGTCGAGCCCGCGACGCGGCGCCGCCTTCACCTCGGGCCCGTAGCCCACGCGCGCCAGCATCTGCACCCGCGCTTCGCCCGGCGCATCCAGCAGGCGCTCCGCTTGCGCATGCAGCGCCGCCATCTCGGGATATTCCTGCAGTGCCTGGCTCCACGGATGCATGGCGAGGCCCTCCGCCGTCGCCGCCAGATTGAGCCGCGCATAGGCGCGCCCCGCCGCGATCTGGGTCGCGCGCGTGTTGTCGGGCGTCGTGATCCACACATAGGCCGGCGCCTCGAGCGCGAGCGGACGCCACTCCATGAGACCGTCCCGCGTCTGGCTGTTGTCGATGTCGGCGAGCGTGCTCCGGTTCACCATCCCCAGCATCTTGGCGAACTCCACCATCCCGCCTTCGATGGCGATGCCGTCGCGATGCTCGGCGATTTCCTTGCGCCCCACCCGTATGAGATTGACGGTCTCCATGTGCGCCGCGGGCGTGCGGAATTCGCGCTCGAACGCATCCCAGGCGAGCCGGCGCAATTCATCGCGCAACGCGCCGCCCTGCACGGACTCGATGGTCAGGCTCTGCGCCGCGCCGATCGCCCCCAACGCCGCAATGCGTGCAAGCAAGGCCGCATCCGGGACCCGCTCCCCGAACGGCTCGCGGTTCGTCCGCCGCCGCACGATCTGGTCGAACAGCGGATCGCGTTCGGCGGCGGCGTCAGTGATGCGGATGTGCGCGATCGGCCGCTGATCGAGCCGCGGCTGCGGTTCTCCATCCGGGAAGAGGGCGATCTCCGCCGTCTTGCCGCGCTGGCGCACGGCGAGATCGAACAGTTCCAGAAACGCGCCGCAGCCGATCGTGATCTGCCGGTCGAACGGATCGGTCGCCGGCAGGAGCCGCTCGACATCCACGAAGAAGCGCACCTCGTCGTCGCCGACCATCTCCACGAGCCACGGCTGGCGATTATGCGGATTGGGCGCGAGGATCGCGTGCGCCAGCGCAAAGCGACGCAGATCGCTTTCGCCCGCGCCTGGGGCGCGCCACGCCGCCGCCGGATCAGGCCCGCCCGTACAGGACGAAAGCGCCGGCGCCGCCGCCCCAGCCATCAGAAGCGCCATCACCTCACGCCTGTTCGACCGCATCGCCGCCTCCATTGGTTCAACATTGAACAATAAAAGTTCAAGTTTGAACTATGTCAAGAGGGCAGCGGCGGCCGCAAGGAGTGCGCCTTCGCGCGCCGATAATCCAATCGGCGCGCCTCGCCGACCGGGCAAGCGTCACGGCGCCGGTGCGCCAAGACTAACTTCGCAGCGCCTTGATCGCGGCGCGCGCGAGCGCATCGGCGCGCTCGTTCATCGGATCGCCGGCATGGCCCTTCACCCATTTCCAGTGCACGGTGTGGCGCTCGCGCGCCGCGTCGAGGCGCCTCCACAGATCCTCGTTGGCGACCGGCTTGCGGTCCGCCGTGCGCCAGCCGTTCTTCTTCCAGCTATGGATCCATTGCGTGACGCCGTTCTTCACATACTGGCTGTCCGTATGCAGATGAACATGCGCCGGCCGCGTCAGCGCTTCGAGCGCCGCGATCGCGCCCATCAGCTCCATGCGGTTGTTGGTCGTCACCGCTTCGCCGCCGGAGAGCTCCTTCTCGGTGTCGCCATAGACGAGGATCGCGCCCCAGCCGCCGGGGCCGGGATTGCCGCTGCACGCGCCGTCCGTCCAGATTTCCACGGGTCTGCTCATGCCGGGCCTTTAGGGGGATTCGTCTCATCGCGATCGGGCCGGCGGATGAGCCATGCGATCGCGCCCGTCAGCGCCCCGACGAACGCGCCATAGACGCACACCAGGAGCGGCAGCACGATTCCCGCCGCCGCCGAGCCTTCGCCGCGCAATGTTTCACCGAGCTGCGCGCCCCAGATGAGGAGATAGGCCGCCGCGGGGATGAGAAAGCCCACCGCCGCGCCTGGCGCAGCATAGACCGCAAGCGAACGCCAGCCGCGCCGCAGCGCCAGCCGATGCCAGGCGACGCCGAGCGTCACCGCGATCGAAACCGTGGGCGCAAGCGTGATGAACAGCCAGAACGGCAGCGCGAACAGCGTCGCCTCCGCCCCGCCGATCGCGCCGGCCAGCGCGAACGAGCCGAGAGCGCCGATCGTCCCCGCAGCGAGCGCGCCGATCAGCATCGCGCGGAAGATCGGATCGCCGTTCATCGCCCGATCTGATCGGGCCGCCGGATCAGCCAGAAGATCGCGCCCGCAAGCGGCCCCGCGATCAGCGCCGTCGGCAGCACGGCGAAGAATTGCGCCGCCCCGATGCGCATCGTGAACGCGACGATGACCAGATTGAGAAAGCACGAGGCCAGACCGAGCGCGGCGTAGTACGCGAGCCGCGTGCGTCTGAAGAACACGAGCGCCGCGTGCGCCGGCAAGCCGATCACGGCCGTGGAGGGCGCCCCATAGACCAGCCCGAGCATCGCCCCGAGCCCGAAGGCGCTGAACGTCGAATCCACGCGGCCCTGCAGGAACGGCGTGCTGGCTTGCGTGAATGCGGTGGCGATCCCCATCGCCAGCGGCGCCGCGACGAGAACCGCGAGCGCGAGCCGCGTCCATCCGACGGCGCGCGTGCGCAGCGTGTGTCCTCTCGATGCGCCGCGGGCTGCGTGGCCCTTCGGTTCGTCTTGCATGCCTCGTCCTGTTTGCGCGCATCTCTCGCATGGGCGAGCCGCGGCGCGCCGTCAAGTTAGGCGCCGTAATCCTCCGCGCCCTTGGCCCTGCGGTGAAACGCGAGCTTGTCGGCGTATTCGAGGGGATCCTTCGGGCGCACGAGCGCGCCCGCGGGCGTCGCGCTCCAGTCGGCGAGCCGCGTGGCGAAGAAGCGCATCGCCGCGCCGCGGCACAGGATCGGCAGCGCGTCGCGCTCGGCGGCGCTGAACGCGCGCACGGACTGATAGCCGGCGATCAGATGCGCGCCCTTGGTGATGTTGTAGTCGCGCCCGTCGAAACACCAGGCGTTGAGGCATACCGCGAGGTCGTAAGCGAGCGCGTCGGTGCAGGCGAAATAGAAGTCGATCACGCCGGAAAGCGCATCGCCGAGGAAGAGCGCGTTGTCGGGGAAGAGATCGGCATGGATGATTCCCTGCGGCAGATCCGCGGGCCACGCCGCCGCCAGCGCTGCGAGGTCGCCGCTCAGCGCCGCGCCGAGCCCCGCGCGCATCGCTTCAGCGTCGCCAAGCCGCGGCGCGACCAGATCGGCCCACGCCGCGATGTTCAGCGCGTTGGCGCGCGTCTCCGGGAAATCCGCGAGCGCCGCGTGCATCCGCGCCAGCGTCTCGCCGAGCGCGCGGCATTGCGCGACATTGGGCCGCCGGGGCGAGACGCCCTTGAGGAAGGCGATGATCGCCGCCGCCTTGCCGCGTACGCCGGAAAGAAGCGCGCCGTCGCGCCGCCGCATCGGCCGCGGCGCTGGAAAGCCCGCATCCGCCAGCGTCTCCATCACCCGCATGAAGAACGGCAGATCGGCGGGCGCGACACGCTTTTCATAGATGGTCAGGATGAATCGCCCGCGTTCCGTCTCCAAGAGGAAGTTTGAATTCTCCACGCCTTCGGCGATGCCCTTGAGCGCGGTGGCCTCGCCAAGATCGTACGCCGCGAGAAGATCGCGCAGTTCTTCGTCGGTGAGGTCCGTGTAGACGGCCATCACGCGCCTCCGCCGCGCGCGATCGAAACGACGTTGCGCGCGTCATCGAGGCGCACGACATAATCCGCCTTGTGCCCGCCTGCGAGCATGGCCCGCGTCACGCGCTCATAATGCTGGATGAAGCGGTCGAGCGCGGCGTGCTCGAGTCCGGTGAGCTGGCGTCCCAGCGTCTCCTTCTCCTGCTCCGCGCGCCAGTCGCGCACGATCTCGAAGCTCGGCGCGCTGAGATAGATGGTCGCGTCGAACTGACGGAAGAAGATCGGATAGCGCGTGGCCAGCGGCGTCAGCATGTGGTTGCGCCAGATCCGGTGCGGATCCTCGATCTCTTCGAGCGCGTTGATCGGCCCCGTCGGCATGCCGACCGGCGTCGCCGCGGGAATGAGCCAGCCGTCGATGAGGATCGCGTCTGGCCGGCCGACGAACACCGGCCAGTCCTTCTCCGGCGCCCGGTCGTCGCGCGCCTTGTCGAAGCGCGGCAGGCGCGTCTGCTGATCCGGCTTTGCGCTCAGCAGCGTCGCGAGGATCGTGCGCGCGAGTTCGAGATCGTGCGTGCCCGGCGGCCCGCGGGTGATGAACAGCGGGTGGATCGCGCGCGCCATCTCCTCGCGCTCGGCCAGCGTGAGATAGACGTCGTCGAGCGAGAAATGCGCGACGCGCAAGCCGCTGTCGCGCACGAAGGCGCGGCATTGAAAGCTCTTGCCGCACCCTTGCGCCCCGCCCAGGCCGATCACCGCGGGCCGTTGCGGGCGCCGTGCGATGACGTCGCGCGCCAATCCGTCGAGGATTTCGAACACGGACGCCGTCATTGTTCGGCCAGCACGCGCGGCAGCTTGAACACGACGTCTTCCTCCGTCACGCGCACTTCCTCCACCGTCACCGCGAACCGCGCGGACAGGGCCTCGATCAGCGCGCTGACGAGCGCTTCCGGCGCGCTTGCCCCTGCCGTCACGCCGACGCGCCGCGCGCCGGCAAGGCACGCCCAGTCGAGATCGGCGGCCGAGCTGATCAATCGCGCTTCGCCCGCGCCCGCCCGCCGCGCGACTTCAACCAGCCGCACCGAGTTCGACGAATTGGGCGCCCCGATCACCAGCACCAGGTCCGCGCCGCGCGCGAGCGCCTTCACCGCCTCCTGGCGGTTGGTGGTGGCGTAGCAGATGTCCTCCTTGTGCGGCGCGGCGATGTCGGGGAATCGCGCTTGGAGCGCCGCCACGATCTCGGCGGTGTCCTCCACCGAGAGCGTCGTCTGCGTCGCGAAAGCGAGATTGGCGGGATCGCGCGGCGCGAACGCGCGCGCGTCCGCCACTGTCTCGACGAGCGTGATCGCGCCTTCCGGCAATTGGCCCATCGTGCCGATGACTTCGGGATGGCCGGCGTGCCCGATCAGCACGATCTCGCGCCCCGCCTCATGCTGGCGTTGCGCCTCCACATGCACCTTGGAGACGAGCGGGCAGGTGGCGTCGACATAAATCATGTTGCGCCTGGCCGCCGCCGCCGGCACCGACTTGGGCACGCCGTGCGCGGAGAAGATGACCGGCCGGTCGTCGGGGCATTCGTCGAGCTCCTCCACAAAGATCGCGCCCATCGCCTCCAGCCGCTCCACCACGTGGCGGTTGTGCACGATCTCGTGGCGCACATAGATGGGCGCGCCCCATTTCTGGATCGCCCGCTCCACGATCTGGATCGCCCGGTCGACGCCGGCGCAGAACCCGCGCGGCGCCGCCAGGAGCACGGTGAGCGGCGGCTTGGGCGAGGGGGCGTCCGGCTGGGTCATGGGCTCCTGGAGGGGGCTGGGGAGGGAGGCGCCGCGTCCCGTTGCCGGGGGGCGGCGCGGCGGCTATCAGAGCCAATATCGGCCCGCGCGGCGCAGAGAGCCAGAGGCGGTCCGCCGCGGGCGCGCGCCGGCGCGGAAACGACGCGGAAGAGGGGAAAAGCATGCATTGGAAGGCCGTAGTCGTTGCGCTGGCGCTCCTGCCGCTGGCCGCATGCTCGACCCGCGAGGGCCGCACCGCCGAGATTCCGGGCGGCGGGCCGGCCGAATCGTCGCCGCCTGACGCCCGCCCGCCCGGCTTCTTGGCGCGCATGTTCGGCAATGACGATCGCCCCAACGCCGGCCCGTGCCCGCTCATGGGCGTGCTCTACGAAACCTCCCGCATTGTGGAGTTTGCGTCCGCTGAACAGCGTTACTCCAATATCCGGTTCACCGGCGAGATGCAGGGCGTGCGCGGCCTGTGCCGCTATGTCGATGACGATCCCATCGAGATGAATCTCGAGATCGACATGGCCTTCGGCCGCGGCCAGGCCGCCGCGGGCGAACGCTCGCGCGTGTTCCGCTATTGGGTGGCGGTCGCGCGCCGCGGCCGCGCCCCGATCGAGAAGCAATTTTTCGATATCGAAGTTCGCTTTGACGATGACGAGCAGGTCGTCACCGGCACCGAGGAGATTCGCCGCATCATCATTCCGCGCGCGAATACGGAGGTGTCCGGCGAAAACTTCGAGGTGCTCGTCGGGTTCGAACTCACGCCGGAGCAATTGCAGTTCAATCGCGAGGGCCGCCGCTTCCGGATGGATGCGGCCGCGCCGGCGAACCCGTCCTGACGTGGCAGCGCCGCGCCGCGCCTGCTAGCATGGGCGGATGAGTTCGCCCGCACGCCCCTCATTGGATCGCACGCTTGCGCGGGCGCGCTACGCGGCCGCCCAGGGCGCGCGCGTGGCCTGGTACATGGGCCATTATCTGCTCGCGCGCCGGCTCTCGGGCCCGTTCAATCGGCCCGGCGAGCCGCGGTTCGAGCCGCGCGCCGCGCCCGGCGATCCCGGCGCCATCCGCGCCGCCTTTCTGAATCTCTTCGCCCGCGACCGCGCCAATATCGAAGCCGGGCTCTATCCTGCGCCCAGCGACGTGGGCGTCGTCGAGGCGCTCGCGGCGCTGCGCGACAGCGCCCGTTTCTTTGCCGATCTGCCGAACGTCGATCGCCGCCGCCTGGAGCGCGCCGGCGCCGAAGTGCGCGCGACCAACGATCGCGCGCGCTACCCATCCTATTATCTGCAGAACTTCCACTATCAGACCGGCGGCTGGCTCACCTCGGAGAGCGCCGCGCTTTACGACACCCAGGTCGAGGTGTTGTTCGGCGGCGCCGCCGACGCCATGCGCCGCATTGCGCTGGGCGCGCTGGCGCGGGCCTTGAAGGGCCGTGATCAACGCCGTGTTCGCCTCATCGACGTCGGCTGCGGCAACGGCCGCTTTCTGGCCCAGACATTGGCGGCGTTTCCGAAGCTCAATGTCGTCGGCCTTGATCTGTCGCCCGCCTATGTTGCGGCCGCGCGCGCGCGCCTGGCGCCGTGGCCGCAGGCCGATGTCGTCGCCGGCCAGGCCGAGAACGTCCCAGCCGACGAGGCTGCGTTCGATGCTGCGGTCAGCGTCTTCCTGTTCCACGAGCTGCCCCCGCGCGTGCGCCGCGAGGTCGCGCGCGAACTGGCGCGCGTCGTCAAGCCCGGCGGCGCGCTCGTGATCGCCGACTCGCTGCAGAGCGGCGACACGCCCGATCTCGATCGCATGCTGGAATATTTTCCGGTCGGCTTTCACGAGCCGTACTACCAATCCTATCTCGATGAGGATTTGGTCGCGCTGTTCGCGGACGCCGGCTTCGCGCACGTCGAAACCGAGCTCGCTTTTCTCACCAAGGTGCTGCGCTTCACGCGCCGTTAGCAGGCGCCGCGCGGAGGTTTGCCCGCGCATCCTCGAACGCGAAAATCCGCCCGTTCCACAACCATGCCGGGCAGACCCGCGCTGCGGACGAAGGGCGGTTGCGATCGGCGCCGTCGACGGTTAACAAGGAGGAGGGGTGGCCTCGGTGCCTGACGTCTTCAACTTCTGCGGACGCAAAGAGCGCAAGGCGCCGGCGGATCGCTTCGCAAATGCGCGCGTTGATGAGGGCTCGCGTGATGGCCGCGCCTGACCGGATCGCCGTCGTCACCGTCCACGGAACCGGCGACACTGCGCCCGGCCCCGACGGCGACAAATGGTTTCAGAACGGCTCGGTCTTCACCGAGCGCCTCAAGGCGCGCCTCGCCGCGCAGGGGCTTGAGGCCGACATCCAACCCTTGCTCTGGTCCGGCGCCAACAGCGCGAGCGAGCGCGAGAAGGGCGCCCGCAAACTCGCCAAGCGCGTGCGCGCGCTCTCCAAGAAGGCGCCCGTGCACATCATTGGCCACAGCCACGGCGGCAACGTCGCCAACGACGCGGCCTGCATGCTCAACTGGTCGAACCGGCAGCGCCGCAAACGCATCGCCAGCCTCACCACCGTGGGCACGCCCTTCTTCCGCACGCGCGTCACCGCCGGCGAGCGCTTCGGCGCCTGGTTCTTCATCGTGCTCACGTTCCTGAGCGTGCTGCTCATCCCGCCGATGCTGGCCTTCGCTCACGAGGCCGCGTCGCAGGTGATGCTCATCGAGGCGAAGAGCACCGTCTATATCGAGCCGGGCGCCCAGGATAAGCGCGAGGAGACGCAGGCGGCCCAAAGCGGTGAAGTGCGCAAGCGCGCGAACGCCGCCGCCGGCCTGGTCACGACGCTCGCGCTCGCAAGCCTCGGGGCGCTGGTTTTCATGGTGCCGTTGGGCTTTCGCGGGGTCGGCCGCATCCGCCGCGCCGGCCGCCGCGCGCGCGCCGACGCCTCGCTGCTCTCGATCTGGCATCCCAATGACGAGGCGATCGCGTTCCTCAGTCGTCTTGAGGGGCTGCGGATCGAGCCGTTCCCGCGCTGGTCGATGCTGCGCGGCTCGCGCACCGGCGCGATCATCTGGGGCGTGCGCGCCGTGATGCTGATTCCGCTCGCTTCGGCTCTGTTCTTCATCCTGGGCGCCTTTGGCGTCGAGAGCGCGTTCGTGATGGGCTTGGGCCTCCTGATCATCGGCATCGCCGTGGCGCCGCTTCTGTTCGCGATCGTCTATGTGTTCTATCGCCTCTTCGCTGCGCTGGTGCTCGAACTCGGCGTGCGCGGCGTGCTCAACAAGACGGTGGACGGCGCGCTCAAGGGCGTCGCCTTCGGCCGCGACGGCGACAACCGCATCGGCGACGTCTCGACCTGTTCGCACTATTACAGCGCCGAGCGCGTGGAGCTGTCGGGCCCGGTCGCCCAGCGGATGCTCGAAGGCTCCACCGAAGCGACCCGGCGCCTGTTCGACAAGTATCGCGCCTCGCTGTTCCAGGTCGGGACCGATCAGAGCAACGCGATCAACGAGCTCGCCCAGGACGCCATGACCTGGGACAGCCTCGTCCACACCACCTATTTCGACCAGCCCGAAATCGCCGATCTGATCGGGGACTACATCGCCCGCGTCGAGAAGGGGGCGCCCGCATGATCCGCGCGGTCGCTATGGTTCTGGCGCTCGCGCTCGCCGGCTGCGACACGACGGCGAAGGAAGCCCAGTTGCGCACGCTTGTCGGCCTCTATCTGAACCACTATGGCGAGACCTTCGGCGCAGGCCTGGAGCCTGTCGCGCAGGATCAGATCGCGCCTCTTGCCGAAGGGCAGGCGCACATGGTGCAGGTCGATCTCGAGCCCGGGCTGGAATACCGCTTCATCGGCGCGTGCGACAACGAGTGCGTCGATATCGACATGCAGCTTGTCAATCTTGTCAGCGGCGAAGTGGTTGCGTTCGACAATCTGCCCGACAACTACCCGCTTGTGGTCTACACGCCGCCCGAGCCGGGCCGCTACCAGGTCTCCCTGCACATGTTCGGCTGCACGATGCAGCCCTGCTACGCCGGACTGCGCATGGTCGCAGGCGCCCTCGCCGGGCCGGCGAACGACGCGGGCGCGGCGGCGCCGGCGCAGCCCTGATCCAGGATTCGGTTTCGCGTGCGCCCTGTTGGGCGTATGATGATCAAGGCGGGGGTGCGGAGGCGCCCCATGACGGCACGCAAAGTCGGCGGACACGTGGAGCTCGACGAAGAGGAAGCCCGCGCTGGGCAGACCGGGGTCCACCTGCGCCAAATTCTGATCCTCTCGCTGATCCTTGCGCTGACGGGGATCGGCCTCGCTTCGCTGCTGACAGGCTAACGCCCCGTCTGGCCGCGATGGCGGAGGACATGATCGGCCAGCACGCACGCGACCATCGCTTCGCCGACGGGCGCTGCGCGAATGCCGACGCACGGATCGTGGCGGCCCTTCGTCTCGATGTCCGCGTCTTCGCCTTGGGCGCTTACAGTCTGGCGCGGCGTGAGGATGGACGAGGTCGGCTTCACCGCGAAACGCGCGACGATCGTCTGGCCTGTCGAAATGCCGCCGAGAATGCCGCCGGCGTGGTTGGAGCGGAAGACGGGGCGCCCGTCTTGCCCCATGCGCATTTCATCGGCGTTCTCCTCGCCCGCGAGCGCCGCGGCCGCAAAGCCGTCGCCGATCTCGACGCCCTTCACCGCATTGATGCTCATGAGCGCTGCGGCGAGTTCGGCGTCGAGCTTGCCGTAGAGCGGCGCGCCCAGCCCCGCAGGCGCGTTCTCCGCATGCACTTCGATGATCGCGCCGGCGCTTGAGCCGGCCTTGCGGGTCTGGTCGAGGAACGTCTCCCACGTCTTCGCCGTCTCCGCGTCGGGACACCAGAACGGATTGCGTTCGCACTCCGCCCAGTCCCAGCGCGCGCGATCGATTCTGTGCGGTCCGATCTGCACCAGCGCCGCGCGGATCGTCACGCCGGATATGACCTTGCGCGCTACGGCGCCCGCCGCCACCCGCGCCGCCGTCTCGCGCGCGGAGGAACGGCCGCCGCCGCGATAGTCGCGCACGCCATATTTGAGATCATAGGTGTAGTCCGCATGGCCTGGGCGATAGAGATCGCGGATCGCGGCATAGTCCTTCGAGCGCTGATCGACGTTTTCGATCAGCAACAGGATCGGCGTCCCGGTCGTGACCTGTCCGCCCGTGCGGTCGTCCTCGAACACCCCGGAGAGAATCTTCACCGCATCCGGCTCCTGCCGCTGGGTGACGAACCGGCTCGTGCCCGGCCGGCGCTTGTCGAGATAGGCCTGGATGTCGGCTTCGGTGAGCGCCAGCCCCGGCGGGCAGCCGTCGATCACGCAGCCGAGCGCGGGCCCGTGGCTCTCGCCCCAGGTGGTGACGCGGAAGAGGTGCCCGAACGTGTTATGCGACATGCGCCACGGAATCTGACATGCCGCGCGCGCCGGCGCAAACCGGCGAAACGCCGCCTCAGCGCGTGCGTTTGAACGCCGGATGCCTGCAGCAGGTGACGAGATGGTCGTTCACCATCCCGACGGCCTGCATGAACGCGTACACGATCGTCGGCCCGCAGAATTTGAAGCCGCGCGCCTTGAGGTCTTTGGAAAGCGCGCGTGCGATCGGCGTTTCGGCGGGAACGTCCTTCATGCTTTTCCAGCGATTGACGATCGGGGCGCCGCCGACAAACCCCCACAGGTGCGCCGAGAAGCCGGGCCCTTCCTCCATCAGCGTGAGCCACGCCCGCGCGGAGGAGACCGCGCCCTCGATCTTCATCCGGTTACGGACGATGCCTGGGTCCTGCATCAGCTTCTCGATCTTCGCGGGCCGATAGCGTGCGATCTTCGCCGGTTCGAAGCCGTCGAACGCGCGGCGGAAATTCTCCCGCTTGCGCAGGATCGTGATCCACGAGAGCCCGGCCTGGAATCCCTCCAGCAGCAGCATCTCGAACAGCGCGCGATCGTCGTGCTCTGGAACGCCCCATTCTTCGTCGTGATAGCGGATATAGAGCGGATCCGCGCCCGGCCAGGCGCAGCGCGGGCGATCGTCGCTCACGGCTTGGCCTTGCGTTTGCGCGCCGCCTTCGGCTTCGGCTGCGCCAGCGCGTGCGCCGCTTGAAGCGCGGAGGCGAGCGTGGCCGCGTCGACGCGCTTTAGGGCGCAGCGCGTGATCCCCATCCGCCCCCACCCGCTGGGGTGAACCTCGAACGCTTCCGGCGCCATGGCGCAATAATGCTCCTGCAGCGCGTGGTCGAACATGAGGTTGATGTCGCGCCCGTCGCCGGCCAGCGTCGCGAACGTCTTGCGCGGCGTGCGGAAGGCGAAGCGGTCGACGTGGGGACGCTCCTCCGCATCGGGCAGGGCGAGCGCGAGCGCCCGCGCGCGGGCAGGGGTGACGGCCATGGTCCCGCTTTAGTACAGCCCGTGCGCGCCGCGTGTCAGCAGGCTACATTATCGTCATGACCGATTTGATCCCGCCTTCGCCGCGCTATGACCCGACCGGCGCGCCTGAGCCCGACGATCCGGCCTTTTTCGCCGAGGGAGAGCCGTTTCTGCTCTTCGCCCAATGGCTCAAGGACGCCCGCGCCAAGGAGCCCAACGATCCCAACGCGATGACGCTGGCCACCGTGGACGAATCCGGCCTCCCCGACGCGCGCATGGTGCTCCTGAAGGACGTCGATTCCCGCGGCTTCGTGTTCTACTCCAACGCCGAGAGCGCCAAAGGCCGCCAGCTCGCCGTCAACGCCAAGGCGGCGCTCGTCTTTCATTGGAAGAGCCTGCGCCGGCAGGTCCGCGTCCGCGGCCTCGTCGAGGAGGTCACGCGCCAAGAGGCCGACGCCTATTTCGCCAGCCGCGATCGCGGCGCGCGCCTGGGCGCGTGGGCCTCCGATCAGTCTCGCCCGCTGGAGACCCGCCTGGCGCTGGAGAAGCGCATCGCCGAATACGCGCTCAAATTCG
The DNA here is from genome assembly GCA_013389015.1 of Hydrogenophilaceae bacterium. Taxonomy (GTDB): domain Bacteria; phylum Pseudomonadota; class Alphaproteobacteria; order Caulobacterales; family Aquidulcibacteraceae; genus CADEEL01. The sequence continues at coordinate 19,361 of JACAEE010000067.1, read as the reverse complement.
GAATCGGCGAAGTCCCCCGCCCGCCGCACTGGATCGGCTGGCGCGTGAAGCCGGTGCAGATCGAGTTCTGGCGCGACCGCCCCTTCCGCCTGCACGACCGCTTGCAATTCGCGCGCGCGACGCCCGAGGCCGCCTGGGAGAAGCGGCGGCTCTTTCCCTAGGATCGCCCGGCGCGACGGCTCAGCGCCGGGAAAGCATGTGCAACGCCATGATGTGCGTGGCGCCGGAGAGCCCGACGCCGAACATTGGGATGAGGCTCATCGGCAGCGTACGGATCGTGTCCATCGCCGGATCCTGGAGCATCGTGAACGTCAACCCCGTGCCGACGGCGACGATGAAGTCGACCATCCCGAACGAATGTGCGAACCAATAGCGCGACCGCGTCTGCGGCCCTTGCGCGGCCCAAAGCGCGATCGCGCCGGCGAGCACGTCGCCTATGCCGGCGAGCAGTGCGAATGTGAGCGGCAACTCGCCATGCGCGCCATACCAGAGAAACGCGAGCCCCGCAGGAATGCGCCAGGCATGAAAGATGGTGAGCCGCCTGAGCCCGATCCAGGCGACCAGGTTGCGCAAGCGCGGCGAGAGCGCATACGCCGCCGCCGGCAGCGCAATGCCGCTCGCGACTAGGGCTGCGACCTGGAGCGGCTGCAACAGGCGCAGCAGCCCCGCTTCGGACGCAAACACCACCGCGCCGCCCCAAAGCGCCAAAATCGCGGCGCTGAGCGCGATCGTGGCGGCCGCGGGCGCCGGCGTATAAGGTGTATATACACGTATTGGATCGGTCATGTCTCTCTCCTGCGCAAAGGGCGGCGGTGGGAAGCTAAACCTTATCGAGCGCGGCCTTCAGCGCTTCGATCTCCAGCGGCGCCAGCCGCTTCTTCGCGGCCGCCTGCGCTGCCCGCCACAGCGGCGCGGCGGTGCGAAACAGGGCGCGGCCCTGCTTGGACAGCGACAGCGCACGCACGCGCGCGTCGGCGGTTGTGGTTTCTTCGATCAGGCCGCGCCGCTTCAGCGGCTTCAGATCCCGCGTCAGGGTCGTGCGATCCAGGCCCAGCGCCGCGGCGATCTCCCCGAGCCGCTTTGGCGCGTCGCCGGACAGCGCGGCCAGAATGGAGAATTGCCCGGCCGTGAGGCCGACGCTGCGATAGGCCGCCTCATAATCGCGCGTGATTTTGCGCGCCGCGCGGCGCAGCGCTTGGCACAGGCACTGACGCTGGAACTCGCCGGGGGTCAGCATGCGCTCAATATGTGTATATGCACGTTATAGTCAAGTCGCGCCCCGGCCCGCAGTCGGGCCGAATTGCCCATGACGCCGCGTCTGCGTTAAGGTCTCGCCAAAGCGCGAATGCGAACACGCAAACCAAGGAGGAAGGCCACGATGCTCGGCGGCATGCAGGATTGGGGGCTGACGCTCGACAAGATCATCGCCCACGCGCGCACCAATTACGGGGACCGCGAGATCGTCACCCGCAGCGTCGAGGGGCCGATCCACCGCCAGACTTACGCCGCCCTTTACGACCGCGCCCAGCAGGTTTCCCACGCGCTGTGGCAGAGCGGGATCGCCCAGGGCGACCGCGTCGCCACGCTGGCGTGGAATTCGTGGCGCCACATGGAAGTCTGGTACGGCGCCTCCTGCATGGGCGCCGTCACCCACACCATCAACCCGCGCCTGTTTCCCGAGCAGATCGCCTGGATCGCCAACCACGCCGAAGACAAGATCCTCTTCCTCGACCTCACCTTCGTGCCGCTGATCGAGAAGATCGCGGGCGAACTGAAGACGATTCGGACCTTCGTCATCCTCACCGACGCGGCTCATATGCCGCAGACGAGCTTGCCCAACGCCGTCGCCTACGAGGATTTCATCGCCGGGCGCCCGACGAACGCCATCCAATGGGGCGCGTTCGACGAGAACACCGCCGCCGGTCTCTGCTACACCTCCGGCACCACCGGCGACCCTAAGGGCGTGCTCTATTCGCACCGCTCCAACGTGCTCCATGCGCTGGCCGCCAATCAGCCCGATTGCTTCGGCGTCCACGCCCATGACGTGGTCATGCCGGTCGTGCCGATGTTCCACGCCAACGCATGGGCCATCGCCTTCGTCGCGCCCATGGCCGGCGCGAAACTGGTCAATCCCGGCGCCAAGCTGGACGGCGAAAGCGTGTACGAGCTCCTGGAAAGCGAGAAGGTCACGATGACGGCCGCCGTGCCGACGGTGTGGCTGATGCTGCTCCAGTTCCTCCAAGCCAACGACAAGAAGCTCACCACCTTGAAGCGCGTCGCCATCGGCGGCAGCGCCGTGCCGGAAAAGGTGTTGCGCACGTTCGAGGTCGATTACGGCGTCGACGTCATCCACGCCTGGGGCATGACCGAGATGAGCCCCATCGGCACGCTCGGGGCGCTTCTGCCGAAGCACCAGCACGCGCCGATCGACGAGCGGATGCGCCTCAAGCTGAAGCAGGGCCGCGCCGTTTTCACCGTCGAGATGAAGATCGTCGACGACCAGGGCAAGGAATTGCCGCGCGACGGCAAGACGTTTGGCCGGCTTGTGGTGAAGGGCCCCGCCGTGGCGAAATCCTATTTCAAGAACGCCGGCGCCCGCCGCGCCGACGGCACGGTGCTGGAGGAGGATGGCTTCTTCGACACCGGCGACGTCGCCACCATCGATCCCGACGGCTACATGCAGATCACCGACCGCGCCAAGGATGTGATCAAGTCCGGCGGCGAGTGGATTTCCTCGATCGACATCGAGAACATCGCCATCAGCGCGCCTGGCGTCGCCTGCGCCGCGGTCATCGGCGTCGCCCACCCGAAATGGGATGAGCGCCCGCTCCTGATCATCGAGCCCAAACCCGGCGAACAGCCCACGCGCGAGCAATGCCTGGCCCATCTCGAAGGCAAGATCGCCAAATGGTGGATGCCTGACGACGTCGTCTTCGTGGAGAAGATTCCGCTGGGCGCCACCGGCAAGATCAACAAGCTGGCGCTGCGCGAGACGTTCAAGGACTATGTGCTGCCGAGCGCCCAGGCTGCGGAATGAGGCGGCGTCAGCGCTGATGAACGCGCGAAGGGGAAGGCGATGAACGGCGTGCGGAACATCTGGGTGCGTGTCGCTCTCGTCTTGGCTCTGGCGACGCCGCTCTATTTTCTCATCGCCGCCTTCGGCGTGAAGTTCGGCCTGCTCGACTGGCGCATCGGCTTCGGGCTGATGACGTTCCGCCTCGGCGGATTGGTGCTCATGGGGGTCGCCGGTCTTGCGCTCATCGGCCTCATCCTGGCGCTGGCCGTTCCGCCGCGCGGCCAGGGCTGGAAGAGCGCGCTCGTCGCCCTCGCCGTTCCCGCTATCGGCCTCGGCTACGCGCTTTATGTGCGCCAGCAGGCGCAGGCCATCCCCCCGATCCACGACATCACCACCGATTTCGTCGATCCGCCGACGTTCAGCGACGCCGTGGTGGCGGCGCGCGCGCAAGTCGGCGGCGGCAACGGCCTTGAGACCGATGCGCGTCTCCCCGAGGATCCGCGTTTCGGCGAATGGTCGGGCATGCGCGTACAGGACGTTCAGCGCAACGAGTACAGCGACATTCTCCCCATCCGCGTCGCGCTCGCGCCCGAGACGACGTTCGACCGCGCGCTTGACGCCGTGCGCGCCATCGGCCTGCGCGTCGGCGTGCAGGATCGCGCCGACGGCCGCATCGAGGCGACGGCGCGAAGCTTCTGGTACGGCTTTGTCGACGATTTCGTCGTGCGCATCCGCCCTGCGCCCACCGGCGAGGGCTCGATCGTCGACGTCCGTTCGGTCTCGCGCGTCGGCCTCTCCGATCTCGGCGCCAACGCCCGCCGCGTCCGCGCCTTCACCCGCGAACTGAACGACCGCGTCGCGCGTTAACTAGGCCAGCCGGTACTCGCTGTCGGGCGCCGGCGCGCCGCTGGTGGAGACGACGCCGCGCTTTGCGAGCCGGATCATGTGCGCATAGACGCTGTGGCGCGCCGCCGGGTGCAGCGCCGGGTTCACGTCGGCGTACATGACCGGCACCATGTCTGCGATCTTCGTGCGTCCGGCGCGCAATTGCGCCAGGATCTGCGCTTCGCGGTCGAGCCGGTGGGCCTCGTAGGCGTCGATGAACGCGCGGACCTCGCGGATCGGCGGCCCGTGCGTCGGCCACAGCGTCGCAAAGTTCCGGGCGCGGACTTTTTCGAGGCTGGCGAGGTAATCGTCCATGTCGCCGTCCGGCGGCGAGACGACGGTGGTCGACCAGCCCATGATGTGGTCGCCCGAGAACAGCGCGTTCTCCTCGTGGAGCGCATAGCAGACATGGTTGGACGTGTGCCCCGGCGTGAAGATCGCCTCCATCGTCCAGCCGTCGCCTCGAATGAGCTCGCCGTCGCTCAGCGCGTGGTCCGGGCGGAAGCCTTCGTCCTCGTCCTCGTCCATGCGCGGCGCGCCGGCATGCCGCTTCGTACGCGCGCCGGAGGCGTGGATGCGCGCGCCCGTCGCCTCCGCCAGCGGCCGCGCCGCCGGCGCGTGATCGAGATGCCCGTGCGTGACGAAGATGTGGGCGACGCGGTCGTCCCGCAGCGCCGCCTTCAGCGCCTCGATATGCGCCGCATCGTCCGGCCCCGGATCAATCACGGCGACTACGCCGCCGGGCGCGCCGACGATATAGACGCCGGTCCCGTGGAACGTGAACGGCCCGGGATTGCGGGCCACTACTCTGCGGATCAGCGGCGAAACCTGCTGCGCTTCGCCGTAGGTGAAATTCATCTCCCGGACGAACGGGATCCCCATCAGGCGCCGCGCGCGGGGAAGTGCGCGAGCACGTACTCGCGGAAGGTCTTGGCGATCATCCGCCCCGATTTCAGCTTCTCCTGCAGCGGCAGCGCGATCGGCGGGCCCATATCGGTCTTGTTGGCGTCGACGACGAAGATGCGCCCGTCATTGCGGTCGCGCAGCACGTCGAGCCCGCCCACTTCAAGCCCGAGCCGGAGCGACATCTCGCCGATCTTGGCCTGCTCCTCCTGGGTGAAGATCTGTTCCGCCGTCATCACCTTGACGAAGGAATTGGTGTTGGAGAAGCGCGTCGCCACCGGGCGGTGCTTCACGAACACGCAGGCGATCTTGCCGCCCACCATCGGGCATCGGAGATCCTCGATCAGCCCGTCCTCGATCCGGTTGTCGACGACGCGCTGATAGGTCTTGCCGGGCGCGGGGATGACGGGGCAGGCGACGATCCGCCCGTCATGCGCGGCGTTGAGTTCCGACTTCTCCACCGCCGGCCCGATATGCAGCGTCGGATTGAGCGAAAGCGAATAGCCGAACGTCTCCGCGAACGCCTGCTCGACGCGCCCCTTGGAGATGTCGGTGCAGCCGAAATTGATGAGCTTGGCGCCGGGCTTGTGCGCCGGGGGCGCATTCGGGCTCATCGTGGCGTCCTCGAAATGGAACACCACGTCGGCCTCGGCCGCAGGCGCCAGCTTGCCGCCGGCGAGCCGCGCCACCGACCACATCTGGTACCAGGGCCGTCCTGGATCGGGAGAGAAGGCGATGGTGAACGCGCCGGGCATCCGCCTGGTCTCGCGCCGGACCGCCAGGAAGTAGCGCAGCCAGGCGATGAATTCCTGCCGGATGGGCTTTGAATAGGGCACCCTTACGCCGGTCTTGCGGTAGACGAGCGACGTCGCGCCGAATTCGAAATCGCGCACCCACTCGAATCGCTGGCGAGGCTTGGTCTGTGCGTCCACACTCATAGGCGCTGGCTCCGGCGTCTTAGCGTGAAGAGACAAGATCGGCCCTGGCCGCGGACGCGGCTTGGGCGAGCAAGGTCGGCCCTGGACTTGCAGCGGCGATCCTTATGGCCGGTCGCGCGCTCCGTCTACTCGCCTTTACGGCCGAACGGGTGAGGATGTTCTGCCTCGCCCTGGCGCTGGTCGCCGCCGCCAAGGTCGCGGGCGCCCTCATGTTCGATGACCGCGTCGCTGTCGAGAAGGCGGCGGGGCCTAAGGCCGCGGGCGTGGAGCGTGCACGCGCCTCTGGGGCGAATTCAGTCCGCATGGCTCTCCCGGATGTGGTCATCGATCGTGGCCGTTCGTGGGCGCCGGCGCCGCAAGGGGAGTAAGCGCCGCGAGCCGCTCCAGCGTCGCGCGCAGGCCGGACAGGTCGTAGCCGCCCCGCGCCGCGGCGGCGATGATCGCCTCCGGCGCCATCGCCCCCATCTTCGCCTGCGCCAACGCCCACAGCGTGGTCGATCGCGTGCCGCTCCGACAATAGGCGAGGATCGGCTCTTCTTCGGTGGTCAGGACCTCGATGGTCGCATCGACGGCCGGGTGGTCCGCGCTGATCGGGGAGGTGGCCGGAATCGCGCGATAGGCGAGGCCATGCGCCGCAGCCGCGGCCTTCACCGCCGCGCCCGGCGTCTGCCCTGCGACTTCTCCATCGGGGCGGTTGTTCACAATGCAGCGATAGCCGGCTTGGGCGGCGGCGGCGGCGTCTTCGGCGGTCAGCTGCGCCGAGACAGAGAATCCTGGCGTGATTTCAAGGAATGTCGCCATGCCGCCCTGCATGATGCGTTCGTCGCAAATGCTGCGCCCGGTGGGGTCTTGGGCAGCGGGGCATCGTTGACATGAACCGCGGGCAAAGAAAAGGTCCCCTCCCGAAAAGCGCGTCGCGCCAGGGGCTTGCCCCCGCGGCCCGCCTCCGCGTCCCAGCCCGCGAGCACCCCCAGCGATGAAGCAAAGGCCGCCCTCATGCTCGCCGCAGTCGTGAGCGCGGGATTCTGATGCTGGCGTTCGCGGCCCGGCGCCTGCTCATCGCCGTCCCCACGCTGCTCGCGATCATCGCGGCGGCGTTCTTTCTGATGCGCCAGGCCGAGGGCGGCCCGTTCGATTCCGAACGCCGGCTGCCGCCGGAAGTCGAGCGTCGGCTGACGGAGAAGTTCGACCTCGACCAGCCCGAATGGATCCAGTTCGCGCGCTACCTCGGCGACCTCCTGCCGCTCGACTACGAGGTCCGCGCCGAGCGCCTGGCGCCGCCGCCCGGCGCCGCCGCGGATGAAACCGCGCCGCGCTGGGGCCCCGCGCAGTGGCGCTGGAGGGGCTTCGACGCCCCCGACCTCGGCCCCTCGATGAAGTACAAGGACAAGGACGTCGCCGACATCATCGCCGAGGGCTTCCCGACCAGCGCCATCCTCGGCGTCAGCGCCATCCTCATCGCGCTCCTCGTCGGCGTGAGTCTCGGCGTCATGGCCGCGCTGCGCCAGAACCGCGCGCAGGACTACGCGGTGATGGGCTTTGCGCTGGTCGGCGTGTGCCTGCCGCCGCTGGTGATGGGCCCGATCCTCTCGCTCCTCTTCGGCGTCGAACTCAAGTGGCTGCCGGCGGGCGGGCTCGCGCGCGACGAGTTCTCGATCCCGCACTTGTTCTTGCCGGTGCTGACGCTGTCGTTGCCGCAAATCGCGATCGTCTCGCGGCTCATGCGCGCCAGCATGATCGAGGCGATGCGCTCGAACGCCATCCGCACCGCGCGCGCCAAGGGCCTGCCGGAGCTGCAGGTCGTGCTGCGCCACGCCATGCCGATCGCGCTTTTGCCGATCGTCTCCTATCTGGGGCCGGCGATGGCGGGCGTGCTGACCGGCTCGTTCGTGATCGAGCAGGTGTTCCAACTGCCGGGGATCGGGCGCCAGTTCGTGATCGGCGCGCTGCAGCGCGACTACACGCTCGTGATGGGCGTCGTGATCCTCTATGCGAGCCTCATCATCCTCCTGAACCTCGCCGCCGATCTGCTCTACCGGGTTCTCGACCCGCGGGTGCGCCACGCATGACCGATTTCGCCGCCTCCGCGCCGCCGGCTGCGCCCCCGAACGGCCCCCAGGACGCGCCGGAGGGCCGTTCGCTGTGGGACGACGCGCGCCGCCGCCTCGCGCGCAATCCCGCCGCCATGATCAGCCTGTGGGTCGTGGGCGTTCTCGTCTTTCTCGCGATCTTCGGCCCCATGCTGTGGATCCATCCGCTCGACCGCATCTACGAGGACCGCGTCGCCATCGGCCCGACCTTCGCCGGCGGCCACATCCTCGGCACCGACACCGAAGGGCGCGACATGGTCGCGCGCCTGCTCTTCGGGTTGCGCATTTCGCTGATGGTCGGCGTGCTCGCCACCGTCGTCGCCATCACCATCGGCGTCGTCTGGGGCGCGGTCGCCGGCTTCTTCGGCGGCGTCGTCGACACCGTGATGATGCGCATCGTCGACGTGCTCTATTCGATCCCGTTCATCTTCTTCGTCATCCTGCTGATGACGGTGTTCAATCGCGAGCTCTGGCTCATCTTCCTCGCCATCGGCGCCGTCGAGTGGCTGACCATGAGCCGCATCGTCCGCGGGCAGACGATCGCGCTCAGGCAGAAGGAATTCGTCGAGGCCGCGCGTGCGGCGGGCGCCTCGCGCATGGCGATCGTCTTCCGCCACATCGTGCCCAACGTGCTAGGCCCGGTGGTGGTGTTCGCCACGCTCAACATCCCCGTCATCATCCTGGCCGAGAGCTTTCTTTCGTTCCTGGGCCTCGGCGTGCAGGAGCCGCTCACCTCGCTCGGCAAGCTCATCTCCAACGGCAAGGACCAGATGGAGGCCTATCCCTGGATGCTGATCAGCCCGGCGATCACCATGCTGGTCACGCTGCTGGCCTTGAACTTCCTCGGCGACGGCCTCCGCGACGCCCTCGATCCCAAGGATCGTTAGGTTGGACCGCGGGCTTCGAGCCCGCAAACCCCAGCGAGGCGGAACCGCTTGCGGCTTGCGCCGACAATGCGGAATGAAATGAGGATGCGACGCAGCAAGCAGACGCGCCCTCGCGCCCCGCTGATTCAAGCGGCGCGCGGCTGCGACGAGGTCCCTGTCGCAGCGACGGCGCGCCGACACAAATCGCCGCAAGACAGATGATGGAGACCATCGAACTCTTCCAGCGCCTGGGCCTCGCCGTCGCGATCGGATTCCTTGTGGGCGTCGAGCGCGGCTGGAAGAGCCGTGACCTGGAGGACGAGACCCGCGTCGCGGGCCTGCGCACCTATACGCTCATCGGCCTTTTGGGCGGCGTAGCCGGGCTCGCGGGCGTCCATCTCGGCGCCGTCGCTTTCATCGCCCTTGCGCTCGCCTTCGCGCTGCCCTGGACGCTCTTCAAACTGATGGAGACGCTGCGCGACGGCGATCTCTCCGTCACCGGCGCCATCGCCGGCGTGCTCGTCTTCGCGCTCGGCGCGTACGCGATGGTCGGCGATCTGGCGCTGGCGGCGGCCGCCGGCGTGCTGATCGCGGCCGTGCTGGCGTTCAAGCAGGCGATGCACGACTGGCTCGATCGGCTCACCTGGCCCGAATTGCGCTCGGCGCTGCTCATCCTGGCGGCCACGTTCGTCGCTCTGCCGCTCTTGCCCGATCGCGCGCTCGATCCTTACGGCGCGTTCAATCCGCGCGAGCTCTGGCTGCTCACCATCATCCTCGCGCTCGCCTCGTTCGCCGGCTATGTGGCGCTGCGCGTCGCCGGGCCGAGGGCAGGCGCCTATTTCGCCGCCGCCGCCGGCGCGCTCGTCTCCTCCACGATCGTCACGCTTGATCTTGCGCGACGCACCACGGCGGGGGAGGTGACGCCTCTGCGCGCCGCCGCAGCCGCCGCCCTGGCCAACATCGTCATGTTCCTGCGCGTCGGCGCGCTGATCGCGATCTTCGCCACGCCGGCGCTCGCCGACGCCTGGCCCGCGCTTGCGGCCGCCGTGATCGCTTCGGCCGCAGCGATTGCGATCCTCGTTCACACCGCGGCGCGGACCGACAAGGAGAACCAGCGCGCGGCCCCGCTCACGAGTCCGCTCGATCTCATATCCGTCGCTCGCTTCGCGTTGCTGCTCGCCGCGATCACAGTCGGCGCGCGCATCGTGGCGTCGGTGTTCGGGGAGGGCGGGCTGATGGCCTTCGCCGCCACTGCGGGGCTTGTGGACGTCGACGCCGTCGCCCTCGCCGTCGGCGGCCTGGTGCGCGACGGCTTGCATCCCCATGACGGGGCCAACGCCATCCTGCTCGCCGCCGCGGTCGACACCGTCTCCAAGGTGGTCATCGCCGGTTTCGCCGGCGCCCAGCGATTCTACTGGCGCTACGCGCTCGCCTCCGCCGCCGCCCTCATCGCCGGCGTCGCCGTCTATGTCGCGCTGGCGCTGACTTGAAGCAAAAGCCCTCTCCCGCGCCGGCGGGAGAGGGTTGGGTGAGGAGGGTGATCCAATCGGCGCGCCGCGACGATGGGGTCACGGTCACGGCGCCTGCGCGCCAGATCAGACTCTCGTCGCCTGCGCGATGCAGGCGCGCGCTTCCGCGAGCGCGGCGGCGGTTTCGGCTTCGCCGTCATGGATGCGCGCGGCGAGGCCCATCAGCGTCGGCCCGGTGACGGCGCCGTTCTCCGGCTCTTCCTCCACCGAGACGCCGTTGTCGCGCGCGATCGCGTCGTCCCACGCCGCGCGCACGCCGGCCCAATAAGTCTGCGTATCGGCCCAATACGAATCCGCCGCCGCCACGGGATAGTCCGCGAACCGCGTATAGGTGTTGATCCCGTCCTCATGCACGAACGTCATGGTCGCGCCGTCGCGCTCGCCGATCTTGGAATTGTCCTGCTCATGGATCCAGCCGAACGGCGTGATCGCATGACGGTTGATCGCGTCATAGCGGTTGTACGGCGGATGCCGGATCGCGTCGCGCCGCGCCAGCGGGCGCAGCGTGCGCCCGCTCGTCCACACGGTTGCGCCGTTTTCGTGCGCCCAGCGCCCGACGCCGCCATAGCGCGGCGAATCGTCGGTCTGCCACACGGTTTGCGACCACGCGCCCGCGCGCTCCGCAGCGCTGACTTCGCGCACGTCCCAGCGATTGGCGCGGGTGTAGACGAGCACGCTGCGCGGCTCGTACGTCCAGTCCTGGCGCCAGTGCTTGATCACGAAAGTCCGGCCCTCGTGCTCAGCCACCAGCAGGTGCTGCAGCATGATGAAATCGCCGCGGTCCTCGACCACGCGCACGCTTTCATGGCCGCCGGAGAGTTTCGGTTCGAGCGGCGTGTAATCGGGCGTGAACGCGGCCGTCTCGCGGAAATCGAAGCGCACGCGGAAATCGCCGGCCATCGCCAGGATCGCGGCGCGATCGGTCGTAGGCGCGCTCGCAAGCGCGGGGCGCGCCGCCGCGAGCGCGCCGAGCGCTGCAACGCCGAAAAGCGAGGCGCGACGCGTAATCTGCAGGGACATCGGTTCCTCCTTAGAAGCGGTAGGCGAGCGAGACGCTCACATTGCGCCCGGGCTGGGTGTACGCGTCGAGCACGGAATTGGTTGAATCGAGGCCGCGCACGTCGCTCCACCACCAATAGGTTTCGTCGGTGAGGTTGAAGACGCCCGCGCGCAGCGTCGCCGCATCCGTGATGGTCCAATAGGCGTTGAGGTCGAGGAACGTCGCGCTGTCGGGGATGAAGCAGGGCGAGGCTTGCCCCAGGCTGTTCGTGCAGGTCTGCGCGACGTCGCCCGCATCCTTCTCGCCGATATGGGTGAGGATGAATTGCCCGCCGAACGCGCCGCTCGGATGCGCATAGGAGAGCCCGGCCACGACCTTCAGCGGCTCCACGCTGTTGAGCGGCGTGGTCGCGCCGAGCGTCGTCTGCTCGCCCTCCGCGATCGACGCCGCCAGGATTAGTCCGAGGCCGTTCTCCCAGCGGCCTTCCGCGCGCGCTTCGAGTCCGGAGATCGACGCCGCGCTCAGGTTCACGAATTGGAAGATCAGCGGATCGCCGGGCGCGCCTGTGCCGCCCACGACCTGCTGCGAAATGAAATCCTCATAGTCCGCCGCGAAGGCGGCGAGGCTGCCGCGCCACGCGCCGCCGAACAGCGCGACGTCGCGCAGCCGCACGCCGACTTCGAACGACTCGCTCGTCTCGGGCCCCAGATCAGGATTGGGAATCGAGGTGTAGCCGAAGAGCGGATTGGCGAAGAAATTGTTCACTTGGCTGGGCGAGGGCGCCTTGAAGCCTTCCGAGAAGGTGAAGAACGCGCCGAAATGATCCGTCGGCCACGCCACGGCGCCGAACTTCGCCGTCACGCGCTCGTCGCTTTGGCCCAGCGCCGGCGCCGGATAGAGCGCGTCCGCCTCCGGCGACAGGTCGTAATAATCATAGCGCAGCGCGGGATAGAGGTTCAGCGTCCCGTCGAGCAGGCTGATCTCGTCCTGCACGAAGGCGCCCGCCAGCACATAGTCCGTGTTCGGAAAAGCGCGAACCGGGAAGCTTTCTCCGGCCGGCGGCGTAGTTCCGTCGCGCACGCCTTCCTGCCGCGTCGAGGAATAGTCCCCGCCATAGACGAGGCGATGATTGGCGAACGCGCTTTCAAGCTGCAGACTCGCGCCCCAGACGCTGTTGTCGAACGTGGTGAGCCGCGTGCGGTCGGCGGCGGTGTTGCGGTCCTCGTCGCTGAACTGCGAGAGCGCGCTTTCTTGATAGTAGACGCTCCAATGGCCGCCCTCGAAGGGGCCCGCCCCGGTGAAGCGGTGATCGAACGCCACGCGCCAGCGCTCGCTCTCGTCGAGGCCGTCGAGATCGATCACGCTGGTTGCGCCCAGCGGCGGGATCGAACGCCCCGTCAGCCCCTCGGTCACGATCTCGCGGTCGCCGTAATCCGCCGTCAGCCGGAAGCGGTTGCCCGCATTCGGCGCATAGACGATCCGCGCCAGCGCCGCGTTCGAGGAGATGTCCTGCGGATTGGGCGCCGTGCGCGAGGCGTTCGCCGCATCGTTCTCGCCCTGATTGTCCGTCTCATGCCCGTCGCGGCGGGTGTAGACGAGCAGCCCCTGCCAATCGCCCCAGCGCCCGGCGGCGGAAAGCCCCTCCGCCCAGCTTTCATCGGCGCTCGCATAGCCGACGCGCACGCGCGCCATGAAATCTTCGTCCGCGTACAGAAGATCATCCGGATCCTTGGTGGTGAAGCTGACCGCGCCGGCGAGCCCGTCGCTGCCATAGAGCGCCGAACTGGGTCCCCGCAGAATCTCCACCGAGCGCAAGAGATCGAGATCGACATAGTCGCCCCGCCCGAACGCAGCCGGCCCGAACGAGAACCCGTCCGGCACGCGCACCCCGTCCACCAGGAACAGCACGCGGTTGCCCTCAAGGCCGCGAATATTGAATCCGGCGTTGCCGTCGCGCCCGGTGGCCGCCAGCGCCGCGGTGAAGCGGGCAGGGGCCGCGCGCACCGCCACCCCCGGCTCGAACCGGACGAGATCCTTGATGTCCGTCGCGAGCTGCGCCTCGATATCCTCGTCCGTGATCACCGTGACCGTGGAGGGGGCCGCCTCGGCGCTCCGCGCGAGCCGCGTGGCGATGATTGTGATCGGCGCAGCGTCCCCGCCCGAGAGCCCCTCCTGATCCGGCGCCTCCTGCGCCTCAGCGACCCCGCACGCGGCCGAGAGGGCCGTGACCATCGCCGCCGTCGCCGTCCATTTCCGCATTCGCTCGTCCCCTCAAACCGCTTGAGCGGACCAGCGCTAATGCGAACGCGAATAAGAATCAATCGCAAAATATTCTTAAGAACTCGCTGCGCCTAATGACCAGACGTCAGAGATGCAAAGGCGTGGAGGTCCTATTGCTCGCGCCGGACCCGATGCGCCCCGCGCCCGCCGGAGGAGGACATCATGAAGCTGCCGGCGATCGCACGCCGGATCGTGGCCGTGTCGCCCGGCTCGACATTGTCGGCGTCCTCGGCCAGCACCTGGACCCAGACCTGGCCGTTGGTCATCACGAACGCGTGGTGGCCGCTCGCACGCCGCACGACGCGCTCCACCGTCATTTCTACGCTCGGAATCTCCTCGCTGGCCCCGAATCGCGGGACGAGCGCCGAGAGCGAGGGGATTCGGAATCCGAACGACTCCTGCTCCACCGAGGCCAGTTGCTCGCGGTCCACCGCCGCGAACTCGCCCGCCGTCTCCGCCGCCTGGAGCGCGGTGGTCGCCGCGTCGAAGCAGGCCAGGCGCGCGGCGTCCTCGGCGATCGCCCGGCAGGCGTAAACCCGCTCCAAGACATCCGGCGTCGACGCAGCTTCCTGCGCCGACGCGCCGGGCGCGGAGACGAGCGCCGCCGCCACGCTGACGACCATCACCAATGCGCGCACGCTGACCCCTCCCTGCGACTGCAGCGCGCGATCTAAGCTCGCCGCATTTCGGATGACAATGGCGGGCCGCAGCGTCCTTATGGGGGTGTTTTCAGGGACCCCAAATGACCCTTCGCACCGATCGCCGCGGACTTCTGTTCGCCGCCGCCGGCCTCTCCGCCGCCGCCACGCTGAGCGGCTGCGCCAACGCCCGCACGATCGGTCTCGACAGGACCCGCCGCTCGCTCGACATCGCCAATTCCGGCGAGCCGCTCTCGCTTGATCCCCACAAGGCCTCCGGCGTCTGGGAGAACAACATCATCGGCAATCTCTACATGGGCCTGACCACCGAGGGCCCGGACGCTCAGCCGATGCCGGGCGTGGCCGAGCGCTGGGAATCCTCGCCCGACCTGCGCACCTGGCGCTTCCATTTGCGCGCGGCGCGCTGGTCCGACGGCGCGCCGCTCACCGCGCACGATTTCGTCTTCGGCTTCCAGCGCATCCTCGATCCCGAAACGCTCTCGGAATACGCCGCCGTGCTCTACACGCTGAAGAACGCCGAGATCGTGAACCGGGGCGATCTGCCGCCCTCGGCGGTCGGCGTGCGCGCGCTGGACGACCGCACCTTGGAGATGGAGCTCGAATACCCCGCCGCCTACATGCCCTCGCTGCTCAAGCACTACACCGCCTACGCCGTGCCGAAGCACGCGATCGAGCGCTACGGCGCCGACTGGATGCAGCCGGAGAACATCGTGGTCAGCGGCCCCTACACGCTGGTGCGCTGGTGGTCGAACTTCGTCGTGCACCTGAAGAAGAACCCAGCCTTCTACGACGCCCAGAACGTCTTCCTGGAGGATCTCTATTTTTATCCGACCACGGACGTGAACACCGCCGCACGCCTTGTCTCCAGCGGCGAGCGCGGCTGGTCCAAGGAGTTTCCCGCCCAGCAGGTGGATGAGCTGCGCGCCGCGATGCCGGCCTATGTGCGCGTCGCGCCGTACCTGCTGATGAACTATTTCTCGTTCAACTGCACGCGCCCGCCGTTCGACGATCCGCGCTTGCGCCAGGCGCTGACCATGGCGGTCGATCGCGACTTCCTGGCCCGCGAGATTTACCGCACAGGCGAAACGCCGGCCTACAATTTCGTGCCGCCGGGCCTTGCGAACTACACGCCCCGCGCCCGCTACCGCTGGGCCGACGAGCCCATCGTTGAGCGCCGTCGCCGCGCGGTGCAATTGCTGGAAGCCGCAGGCTACGGGCCCTCCAAGCCGCTGCGCTTCGAGTTTTCTCACCGCACCACCAGCATCAATCCGCGCGTCGCCACCGTCGCGCAGGCGCACTGGCGCGGGCTCGCCGATTGGGTGCGCGTCGATTTGGCGCCCACGGAGACTCAGATCCACTACGCCAATTTGCGCGCCAAGAATTTCACCGTCGGCGACGGCGGCTGGGTCGCCGATTTCAACGATCCGAAGAACTACCTGTTCCTGCTCGAAACCCGCACCGGCCCGCAGAACTATCCCGGCTATTCCAACCCCCGCTACGACGCCCTGGTCGCCGAATCGGACCGCGTCGTCGACCAGTCGAGGCGCCAGGACATGATCGCGCAGGCCGAGCAGATCATGCTCGACGACTGCCCGGTCTGCACCACCGTGTTCGGGGTCTCCCGCAACCTCGTCCACCCGGACCTGACCGGCTATGCCGACAATGTCGAGGACATCCACCGCGCGCGCTGGTTCGGGATCCGAAACTGACCGGGGGGTGCGCCGCTGGAGGGGGCCGCGGCGGGCTGGTCCGGGAACAAGGCTGGGGCGCGGCCGCAAGTCGCCGCGCGGGCGCCGCCGCTGGTCGCGCGCCAGCGCCGCGAGCCGGACGCAGCTCGTCGCACCGATTCGCCCCCGAAACTTGCGACGAACGGCATGACCGCACCCCCGAATTGCGGCTTTCCGGCCACAGTTTCGCCTCGTCTCCTTATGGTTGACATCCATTCATTGACGGTCTCGCGACAAGCGGTTCAAGGTCGCCCCCAAGGCGAGGATGGGTGGTCCTCGTGCGCCCAGCCTTGTGGCGGAAGCGGAACGGCGAAAAGGCCGACGCGCCGCCCCGAGGGCGAAGGTTCGGGCGCTTGAAGTTTCGACTTTGGAGGTTTGACGTGAAGAGCTGGCTCAACAAAGACCGCCTGCTGGCGGGGACCATTATGGCGGGCGCCTCGGTGTTCGGGCTTGCGGGCCCGGCTTTGGCGCAGGATTCCGGTGAGGAAGAGGCGATCATCGTCACGGGGTCGCGGATTCCGCAGCCGAACCTGATCTCGACGAGCCCGGTGACTCAGGTCACCGCGGAGGACATCACCACCCAGGGCGTAACCCGCCTTGAGGACCTGACCAACGAGCTGCCGCAGGTGTTCGCGGCCCAGGGCTCGAACGTCTCCAACGGCGCCTCCGGCACCGCTCAGGTCGACCTGCGCGGCTTGGGCGCGGCGCGGACCCTGGTCCTCATCAATGGCCGCCGGATGGGCTACGGCTCGCCGAACTCGGCCCCGGCCGACTTGAACCAAATCCCCGGCGCTCTGGTTGAGCGCGTGGAAGTGCTGACGGGCGGCGCCTCGGCGGTCTACGGTTCGGACGCTATCTCCGGCGTCGTGAACTTCATCATGCGCGACGATTTCGAAGGTCTGCGTCTGGACGCCCAGTACGGCTTCTACCAGCACACGAACGATTCCGACAACGGCTTCATCCGGGATGAAATCGCCTTCCGCGGCGCGACGAACCCCGCCCAGTTCCGTCTCCCAGAAGATGATGTCGTCGACGGTTACGGCAAAGAACTCACAGCCATCTTCGGCGCATCCACGGCCGATGGGCGCGGCAACATCACCGCCTATCTCGGCTACCGCAACAACGATGCGGTGTTGCAGCGGGACCGTGACTATTCCGCCTGCGCGCTTGGAAACGGCAGCACGGCCGCGCGGCCCTATGCGCCGGCGGGCACGCTTCACTGGACGTGCGGCGGTTCGGGTACGAGCTTCCCGGGCACGTTTACGGACTTCGCGACGTTCTCCTACACGATCGACCAGACGACGGGCGCGTTCATCCCGTTCAACAGCAGCCTCCACCAGTACAATTTCGGCCCGCTGAACTATTACCAGCGTCCGGATGAGCGCTACACGGGCGGATTCTTCGCGCGCTACGAAATCAACGACAGCATGGAAGCCTACGCGACCATGATGTTCAGCGACTATCGTTCGATCGCCCAGATCGCGCCGTCGGGGGACTTCTTCAGCACCGGCACCATCAATTGCGGCAACCCGCTCTTGACGGCGGGGAACGCAGCCGCAATCGGCTGCTCGCCTGCCGACATCGCGGCTGACACCCCCACGACGCTTTATATCGGCCGCCGCAACGTCGAAGGCGGCGGACGTCAGGACGACCTGAACTACGAATCCTATCGCATGCTGGTCGGCCTGCGCGGCCCGCTGGGCGATTCGAACTGGGATTATGACGTCTACGGTCAGTTCAATCGGGTAAACCTCTCCCGGTCCTATCTGAACGACTTCTCGGTGACCCGGCTCAATCGCGCGCTCGACATCGTCGATGTGGGCGGCACGCCCACCTGCCGTTCGGTCGTCAATGGCACCGATCCCAATTGCGTGCCGTGGGACATCTTCACGCCGGGCGGCGTGACGGCCGAAGCGCTGGCCTACCTGCAAGTTCCGTTGCTGCAGCGCGGCGAGGCGATTCAGCAGAACGTCGTGGGCACCATCACCGGCGACACCGGTCTGAGAATGCCCTCGGCGGAAACCGCGCTCCAGGTCGCCGTCGGCGTCGAGTATCGGCGCGACGAGATCAATTCGGTGGTCGACGAGAACTTCCAGACCGGCAACGCGTCCGGTCAGGGCGGTCCGACGCTGCCGTTGTCGGGCGTGACCGACGTGGTCGAGATCTTCGGCGAAGCACGCTTCCCGCTGGTCGAGAACGCGCCATTCGCCGACCTTCTGTCGATCGACGCCGCCTATCGCTACTCCGACTATCTCTCAGGCGTCACCACCGACACCTACAAGGTCGGCGTAGAATGGGCTCCGACGGAAGATTTCCGCATCCGCGGCAGCTTCCAGCGGGCGGTGCGCGCGGCGAACGTCATTGAACTCTTCACGTCGCAAGGCTTCGGCTTGTTTGACGCCGATGACGATCCGTGCGGTCTGGATGATGGCGGCGACGGCATCGCATCGGTGGCGGCGTGCGTAGGGGCGAACCCCTGGCAGGTCACCGCCGCACAATACGGCTCGGCCGGCCTCAACAGCCCGGCTGGCCAGTATAACGGCCTGTTCGGCGGCAATCCCAACCTCAACCCCGAGGAAGCCGACACCTTCACGGCCGGGATTGTTCTGACGCCGAGCTTCCTGCGCGGGTTCTCGCTCTCGGTCGACTATTTCGACATTGAGGTGGTCAACCTGGTGAGCACGACGGGCGCCACCAACACGCTCAACGACTGCTACTTCAACGGCACGTTGGCGTCGTGTCAGCGCATCGTGCGCAACCCCGGCACCGGCCAGCTCTGGATCGGCGCGGGCCGCGTCGAGGATTTGAACACCAATATCGGCGGTCTGCAGACCTCGGGCGTCGACATCAACGCGAGCTATGCGTTCGAGATCGGCTCCATGGGCGGGATCAACTTGCACTTGGTGGGCACCTACCTTGAGGAGCTGATCACCGATCCAGGCGCGGCGACGGGCGTGGCGCCGTATGACTGCAAGGGCTCGTTCGGCGCGGCGCTCTGCGGCACGCCGAACCCCGAGTGGCGTCACCGTTTCCGGGTGGAGTGGAACACGCCGTGGAACCTCGATCTGTTCGGTACGTGGCGGCATTACAGCGAAGTGCAGCGCGTCAGCGCGGCGAACGTCTACATCCCGAACACGCTCGACTCCGACTTCGACGCGCAAAACTACTTCGATCTGTCGGGGAACTACGCGCTGTTCGAGAACACCAATATCCGCTTCGGCGTGAACAACGTGTTCGATGAAGAGCCGCCGATCTCGGCCAACGTCGGCGCCGGCTTCGGCAACGGCAACACCTACCCGCAAGTCTATGATGCGCTGGGTCGCTGGGTCTTCGCCGGCGTCACCGTCGACTTCTAGGACGAGCAAACAGCCCTCATGTACGGCGGCGGGCCTTCGGGCCCCCCCCGTTTATTTTTGCGCGACGGCGCCCCGGGCCGGGGGCTCGCGATTTCCGCCCTCCCGGTGCCGG
>JACAEE010000081.1 GCA_013389015.1 Hydrogenophilaceae bacterium | reverse complement strand
TGGCGGCCGGGGCGCGCGCGCTCTCCCGCGATCTCATGATCCTGGCTGCGCTCGGCTATCCGCTTTCCGATCAGGCCCAGGCGCATCTGGCGCAGGCGCCGGCGCAAGGCGGCGTCGTCCCGAGCGCCGAATTGGCCAGCGCCTTGGCCGTCGCGGTGCAGGCGCAGTCCACCGGCGAGGTGGCGCTGGCGACGGCGCTGATCGCGGCGCCCGGCGCCAATCGGCTCGACGCCGCGTCGCTCACATCAATCATTCAGGCGCTGCGCATGGCGGGGCTTGACGACGCCGCCCGCGCGATCGCTTTAGAGGCCATGATCGGCGGCCCGCCTCCCTAATGACCACGCCAGGGATCAGCCAAGCCCGCGTCGAGGCCTTCCTGGAGATGCTCTCCGCCGAACGCGGCGCGCGCAAGAACACCCTTGACGCCTATCGCCGCGATCTGGAGGACGCCGCCGCCGAAATCGCCGCGCCGCTGGCGCAAGCCGGCCCCGAAGCGTTGGAAGCCTATGTGCAGGGCCTGGCCAGGCGGAAGCTGAAAGCCGCCACGGTGCGCCGCCGCCTCTCCGCGCTGCGGCAGTTCTACCGCTTCCTGCTCGAGGAAGGCGACCGCACCGACGATCCCACCGCCCGCCTGCGCGCGCCCAAAGGTTCGCGCGCGCTGCCGAAGACTCTCGCCAGCGAGGACGTCGCCCGCCTCATCGAAGGCGTCGGCGAAGCCAGGGACGCGACGGCGCTGCGCGACCGCGCGCTGATCGAACTGCTTTATGGCGGCGGCTTTCGCGTCACCGAACTCGTCTCGCTGCCGGTGAAGGCCGCGCCCAAGCCCGGCCAGCAGCACATGATCATCACTGGCAAGGGCGGGCGCGAGCGCATGGTGGTCCTCGGCGAGCCGGCGCTTGCCGCGCTCGCGGACTATCTGGCCGCGCGCGAGTCGTTCCTGCCTAAATCACCGCAGAAGCGCGAGCGCGCCGACAAATGGCTCTTTCCCTCGCCCACCGCCAAGGACGGCAAGCTCACCCGCCGCCGCGTCGCCCAGATCCTCGCGCAGGCCGCGCGCATCGCCGGCCTCAACCCCAAGCGCGTGTCGCCGCACGTGCTGCGCCATGCGTTCGCGACCCATCTCGTGGAAGGCGGCGCCGATCTGCGCACGGTGCAGACGCTGCTCGGCCACGCCGACATCTCCACGACGCAAATCTACACCCACGTCGCGCAGGAACGCCTGCAGCAGATCGTGGAGCAGACCCATCCGCTCGCCAAGAAGCGCTGAGGCGCTGACGCGCGGGCGCCGCAGCACATCGCGTCACGACGCGCCGGCGATCCTCTCGGCTGCGCGCAGCACGCGCAGCAGATTGCCGCCGGTGAGCTTCGCAATGTCGCCGTCGCGCCAGCCGCGCCGGATCAGCTCCGCCAGCAGCACGGCGTAGCCGTCCACCCCGCCCATGCCTTCGGGCAGATAGGTCACGCCGTCATAGTCCGCGCCGAGCCCGACATGATCCACGCCGGCGACGCGCACGATGTGCTCCACGTGATCGGCGACGTCATCGACGGTGACGCGCGGCGCGGGATTGGCCTCGCTCCACGCCGCAAGCCCCGCAGCCGCCGCCGCCGCGTCGCCCGGATTGAGCGCGCTCTGGCGCCGCTCTTCCCCGGCCCGCGCAGCGCTCCACAGGCGCATCGCTTCGGAGACGAACGGCGCGTTGAAATTCACCATCACCACCCCGCCGTTTTCGCGCACCAGCGCCAGCACATCGTCCGGCACATTGCGCGGATGTTGCGTGACGGCGTAGGCGGACGAATGCGAGAAGATAACCGGCGCCGATGAAACCGCGAGCGCATCGCGCATGGCGTCCGCGGAAACGTGGCTGAGATCGACCAGCATCCCGATCCGGTTCATCTCGCGCACGACCTCTTCGCCGAACGGCGAAAGCCCGCCGTGCCGCGGCGCATCGGTGGCGCTGTCCACCCAGTCGATCGTCGTCGCATGCGTCAGCGTCATGTAGAGCACGCCGGCGCGGCGGAACTCGCGCAAGAGCGCCAGATTGTTGTTGATCGCCTCCCCGCCCTCCATGCCGAACATGGAGGCGATGCGGCCCGAGCGCTGGATGCGCACGATGTCGTCCGCCGTCTCCGCGAACGCCAGCCGGCGCGGATAGCGGGCGATGATCCGCCGCATGAGATCGATCTGTTCATAGACCGCGCGCGTCGCGTCGAGCCCCTTGAGCGAGGCCGGCACATAGACCGACCAGAATTGCGCCCCCACCCCGCCGGCGCGCAACCGCGCGAAATCCGTATGCAGCGGCGGCGAAAGCGTGCGCGTGTCGCCGGCGAGATCGACGCGATCGAGATCGCCGCCGAAGCTGTCGCGCACTTCCCACGCCAGATCATTGTGCCCATCGATCACCGGCGTCCGCGCAATGATCCGCTCGATCCGCCGCTGTTCCTGCGGCGTCGGCGCCTGCGCGAGGGCTGGCGCGACGAACATGAGAGCAAGCAGGCTCAAGACGCCAATTCGCATGCGCTTCCAGAGAGCGCCGACACAATCCCTTCCCCCTCGGGGGAAGGGTAGGGATGGGGGGCGTGCAATAAGAGGTGTGTGCGGTGCGGTTCGCGCGCCATCCTGCACGCCCCCTCCCCCTACCCCCGCCCCGAGGGGCGGGGAACAAATTGCCTCAACGCGAGCGCGCGCCAACTCAAAGCCCATAAGCCGCCTTCATCTCCGGATCCCGCGCCGCGACGAGCTTGGCCAGATCCACCATCACCTTGGCCTGCTTCCAGGTGGCGTCGTCCTGCATCTTGCCGTCGAGCATGGCGACTCCTGTGCCGTCCGGCATCGCCGCGAGGATCCGCAGCGCGAACTTCACTTCCTCCGGATCCGGATTGAACACCTTCTTCGCGATCGCGATCTGCGAGGGATGCAGGCTCCACGCGCCCACGCACCCCATCAGGAACGCGTTGCGGAATTGCTGCTCGCACGCCTCTGGGTCGTCGATCGCGCCGAACGGACCGTAGAACGGCTTGATCCCGTGCATCCCGCACGCGTCGACCATCTTCGCGAAGGTGTAATGCCACAAATCCTGCTGCACGCTGGCGCGTGGCGAACCATCCGCATGCGGATCTTCGATCACGCGGTAGCCGGGGTGGCCCCCGCCCACCCGCGTCGTCTTCATCTTGCGCGAGGCCGCGAGATCGGCGGGCCCAAGCGAAATCCCCTGCATCCGCGGCGAAGCCCCCGCGATCGCCTCCACGTTCGCCACGCCCTCGGCCGTCTCCAGGATCGCGTGCAGAAGGATCGGCTTCGTGAGGCCATGCTTGGCTTCGAGCAGCGCCAAGAGCTGATCCATGTAATGGATGTCCCACGGCCCTTCGACTTTCGGGATCATCATCACGTCGAGCCGGTCGCCGACGCCGGCTACGATCTGCGTCACATCATCGAGGTGCCACGGCGAATTGAGCGGATTGATCCGCGTCCAATAGCCCACGCCCATGCTGCGGAAATCGATCTTCCGTCCCATCTCGATGACGCCCGCGCGCGCGGCGTCCTTGGCGTCCGCCGGGATCGCGTCCTCCAGATTGCCGAGGACGACGTCGACCTCCTTGGCCACCTCCGGGATTTTCGCGCGCACCTTCTCCAGATGCGCCGGCACGAAATGGATCATCCGCTCGAGCGTGACCGGCAATTCGCGCAACGGCGCCGGCGCGCCGGCGGCCAGCGGCTTGAAGAACGCACGCGGGGTTTTCATCGAGCAGCCTCCGTCCAGGGCCGCCGCCCGTGGACCAGGACTGTGCGGGTGCAGCATTTATCGCCATAGCGCAAGACCGCTCAGCCCTGGCCTGACGCGGCGCCCGGCTTCGCCCGTTCGGCGTGCAGAGGCTTGCGGGGCCCCGCCGAGGCCCTATCTTGCGCCCGCGTGGCCTGCACTGGCCCTGGATGGAGCGGTCCCGGAAGCGCCGGACGTCCGTTCCCCGATCGTTCCCTGACCACCACCGCGGCGGCCCCGTGCACACCTATCTCGAATTCGAAAAATCGATCGCCGACATCGAGACCAAGATCGATGAGCTCTCGGCCCTCGCCGAAGCCTCGGGCTCGGAAGCGATCTCCAAGGGCGTCGAACTCACGCGCCTGAAGGCGAAAGCGGAAAAGCTGCTCTCCGACCTCTATCTGAACCTCGATCCGTGGCAGAAGACGCAAGTCGCCCGCCATCCGGACCGCCCCCGCTTCCGCGAATATGTCGCCGCCCTCGTCACCGATTTCACCGAACTTTCGGGCGATCGGAAATTCGCCGAGGACCCCGCCATCCTCGGCGGCGTCGGCAAGTTCATGGGCCGCCCTGCCGTCATCATCGGCCATGAGAAGGGCCGCACCACCCAGGAGCGGCTGAAGCACAATTTCGGCATGGCCCGCCCCGAGGGCTATCGCAAGGCCGTCCGCCTCATGGACCTCGCCGATAAATTCCGCCTGCCGGTCGTCTCGCTGGTGGACACCGAGGGCGCCTATCCCGGCATGGGCGCGGAGGAGCGCGGCCAGGCCGAAGCCATCGCCCGCTCCACCGAGCGCTGCCTCACCTTGGGCGTGCCGATGGTCGCGGCCGTCGTCGGCACCGGCGGCTCAGGCGGCGCCATCGCGCTCGCCGCCGCCAACAAGGTGCTGATGCTCGAACACGCGATCTATTCGGTGATCACGCCGGAGGGCGCAGCCTCGATCCTCTGGCGCGACGCCGGCCGCGCCCGCGAAGCCGCGATCGCGATGAAGGTGACGGCGCAGGATCTCCTCGAGCTCGGCGTCATCGACGCGATCATTCCCGAACCCTTGGGCGGCGCCCATCGCTGGCCGGAGCAGACCGTGCCGCGCGTCGGCGCCGCGATCGCCGAAGCGCTCGACAGCCTGAAAGATCTATCCCCGGACGAAATCCGCCGGCACCGCAAAGAGCGCTTCTACAAGATCGGCCGCTTCGAAGCCGAAGAAGCGCAAAAGAAGCCCGCGCGGAAGTGAGAAAATCATCCCTTCTCCCGCGTGCGCGGGAGAAGGTGGCGCGAAGCGCCGGATGAGGGTGGGGTCTACAAACCGAGGCGCGCCCCCTCATCCGTCGGCTGCGCCGACACCTTCTCCCCCGCTTGGGGGAGAAGGGTCCCTAACTATTCCCAATCCCCATTCCCCATCCCCTAGTACCCCACCGCCCGCGCAAACGCGCGCACATCGCCGACGAACGCGTCCGGCTGCTCCATCGCCGCGAAATGGCCGCCCTCTTCGAACTCGCTCCAGTGTTTCAGATTGTAGATTCGCTCGACCCACGAGCGCGGCGGGATCTTGAACACCGGCTCGCCCTTGAAGTTCGCCACGCCGGTCGGCGTCTCCACACGCGTTCCCGCCGGCAGCACGAACCCGCCCTCCTCGACCCGCGCGCGGTAGTACCACACGCTCGTCGCGATCGAATCCGTCACGAGATAGATCATGATGTTGGTAAGCAGCTGATCCTTCGAATAGACGCCTTCGAGGCCGCCTTTGCGGATGTCGCTCCAGCCGTGGAACTTCTCCAGGATCCACGCCGCCGTTCCCACCGGCGAATCCATCAGCGCCATGGCCAGCGTCTGCGGCTTGGTCGATTGCTCCTGCAGATACGCGCCTTCGAGCTGCAGCATCGCCTGCATATGCGCGAGCCAAGCCTTCTCATCGTCGCTCTGCGGCGCGGCGTCCGCGGGCCTGAGCGCGGCCATGTTGAGATGCGCCCCCACGCAGGCGGGATGATCGAGCGCGAGATAGCTCGTCACCATGCTTCCCCAATCGCCGCCCTGCGCGACGTAGCGCCCATAGCCCAGCTCTTTCGTCATCAGCGCATTGAACAGCTGCGCCGTCGCGCGCTGTCCCAGCGGCTTCTTGGGCTTGCCTGAAAACCCGTAGCCCGGCAGCGACGGGCACACGACGTCGAACGCATCCGCGCTCGATCCTCCGAAGCGCGAGGGAAACGCGAGTTTCTCGATCGATCCCCAGAACTCGTAATGCGAGCCCGGCCAGCCATGCGTGATGATCAGCGGCCGCTTGCCGCCCGCCTCGCCCACCACATGCACGAAATGCACGTCGAGCCCGTCGATCGCCGCGATGAACTGCGGGAAGCGATTGAGATCGGCCTCGGCCTTGCGCCAATCATAGCCTGAGAGCCAATACGCGCAGAGTTCCTTGAGATACGCCGTGTTCACGCCGCGCGACCATTGATCGCCTTCATCCTCCGGCGCGGGAAACCAAGGAAACGCCGCTGCCCGCGCGCGGATCGCGTCGATCTTCGCCTGCGCAACATCAATCGTGAACGGCCTCGCCATCATCGCCTCCTCGCGCTCCCGATGCGCGCTGCAACGCGGCGTCAGTCAAGCCCTATCGCCGCTCGAACGGGCGAGAGAGCGTGGCGCGCAGCGCCGGATGAGGGTGGGGCGAGCAAAAGGAGGCGCGCCCCTCATCCGTCCGCTCCGCCGACACCTTCTCCTCCTCGCGCGGGAGAAGGAATCAAGCCGCGTTCTTGCGCTTGGTCAGCGCCGCGAAATCATTGAGCAGCTGCTCGGTGATCGCGCCAGGCTTGAAATGGATGCCGCCGATCTCGCGCACGGGCGTGATCTCGGCCGCGCTGCCGGTGAGGAACACCTCGTCGAAATCCGCGAGCTCGTTCGGCCAGATCGCGCGCTCCACAACCTCCATCCCGCGCGCGCGCGCCAGCCCGATCACCGTCTGCCGCGTGATCCCGTTGAGGAACGCGTCCGGCGTCGGCGTGTGGATGACGCCGTCGCGGGTGAGAAAGATGTTGGCGCCCGTCGCTTCCGCGATCTGCCCGCGCCAATCCATCATCAGCGCATCCTGATAGCCGTTCGATTCCGCCGCGTTCTTGGAGAGCGTGCAGATCATGTAGAGCCCCGCCGCCTTCGCCTGGCAGGGCGCGGTGTCCGGCGCGGGCCGCCGCCACGGCGCGATGGTGAGCCGGATGCCCTTCATCTTGTCGGCGAAATAGTCGCCCCACTCCCACGCCGCGATCGCGACATTGATCGTGTTGCCATGCGCCGAGACCGAGAGCTTTTCCGAGCCGCGCCACGCGATCGCGCGCACATAGACCGAGCCCAGCCCCGATTTCCGCACCACCTCGGCCTTCGCCGCTTCGATCTCGTCCACCGAGAACGGCAGCTCGAAGCCCATCAGCCGCGCCGAGCGCGCCAGCCGCTCGCTGTGCGCGCGCGATTTGAAAATCACGCCGTCATAGGAGCGCTCGCCCTCGAACACGGCCGAGCCGTAATGCAGCCCGTGCGTGAGCACATGCGCCGTCGCCTGTTTCCAGGGGCGCATCGCCCCGTTCATCCAGATCCAGCCGTCGCGATCGTGGAATGGGATATCGGCCATTGAATTGCTCCTTCGCGCGCGCATTATAATCCGGCAGGTCCGGCCATGTCTTGCGCAATTTTCAGAATTTTCGGCCAGCGTCTGGGCCGACTTCAGAATTGTATTGTATCAATACGTCGCCGCGAGGATTATCCTTCCCGTCTCTCCCGCTTTGTCGCGACCCAGCGCAGAATGCCTCCGGAATGCTCGCCGCTCCATTCGACGCTTTGCCGCGACCCCCGCACATCCTGATCGTCGACGACGACGACCGCATCCGCGAGCTGTTGAAGCGCTATCTGACCAATGGCGGCGCCCGCGTCACCGGCGCCGCCGACGCCGAAGCCGCCCGCAAGCTTTTGTCCGCCTTCGAATTCGATCTTCTGATCCTCGATGTGATGATGCCCAAGGAGGACGGCTTCTCCCTCGCCGCCTCGGTGCGCAGATCCTCCTCGGTGCCGATCATTTTGCTCACCGCCCGCGGCCTGGCGGAGGATCGCATCAAGGGCCTCTCCATCGGCGCCGATGATTACGTCCCCAAGCCCTTCGAGCCCGAGGAGCTGGCGCTGCGCATCGGCGCAATCCTGCGCCGCGCCGCCAGCCGCGTCGCCGAGGCGCCGGAGAGCGTGCGCTTCGGCCCCTACACCTTCCACGCCGCGCGCGGCGAGCTCGCGCGCGACGGCCGCGCCATCCGGCTCACCGAAGCGGAAGTCGCGATGCTGCGCATCCTCGCCAGCCGCGGCGGCGAGCCGATCTCGCGCGAGGATCTTTCGCGTCGGACCGGCGCCAGTCTTGAACGCAGCGTGGACGTGCAAGTCACCCGCCTGCGCCGCAAGATCGAAGCCGACCCCCGCGCCCCCGTCTTCCTCCAAACCGTCCGCGGCGTCGGCTACCGCCTCGCTGTGGATTGAGCTCAGCGCACGCTCAACGTGAACGGCGAGGCCTGGCCCTCATAGGACGCGATCTCGATATAATAGATGCCCGGCTGCGGCGCGCTGATCGTCACCATTTCATCGACCGAGCCGAACGCGTTCGACTTCCACTGATAGGTGTCGCCGCGCGAGAGATCGACGCCCTGCACCGTCCGGATCGAGCCGTGCCCGACATAGAGATCGAGATCGGCGGCGAGACCCGTGAGCGAGATGGTGATGCTCTGCATGCCGGCCGGCGCCGCGAAGCAATAATAGGTGGCGTTCGCCGGATAGGGCTGCCGCGTCGCCTGCAGTTGCGCTTGCACGCTGGCGCCCAGCGCCATGGGCGCCGCAGGCGCATCGCAGGACGCGGGCGCCGCCGCCGCAGCCGCCGCAGGAGCGGGCTGGGATGGGCCCGGCGCGCCGGGCGCCGCCGCCCCTGCCGGCGCGCTTTGATTGGTTTGGCCGCACGCCGCGACAACGGCTGCCGCCAGGCAAACGAGAAGATGTTTGAACGCCCGCATGCGCGCCTCCCAATTCGAGCCGGCGGGAGTATCAGGCGCGCGCGCGGAAACGTCGAGCCGTTCCGTGCGCCCTATTTGCCTTCGCACACCCGCCGGAATCCCGCCGCCGCGTACGCGATCATCCGCGGCCTCAGCGCCTCGACATCATCGCTGTGGCAGAGCCCTTCGCTCAAGCGGTCGATGCGCCCGGTCTCCGCCAGCGACAGCGTCAGCGAGCCGGACAGAAAATTGTAGCTCCAGTAGAGATCTTCCTTCGAAGCCTCGGGCAGCGCGCAAGCGATAAGATCGATCAAGCGATGGATCACCGGATCGAAATAGCGCGTCATCACCTCCCCGCCCCATGCGGTGGTGGAGTTCACCAGGCCCACCAGCGCGAAATAGTTACGCCAGCCAGGCCCCCCGTTCGCCAGCCGCGTCAGCACCGGGGCGAGAAACGCCTCGATCGCGCCCTCCACCGTCACGCCGTCTCCGTGCGCGGCCGCATAGGCGTCCATGGCCGCCATCCGTTCGGCGTTGATGATCTCCGCGCGGCGCATGAACACGGCGTCGAACAATTCCTTCTTCGAACCGAAATAATAATGGATGAGGGCGGTGTTGACGTGGGCGGCGTTCGCGACCTCGCGCACGGTCACGCCGTGGAAGCCATGCCGCGAGAACCGCTCCTCGGCGACGTCGAGGATGGCCTCGCGCGCGTCCTTCTCCCGGCTGTCCTTGTTGGGCCGGCCGACGCGGGCGGGTCTGACGCGGGCGGAAGTGGCGGCGCTCATGGGCGGGCGCTACCCCGTCTGTGGCGAAAACTCAACATGTTGCACCGCACCTAAGCCTTCCTCCCCGCAATCTTGTTTACGTCTGATTGACAGAGGAGGCCCCATCGCGTCCAGTAAATTCATTGGGCGTATAAATAATTGCCCATGAACCGGCGTCGCCATTGGCGCCCACAAGGGAGGGAATGATGCGGTCGATCTGGCGCAAGACGCTTCTGGCCGGCGTAAGCGGGTTCACCATTCTGAGCGGCGCGGTTCTGGGCGGCCTTGCCCTGAGCGCGCCGGCCGCGGCGCAAGACGTGGCGTCCGCGTCCGAGGACGAAGAGGCCATCGTCGTCACCGCCCGCCGCCGCGAGGAATCGCTGCAGGACGTGCCGCTTTCCATATCCGTGCTCAGCGGCGAGACGCTGGATCAGCGCGGCGCGGAGAACATCACCATCCTCCAGGAGACGACGCCCAACGCGACCATTCAGGTCGCGCGCGGCTCGAACTCGACGCTGATCGGATTCATCCGCGGCGTCGGCCAGCAGGATCCACTCTGGGGCTTCGAGCCGGGCGTGGGCCTCTATGTGGACGACGTCTATATCGCCCGTCCGCAAGGCGCCGTGCTCGACATTTTCGACGTCGAGCGCATCGAAGTACTGCGCGGCCCGCAAGGCACGCTTTATGGCCGCAACACCATCGGCGGCGCGATGAAATATGTCACCCGCCGGCTCGATCCTGCCGATCCGCATCTGACGGCGCGCTTCAATCTCGGCTCCTACAACCAGACCGACGTGATCTTGACCGGCTCGCTGCCGGTTTCGGAGACCCTCGTCGTCGGCGCCGCCATGGGCCTCTATGCGCGCGACGGCTATGGCGAAAACCTGTTCACCGGCGCCGAGCACTATGACAAGGACGTCCAGGCCTATCGCGTGAGCGTCGAGTGGACGCCCTCGAGCGACTTCTTCTTCCGCCTGTCGGCCGATCGCGTGACCGACGATTCCAATCCCAAGCACGGCCACCGCGAACAGCCCAACGGCGCCGATCCGGTCTATGCTCCCCCGGAAAGCGTCTATGACACAAACGCCGGCTCAGGCGACTTCAACCGCGTCACCACCGAGGGCTATTCGCTGCTCGGCCAGTGGAACGCGACCGACGTCGTGACGTTCAAATCGATCACCGCCTACCGCGAAGGCGCCACCGACGGGACGATCGACTTCGACAACACGCCGAACCCGACGCTCGACATCCCCGCCTTCTACCGCGACGATCAGTTCAGCCAGGAATTCCAACTCCTGTTCGACGGCGATCGAGTGCAGGGCGTAGCCGGCTTCTTCTATCTCGACGCCCACGCCGAAGGCGCGTTCGACACCGTGCTGGGGCTCGCCAATCTCAGCATCTTCACCTCCGGCGCCGTCGACACAGAATCCTATGCGGTCTTCGGCGATGTGAGCTTCGATCTCACTGAAACCTTGGCGCTGTCGCTCGGCGCGCGCTGGACGCGCGATGAGCGCACCGGCACGGTCTTCCGCCAGAACTTCACCGGCATCCGCACGCCCTTCTTCGGCAACGCCGCGGCGATCCCCGGCCTGCTGCGCTCGGACTACACCAATTCCGCGACGTTCGAGGAAGTCACCCCGCGCGTCTCGCTGACCTGGGAGCCGAGCGACGAGTGGACCTTCTACGCCTCCTACGGGCGCGGCTACAAATCCGGCGGCTTCGACATGCGCGGCGACGTCGTGCTGACGCCCAACACCGTGAACGGTTACCAGCCCGAATTCGTCGACGCCTACGAGATCGGCTTCCACTCGAACCTGTTCAACGGCCGCGCCAACATCTCCGGCGACATCTTCTATTCCGAGTACCAGGATGTGCAGATCACCCGCCAGGAGCCGACCGTCGCCGGCTCGGTCGCGAGCTTCGTCGACAACGCCGCCGCCGCCACCATCCAGGGCGCGGAGCTTGAAGGCACGGTGTACTTCACCGACAATTTCAATTCGGTGTTTACGATCGGCTATGTCGACGCCGCCTTCGACGAATATCTGTCCAACACGGTCGTGGTGAATCCGGCGCCCCCGCCGGCGACGATCGTGGTGCCGATCGATCTTTCCGACGTCGCCGACATCCAGAATACGCCCGAATGGACTTGGTCGCTGGCCTTCAACTATTCCATCGACCTCGGGCCGAACGGCCAGATCATGATCACGCCTTCAGCCTCCTATCGCGGCGATTCCCAGATGTTCGAGCTCGCCGCGCCGCTGATCGACCAGGAGGCGTTCACGCTCTACAACGCCTCGATCACCTGGACCTCGGATGATGATCGCTTCCGCATCGGGCTGCACGGGCGCAATCTGGGCGATGAGGAATACCGCGTCGGCGGCTACAATTTCCCCGGCGCGCTGTTCGGCAATTCCATCATCGGCTTCTACGGTCCGCCGCGCACCGTCACCGGCAGCGTCGAAGTGCGCTTCTAGGAAAAGGCCGACGAGAAAGAGGCCGGGGGCGATCTCGCCCCCCAAACGGCGGCGCGCATCTCCTCCCTCGCGCCGCCGTTCCTGTTTCTGCTAACGAGACAAGCATGACCGAAGCGGCCGCGATCCCCAAGCCCGTCGAAGCCAACCGCTACGCGGTGCTCGCGCTCCTCTTCTTGGTCTACACGTTCAATTTTCTCGACCGGCAGATTCTCGGCATCCTCGCCGTCCCGATCCAGGAAGAGCTCAAATTCACCGACACCGAGCTCGGCTGGCTGGGCGGGCCGGCGTTCGCGATCTTCTACACCGCCCTCGGCGTCCCGATCGCCTGGCTCGCGGACCGCTGGAGCCGCACCTGGATCATGACCATCGCGCTCACGGTCTGGAGCGGCTTCACCGCGCTTTGTGGTCTGGCGACTTCATTCCTCCAGCTGTTCCTGGCGCGCGTCGGGGTGGGCGTGGGCGAAGCCGGCGGCGTCGCGCCGGCCTATTCGCTGATCTCGGATTATTTTCCGCCCAAGGAGCGCGCCCGCGCGCTCGCCGCCTACTCGCTCGGCATCCCGGTAGGCAGCGCCGCCGGCGTCGCCCTTGGCGGAATCGTCGCCAGCCTCGTCGATTGGCGCGCGGCGTTCATCACGGTTGGGCTCTTGGGCGTCGGGCTCGCGCCGATCTTCCGCGCCTTCGTGCGCGAGCCGCGGCGCGGCCGCTTCGACACGGCGCCGCAGACGGCGACGAAGGCCGCAGGCTTTCTCGAAGTGCTGGCGACCTTGGCGAAGAAGCCCAGCTTCTGGCTCCTCTCCTTCGGCGCCGCGTCGTCTTCGATCATGGGCTATGGCGCGCTGTTCTGGATCCCGAGCTTTCTGCGCCGTTCCTACGAATTCGATCTGCAGCAGGCCGCATATTTCTTTTCCGCCATCCTGATGATCGGCGGCTGCGCCGGCGTGTGGCTGGGCGGCGTGCTCGCGGACTGGCTGGGCCAGCGCTCGCGCAGGGCCTACACGCTGGCGCCTGCGGCGGCCTTCATTCTGACCGCGCCTTGCTACGCGCTGGGCATTCTTTCGCCCTCGCCGAGCGTGGCGTTCTTCCTGTTCATGGCGCCGACGGCGCTCTCCCTCGTCTGGATCGGCCCGGTGCTCGCCGCCATGCAGCACATGGCGCCCGCGCACATGCGCACCACCGCCTCGGCCGCGTTCCTGTTCATCAACAACCTGATCGGAATCGGGCTTGGTTCGCTCGTGATCGGCGCGCTGTCCGACGCGCTCGCCGCCCAGTACGGTGCGGATTCGCTGCGCTATTCGATCCTGGCGGGCTCATCGCTCTACGTGCTCGCCGCGCTCCTGATGCTGATCGCCTCCCGCTTCATCGTCCGCGACTGGGTGGATTGAGCGAGGGCTGGAACGATCACCGGTCGACCGCACTAACCGAGCGCGGCGCGCACGCGCCGGTCGTAATCCGCCGCCAGCTCATTGAGCGCCGCCGCGCCGTCGCCGGCGAAGCTCGGCCCGTGCATCAGCGCGAGCGTGCGCGGGGAGAGCCCCGCAAGCTTGCGGATCGTCGGCCCGAGCGAGGGATTGAGGCTTGAGGCCTTGAACGCATCCTCCGCGGCGATCGCCGGCCCGACGATGTCTCCTTCCGTATACGGAACATCGCCCGATTGCGTGAACAGATCGCCGGCGAACAGCGTGCCCGTCGATTCCTCGTAGAGCAGGCCCGCTTCCCATCCGTGCGGCACATGCGGCGTATCGATATAGCGCACCCGCTTGCCGTTTCCGAGCGCGATCGTCTCGCCGTCCTCCAGGATTCGCGGCGCCCGGTCGGCGACGTCGTTGAGCGAAACATCGACCGCCGTTCGCCCGTGCGCGACCTGCGCTTGCGGCGCGATGGCGAGCCATTCGTTCATCGCCCCGCACTCGTCGGCCTCGAAATGCCCGAACGTGATCCAGCGCAGCTTTTCCGGCGCGATGATCTTGCCGACCGCCTCGCGCACGAGTGGGAACATCCGCCGCAAGCCGGTATGGAAGAGCAGCGGCTCATCGCCGGTGATCAGGAACTGGTTGAAGACGAAGCCGGCCGGCGGCCCGATCTCGGGCACGAACGTCGAGAGCCGATAGACGCCGTTCTCGATCTCTCTGATCTTGGTCTCCATGGTCGCCTCCTTGGCGCGCTGATCGGGGCCGTCGACCACCGACAGATTTCATAGTACATATATGTGTATCTAAAACCCCTGTCAACAATCATTGCACACAAACGTATCATGAAATCGAAGCCGAAGAAATCGACTGCGCAATCAGCGCGATCGCGCCCCTACACGCTGAGGAAGCGGGCCGATCAGGTGGCCGAGACGCGCCGGCGCATCACCGAGGCGGCGGTTGCGCTGCACTCGACCATCGGTCCCGCCGCGACCACGATCTCCATGATCGCCGAACGCGCCGGGGTGCAGCGCCACACCCTCTACGCCCATTTCCCTGATGAGCGGTCGCTGTTCATGGCCTGCTCCGGCATGGCCATGGCGCGCGATCCGTTCCCGGACGCCGCGCGCTGGCGCGGACTGGAGGACGCCGGCGATCGCCTCCGCGCCGGCCTGCGCGAAATCTATGATTGGTACGCGCGCAACGCTGACATGGCCGGCTGCGTGCTGCGCGACGCCGAGCATCATGCGCTGACGCGCGAGGTCAACGACTTGCGCCTCGGGCCGCCGCTCGCGGCGGTTCACGCGGTTCTCGGCGAAGGGCTGAACGAGCGCCAGCGCGCCATGCTCAATCTGGCGCTCAGCTTCTACACCTGGCGCACGCTGACGCGCGAGAGCGGCCTCAGCCGGAACGCCGCCGTCGCCGCCATGGCCCGCGCCGTCGAAACGACACGTTCCGCATCCGGACCATCCTAGCGCGGCGCCATCCGGATCGCGCCGTCGAGGCGCACGACTTCGCCGTTGAAATAGCCGTTGCGGATCATTTCCAGCGCGAGCGAAGCGTATTCCGGCGGATCGCCGAGCCGCTTCGGGAACGGCACTTGCGCGGCGAGCGCGTCCTTCACGTGCTGCGGCGCCCCGGCCATCAGCGGCGTGTTGAAGAGCCCCGGCAGGATCGTGTTGACGCGAATGGCTTCGCCCGCGAGGTCGCGCGCCACCGGCAAGGTCATGCCGACGACGCCGCCTTTCGACGCCGAATACGCCGCCTGCCCGATCTGCCCGTCCTGGGCGGCGACCGAGCCGGTATTGATGATCACGCCGCGATCGCCGTCCGGCAGCGGATCGAGCGTCAGCATGCCGGCCGCGCTCTTGGCGATGCAGCGGAACGTGCCCACCAGATTGATCTGGATGATGAAGTTGAACGCGTCGAGCGGGAAATGCTTGATCTCGCCGGTCTCGCGCGCGCGCGAAGCGGTCTTGATCGCGTTGCCGGTGCCGGCGCAGTTCACCAGGATCCGCTCTTGCCCGTTGGCCGCGCGCGCCTTGGCGAAGCCTTCGTCGACGCTCGCCTCCTCGGTGACGTTGACCTTGCAGAACACCGCGCCGGTTTCCGCCGCTGCGGCCTCGCCGGTCTTTTCGTTCAGATCGAAGATCGCGACCTTGACGCCGTTCGCGCGCAGCGCCTTCACCGTCGCCAGGCCAAGGCCCGACGCGCCGCCGGTGATGACCGCGGCGATGTTCGAATTGAGCTCCATGATGATCCTCCTGATGCGCGGAACGGCTGGCGCGGCACTCTAGGCGCCGCGCGCGCGCTGTCGATTCCTGCCGTTGCGTGACGCGGCCCCGCGGCGCGGCGTCAGGGCTCCACCCTTGTATCGCCGGCCTCGCGCCGAGACTGCTGCGCCGGCCGCGGCGGCGGCGCAGCGATGACCGGCGGCGGAGGCGAAGCC
>JACAEE010000133.1 GCA_013389015.1 Hydrogenophilaceae bacterium | reverse complement strand
GGGGGGGTCGCCGCGCGCGGCGGCGCCGACGGCGTGACCGCGGAGCTGCGGCGCGCCCAGACCGGGGCGGATGCGGGCGCGGTGACGGCGGAGACGGCGGAAGGCCGCTCGCTCGGCGCGGCGGAATTCCGCTTCGCCGGCGAAACCGCGATCGCGCGCATCGACCTGCCGCCGGAGATCGCAGCGCGCACGGCGCGGGTGCGCATCGTCGGCGAAGACAGCGCCGGCGCGGTGCGGCTGATGCCGGGCGGCGCAGCGCGCCCGTCGGTCGGGCTTGTCGATCTGGGCGCGCAAGGCCAGCCGCTGCTCTCCGATCTCTTCTATGTCGACCGCGCGCTCTCGCCCTACGCCAGTCTGCGGCGCGGCGACGTCAACGATCTCGTGCGGCGCCGGGTCCAAGCGATGGTCCTGGCCGACGCAAGCCGGATCGCGCCGGCCGATCGCGATGCGCTCACGCGCTGGATCGAACGCGGCGGCGTGCTGATCCGCTTTGCGGGGCCAAGGCTCGCCAACGACGCCGACGATCTTCTGCCGGTGCGCCTGCGCCCCGGCGCGCGCACGATCGGCGGCGCGCTGGCGTGGGAGCGGCCCCAGCAGCTGCGGCCGTTCGCGGCGAATTCGCCCTTCGCGGGGCTGGCGATCCCGGAGGACGTCGCGGTGCGCCGGCAAGTGCTGGCCGAGCCGAGCGCGGAAACCGAAAGCCGCGTCTGGGCGCGCCTGGAGGACGGCGCGCCGATCGTGACCGCGCAAGCGCAGGGGCGCGGGCTGATCGTGCTCTATCATGTGACGGCGGGGCCAGCGTGGTCGGACCTGCCGCTCTCGGGGCTCTATGTGGAGATGCTGCGCCGGACCATCGCGTTCGCCGGGCGCGGCGGCGAAGCCGAGGAGCGGCCCGACGCATCCGGGCCCTATGCCGCGTCGCGGCTGATGGACGGTTTCGGCGCGCTTTCGCCGGCGGACGCGGACGCCGCGACCATCGCGGCGGAAGCGTTCGCCAGCACGCGCGCAGGGCCCGCGGCGCCGCCAGGCTTCTATGAACGCGCAGGAATCGCCGCGACGCTCGATGCGGCGCATGCGGATGAACGCCTGGCGCCGCTGGCGCTCCCCGCCTCGATCGCGCGCGCGGGGCTGGAAGGCGCGCGCGTGCGGCCGCTGACGGGGCTCTTTCTCGGCGCGGCGGCGGCGCTGCTGGCGCTCGATCTCCTGCTTTCGCTGTGGCTCGCAGGGCGGCTGCCGCGGCTTGCGCGCGCCGGGGGCGCTGCGGCGCTCGTTCTTTTGGCGGCGCTCGCGACCGCGCCGCGCGCGTTTGCGCAGGGCGACCCGACGCTCGAACTGCACCTCGCCTATGTGCGCACCGGCGACGCCGCCACCGACCGCATCGCGCGCCAGGGGCTCGAGGCGCTGACTGAGACGCTCCGTGCACGGACGACGGTGGAGCCGGACGCGCCGATCGGCGTCGATCTCGCGCGCGATGATCTCTCCGTCTTCCCGTTCATCTACTGGCCGGCGCCGCCCGCGCCGCGCCCGCTGAGCAATGAGGCGGTCGCCAATCTCGACCGCTATCTCAGGCTCGGCGGAATGCTGCTTGTCGACACGCGCGACGCCGGCCGCCGCGCGGCGAGCGATCGCGGGCCCGCTGCGATCATGCTCGCCGGCCTCGACGCGCCGCCGCTCGAGCCGATCGGCGCCGAGCATGTGCTGGCGCGCTCCTTCTATCTCCTGCGCGCGTTCCCCGGCCGCGCCAGCGCCCCCAGGCTCTGGGGCGAGAGCCCCGGCGCCGCCTCGGCGCGCGACGGCGTCGCCTCGCTCTTCGTCGGCGACGGAGACTGGGCGGCGGCGTGGGCGTCGAACGGAGGCGCCGGTCTTTCCGGCGGCGCACGCCAACACGAACTTGCGCTGCGTTTCGGCGTGAACTTGGTGATGGTGGCGCTCACGGGGAACTACAAGGAAGACCAGGTCCATGTGCCGGCGCTGCTCGAGCGGCTGGGACGCGAACGGCGATGAGCTTCGCCAACCGCATCGGCTTCGATCCGGCGCTGTCGGCGGAGATGCTGCTCGCGCTGGCCGCGCTCGCGGGCGTATGCCTTGCGGTCTATGCGTGGCGCCGCGGCGGCGCGCCGATCGCGCGCGCGGCCGGGATCGCGCTCATCCTCTTGGGGCTGGCGCAGCCGATGTGGGTGCGCGAGACGCGCCAGCCGGCAAGCGACATCGCGCTCGTCATCATCGATCAGAGCGAAAGCATGGCGCTGGCCGGACGCGCCGAGGCCGCGCAGCGGACGGGCCAGCGCGCAGCGCAGGAGCTGACCGCGCTCGGCTTCGACGTGCGCGTGCGCGAGGCCCGCGGGGGCCCCGACGGCAGCCGCATCATCGGCGCGCTCGAGGAAGCCTATGCCGACGTCGACCGCGACCGGCGCGCGGGCGCGGTCGTCATCACGGACGGACAGATCGCGGACGCCGAAGCGATCGAGGGCCTGGAGGATACGGGCCCGGCGCACGCGGTGATCGTGGGCGATCCGAGCCGCGGCGACCGGCGGCTCGAACTGCTCGCGGCGCCGGCGTTCGGAATCGTCGGCGAGCCGTTCACGATCGAAGCGCGGGTGGAGGATCCTAATCCGAACGCCATTGCGCCGGTCACGATCTCGATCGACGGGCGGCTGGTCTATCGCGTCAACGCGCAGGCCAATCGCGTCTTCCGCGTGGAGCTTGAGACGCCCAAGCGCGGCGCGAACATGGTGATCGTGGAGGCCGCGCGCGGGCCCCAGGAGATCGCGCTCGCCAACAATCGCGCGGCGTTCACGCTCGCGGGCGTGCGCGACCGGCTGCGGGTGCTCTTGATCACCGGCGAGCCGCATGCGGGGGCGCGCGTGTGGCGCAATCTCTTGAAGAGCGATCCGGCGGTCGATCTCGTGCACTTCACCATTCTGCGGCCGCCGGAGAAGACTGATTTCACGCCGCTCGACGAACTGGCGCTCATTCCCTTCCCGACGCGCGAGCTGTTCCAGGAGCAGCTGCGCGGCTTCGACCTCATCATCTTCGACCGCTACCGCCAGCGGCGCCCCGACATCCTTGAGCCGGTCTATTTCCACAACATCGCCGAGCGGGTGGAGGACGGCGGCGCGCTCCTGATCTCGGCGGGGCCATGGGACGCCGATCCGAGCCAATCGCTCTATTCGACGCCGCTGGGCGCGATCCTGCCGGCGCGGCCGACCGGAAGCGTGAGCACGCGCGCCTATCGGCCCGAGCCGACGGCGCTGGGCTTGCGCCATCCCGTGGTGCGCGGGCTGCCGCAGCCGCAATCCTGGGGCCCGTGGACGCGGCTCATCGACGCCGAGGCGCCGGGCGGGCAGACGGTATTGTCCGGACACGGACGGCCGCTCTTGGTGCTCGACCGCGCCGGGCGCGGGCGGGTGGCGCAGCTCTTCTCCGACCAGGCGTGGCTGTGGGCGCGCGGCTACCAGGGCGGCGGGCCGCACGGGGAATTGCTGCGCCGCCTCGCTCACTGGCTGATGCAGGAGCCGGAGCTGGAGGACGAGCGGCTCTCGCTGCGCTTCGGCGCCGGCGGGCTGACGGTGGAGCGCGCGAGCCTGAGCGCACAGCCCGGCGCGGTGACTCTGATCGCGCCCTCGGGCGCGGCCGCGCAAGTGGCGTTGGCGGAAGCGGGGCCGGGCGTGTGGCGCGCGACGACGCCGGCGGAGGAGCAGGGCCTCTACGAAGCGCGCGCGGGCGCTTTGCGCGCCTACGCCGCCATCGGGCCGCTCAATCCGCGCGAAGCCGCACGGCTCAACGCCACCGGCGATCTGATCCGTACACTGACGGAAGCGACGCGCGGCGGGCTTTACATGGCCGGCGAGGACGCCCGCGCCGCGCCGCAGGCGCGGGCGGTGGAGCGCGGCGGGCGCGCGCACGGCGATGATTGGATGGGCTTCCGAAGAAACGGCGCCTATGTCGTGCGCGCCGCCGCCGCCGAACCGCTCGGCCCCGGCTGGGCGTGGGCGGCGGCGGGCGTCATCCTGCTCATGTTCGGGTGGCGGCGCGAGGCGCAGTGACCGCGCCGGCAAGCTGATCCAGCGCGCCCTCGGCCAAGGCGAGCCACATGAAGCGCGCGGGATCGACCGGACCAGGCAAAGTGATGCGGCCCTTGGGGATCGCGGCGAACCCGAACGGCGCGAAGAAGGCCGGCGCGCCCACGACAATGATCGCGCCGCCGCCGGGCCGCGCCGCCTCGATCGTGGCGGCGACAAGGGCCGCGCCCAGCCCGTCATGCTGATGATCGGGATCGACGGCGAGGGGACCAAGCAACAACGCCGCGGAGTCGCCGACGGCGACGTCGTGCAGGCGGCAGCAGCCGATCGGGCCGCCGCCCAGCAGCGCCGCGCGCGACAAATCCAGGCGATGGCGCGCGCCCTCTTCGCGCACCCGCTCGCTGGTCTTGGCGAAGCGGCCGGGGCCGAAGGCGCGGTTCAGGACGCGCTCCAGCGCCGGCGCATGTGCGGGCGACTCAGGGACAAGCACAGGCTTTGAACCCGCTGTCACGACGCGCTCCGCAAGCATGGTCCTCATGGGGCGCGGGGCTATAGGGCGCGCGGAGGCGCGCGTCAAAGACTTCTTTTTCGCGCGGGAGGACCGCCGAACACGGGCGCGGCATGCACAGCGATTGCCGCGGGCGGCGGGGGCGTGCATACGGGCGCGCTTACATGGCCGACGCAGCAGACACATCCGCCGGCGCGTTGTTCCGGCAGCGCGACTACATGCTCTATTGGTGCTCGCGCGCGGCGGCGAGCTTGGGCGTGCAGATCCAGGCGGTGGCGCTGGCCTGGCAGATGTACGACGTCGCGCGGCGCACGATGGACGTGCCGGCAGCGACGCTGCAGGTGGGGCTGATCGGGGCGGCGACGTTCCTGCCGCTCTTCTTCCTCGCCTTGCCCGCCGGCGAGATGGCCGACCGGCGCGACCGCAAGGCGATCCTGATCTTCTGCTATTTGGGCGAGGCGGCGACGGGGGCCGCGCTGCTGGCCAGCGTGATGCTCGACATCGCCAGCGCGCCGCTGCTCCTGGCCATCGCCGTAGCGTTCGGGACGTCGCGCGCGTTCTTCTCTCCCGCCAACACGGCGATGGGGCCGATGCTGGTGCCGCGGTCATTGTTGCCGCGGGCGATCGCGTGGAGTTCGCTCGCCTGGCAGACGGCGGCGGTGGCGGGGCCCGCGGTCGCGGGGCTGCTGATCGCGCTGTCGCTGGAGTATGCGTACGGGACCGCGATCGGGCTCTACCTGTTCGCGCTCGCCGTCTTGCCGTTCATCCGTACGCCGACCAAACCGGCGACGACGCTGGCCGGATCGCGCTGGACGCTGATCCGGCAGGGCCTCGTCTATGTCTGGCGCCAGAAGATCGTGTTCGGCGCGATCTCGCTTGATCTCTTCGCCGTGCTGCTTGGCGCGGCCACCGCGCTCCTCCCCGCGTTCGCGCGCGACGTGCTGCATGTGGGATCGGAGGGCTATGGATGGCTGCGCGCGGCGCCGGGGATCGGGGCCGCGGTCATCGCGCTCTACCTCGCGCGCGACCCGATCAGCCGGCATGCGGGGCCGATCATGTTCTGGGGCGTGGCTGTGTTCGCGCTCGCGACCATCGCCTTCGGGCTGTCGCAGAATTATTGGCTCTCGCTGGCGATGCTGGCGATCCTCGGGGGTGCGGACATGCTCTCGGTCTATATCCGCCAGACGCTGGTGCAGCTGGTGACGCCCGACGTGATGCGCGGGCGGGTGGCGGCGGTCTCCACCCTCTTCATCAGCGCTTCCAACGAGCTGGGCGAGTTTCGCGGCGGGGTGGCGGCTTGGCTGATCGGGCCGAAGGCGGCGGTCGTCTTCGGGGGCGTCGCCGCGCTGGTCGTCACCGGGCTGTGGGCGAAGATGTTTCCCGATCTGCGCAAGGCCGACAGGCTCGATTAGCGGCGGCGGGATGCCGGCTTTTCTTTTCGCGGCGCCATCGTCTAACAACGTGCCGACAGAGCGGCAGGAGGAAGCGCGATGGGCGTGTTGGACGGGAAGGTCGTCATCGTCACCGGCGGCGGCAACGGGATCGGCAAGGAATGCGCGCTCCTGGCCGCGCGCGAGGGCGCCAGCGTCCTGGTGAACGATCTTGGCGGCGGCGTCGCCGGCGGTGACGAAGGCTCGGCCGGGCCGGCCGAAGCGGTCGCTGCGGAAATCCGCGCCGCAGGCGGCCGCGCGATCTCCAATTCCGACAGCGTGACCGACTACGACGCCGTCGCCGCCATGGTGGAGCAGGCCAAGAAGGAATTCGGCGGCCTGCACGCGGTGATGAACCCCGCGGGCATCCTGCGCGACAAGATGTTCCACAAGATGGACCCTGAAGACTGGCGCCAGGTGATCGACGTGCACCTGAACGGCGCATTCAATGTGTGCCGCGCCACGGTCGAGCATTTCCGCGAGCAGCAGGAGGGCAGCTATGTGCTCTTCACCTCCACCTCGGGGCTCATCGGCAATATCGGGCAGGCGAATTACGCGGCCGCCAAGCTCGGCGTCATGGGGCTCTCGCGGATCATCGCCATGGAGGGCGTGCAGAAGAACGTGCGCTCCAACATCATCGCGCCATTCGCCTGGACGCGGATGATCGCCACCATCCCGATCAAGGACGAGGCCAGCGCCCAGCGCGTCGAGCGGATGAAGAACGCGATGCGCGCCGATCAGGTCGCGCAGCTCGCGGTAGCGCTGTGCGCGGACAAGGCGAAAGACACGACGGGCCAAATTTTCGCCGTGCGCGGCAACGAAGTGTTCCTGTTCAGCCAGCCGCGCCCGATCCGTGCGCTCGGCCGCATCGACGGATGGACGCCGAGCACCTTGCTCGACCAGGCCTTGCCTGCCCTGAAGGCGAGCTATCTCGACGCGGGCGCCACGGCGAGCGTGTTCCCATACGATCCGATCTGAGGAGTCGCAGTCCGCTCATGCACCGCTCCCTCGCCCTCGCCGCCGCAGCGCTCGCCGCCGCCTGCGCGACCAGCGCGCCGCTCGACATGGAGGCGCCCTCCGGCGCATGGCGGCTCGCCGCCATCGACGGGGCGCCCCCAAGCGGGGAAGCGCCCACCATCGCGTTCGAAGGCGATCGCGTGGCCGGCTTCGCCGGCTGCAACCGCTATTTCGCCGCCATCGAACAGGATCCGAACGTGGCGCGCTATTTCACCGGTATCGGCGCCACGCGCATGGCCTGTCCCGAGCCGGCGATGTCGCTGGAGACGCGGTTCCTCGCCCGTCTCGGCGAGACGATGTCGGTGCGCGTGGTGGACGGGGTGTTGGTGTTCTTCGGCGACGAGGAAGTCGAGCTCATGCGCTTCGCGCCGAGCGCGGAATAGTCACTTGTCGAAATCCTCGGCCGGAACCGCCGGCGAGGAATCCTCGGCGCCGAGAAAGCCCGCCGCGCATTCCGGCGCCGCGCACGGCGCCACAACCGCCTCTGTCCCCGCGCGCGGCAGATAGACGACGTAGCGGCGGGCCCCGCGCGCGCCCGGCGCGCCGCATTGCAGCGTGAAGGCGCGCGCCCCGACATGGGCGCGATGGGGGCCGGCGGCGTCCCCCTCCGGCACGTCGCCGAGGTCGGCGAATTCGTAGACGAAGGCGCATTCCCTTGGGCCGCCCGGACCGTTGCGCACCTGATCGACAAGGAACTCCGCGGCGGCGGCGGGATCCATCGCCATGACGCGTGCGCGCGCGCTTTGCGGCGGCGGCGCCTTCTCCTCCGCCTCCTTCGCCTTTCCCGGCCCGCCTGCGCCGCAGCCGCCCAAAGCGACGGCCGCCGCAATCGCCGCAAGCTGACTCCCCACACGCTGCATGCGGAATTGTTCTTGCGGCGGCGGCGGCGCGTCAAGGCGGCGGTGTCTTCCGTGTGCCTTCTTGCGGCGCTAGCCGCGCGGGCCACATTGGAGCGCATGATTGAGCATCGCCCCTTCGCCAAGCTTGGCCGGTTCGACAATGACTGGCTCAACGCGCGCTATCACTTCTCGTTCTCCGGCTACCATGATCCCGCGCGGATGAATTGGGGCGCGTTGCGGGTCTGGAACGACGATGAGATTCGCGCGCGCTCGGGCTTCCCGCCCCATTCCCACGCCGACATGGAGATCATCACCTATGTCCGGGAAGGCGCGATCACGCACCAGGACAGCCTCGGCAACCAGGGCCGCACCGAAGCCGGCGACGTGCAAGTGATGAGCGCCGGCAGCGGCGTCACCCACGCCGAATACAATCTCGAAGACGGGCCGACCCGGCTCTACCAGATCTGGCTGCTGCCCAAGGCGCGCGGCGGCAAGCCGTTCTGGGGGGCGGCGAAATTCCCGAAGGGCGAGCGCGCCGGCAGGCTCACGCCGTTGGCCTCCGGCTTCGCCGACGACCAGCGCGCCGGCGCGCTGCCGATCCGGCAGGACGCGCGGCTGTTGGCCGCAACGATTTCGCCGGGCGGGACCGCGCGCTACGCCCCCGCGCCGGGACGAAACCTCTATCTCGCAATCGCGAAAGGCGCAGCGCAGGTGAACGGACTGGCGCTGCAGGAACGGGACGGCGCCGCGATCCGCGATGAAGCAGAGATCACGATAGAAGCAAAAGAAGAAACGGAAATTGTGCTTGTCGACGCGCCCTGAGAATTACGCCTGACGCCTTCAGCGCTGATCGCCGTTCGGTGAGTATTTGCGGGCGCGCATTTTCCTTTGAGCGGGTTGTTACTGCTCCGATTTCTCAGTGTAACCATCAGTATATTTGGGATTTTTACTTCGCGTTTGCCAAATCGGACTTGAATGCGGCCGCTTCTCGAGGCGGGCATGCGAAGACTGGCGAACGTCCAGGCGTTGATCGTCGATGACAATCCGCAGATGCGGGCGCTCATCCGCACGCTGCTGCGCGGCGGCGGGCTGACGCGCACCACCGAGGCCGAGGGGGCTGACGAAGCGCTCGAGCTCGCGGCGGCGGCGCGCATGGACGTCGTGTTTGCGGACTGGCTGATGCGGCCGACGGATGGGCTGACGTTCGTGCGGACGCTGCGCCGCTCCTCCGGGCGCAGCGCCGACGCGGCGATCGTGATGGTGTCGGCGCACTCGGAAGCCTCGCGGGTGATCGCGGCGCGCGATGCCGGCGTGAACTCGTTCCTGGTGAAGCCGATCAGCGCGCGGTCGCTGTTCCATCATCTCTCGACGGCGCTCAACGAGGACCGACCCTTCGTACGCTGCGCGGCCTATGTCGGGCCGGACCGCCGGCGCGGCGCCGCGCCGGGCTACCGCGGGCCGTTCCGCCGGGCGAGCGACCACGCCGGCGAAGTGGTCGAGATCGGCTGAGCGCCAGCGAGGCCGCCGGTGCGGGCGGTCCTTGCGGACCAACCTGCGCCCGGTCCTTGACGGCGAGGGGCGGACCGCCCCCAAGTGCCGGGCCTCCGGACCTGCATCGATGCGCCTGATCGCCTGTCTCGCCCTCTGTCTGCTCGCGTCGAGCTGCCTGGCCGCGGCCGCCGTGG
Organism: Hydrogenophilaceae bacterium; assembly: GCA_013389015.1. Taxonomy (GTDB): domain Bacteria; phylum Pseudomonadota; class Alphaproteobacteria; order Caulobacterales; family Aquidulcibacteraceae; genus CADEEL01. Next base: position 871 of record JACAEE010000133.1, on the reverse strand, counting down.
GGGCGGCAGGGACCGTCGCCGGGGCTGCGATCGGGGCGGCGGGGACGGTCGTGGGCGCGACCATCGACGCGGCCGTCCCCGGCGACGACGACGATGAAGACGAGGACGACGAACGCGGCGGCGCCGACGACTGAGCGGCGCCTCGCGGGGTCGTGACCGGCCTGGCCCGGGGTTCCCAGGAATGTGAGTGGCGTTGCGGCGTCGGCGCGCTTCATTACTGAATCAACAGCCTAGGGAGCCCATATGCGCGTCCGGACCTTCCTCGCCTCGCTCGCCGCCCTGCTCGCGCTGGGCGCAGCGGCCGCGCGCCCGGCCGCGGCGGGGCCCATCAGCCTGCCGCCGGCCGTCTATTCCGAAGAATTCCAGGAGAAGCTCACCGACGATTACGGCGAGCGCGAGGGCGTCTATCTGCGCGAGGCGATCGAGCGGGCGCTGGTGCGCGCGCTCGCGCGCGTCGGCGGGCAAGTGTCGTCCGAGCCGGGGGTGCGGATCGAGACGACGATCATCGACGCGCGGCCGAACCGGCCGACCTTCCAGCAGCTCAATGACAGGCCCGGCCTCGATTTCGGCCGCTCGCTCTCGATCGGCGGCGCGGAGCTGCATGCGGTGTTGCGCGCCCCGGACGGAACCGCGCTCACCGAGGTGCATCACCGGTTCTACGAGTACGACATTCGCAATGTCGTGGCGCTGACGACCTGGGGCGACGCGCGCCGGTCGATCGACCGCTTCGCGCGCAAGGTCGCGACGGCGTACGCGCAGGTGGAGCGTTAGAGCGCGTTGCGATCAAACGGATTCATTCTGTGCTCCCTCATTCCGGGCGAACCCTCGCGAAAGCGAGGGGGAGACCCGGAACCCAGCGGCGCGCGCGCGG
>JACAEE010000078.1 GCA_013389015.1 Hydrogenophilaceae bacterium | reverse complement strand
GCCTGCGCCGTCCCCGCCGCCGACGGAGGCCACCACCAGCGTGGTCATCGACGGGGAATTGTTCGTCGCCGGACGGCTCAGCGTGAAGCGGGTGCTTGAGGCGGTGCGGGAGGCGCATGCCGAGTTCGAGCACATCGCGGCGCAATCCGACACGTTCCGCTGGCTCATTCGATAGCTTGACGCACCGGAACCGCGACGCAGACCCCAGCGTTGAGGCGCGCCGCGGTCGGCAGCCGGCCTTGCCTGTCGGGGCGCTTCTACACCGCTACCCGCGTCGTGCTCGACGAGCGGATGCGTCGGTGCAGGCGAAGCGCCCCTCGCGCGCCTTTCAAAGACTATACGCCGTCACGGCGGCGCGGCGGCCCATATAGGCCTGGTTGAACATCTGGCGGGCGGCGTTGGCGCCGACGCGGTCGCCCTGGCGGCGGCGGGCTTCGGAGAGGCCCCAGTATGCATAGGCGTCGTTCGGGCTTTCGATCAGCGTGGCCAGGAACTCCATTTCGGCGCGCTCAGGCTGGCCGCTCAGCATGTAGGCCGCGCCGAGCGTGCGGCGGACGGGATAATAAATGTAGGGCGGCTCCATGTAGGGCAGCGCATGCTGAATCGCGATCGCGGCTTCGAGCTGGGCGATGGCGGACGCGTAATTGCGCGCGGCCATGTCGGCCTTGGCCAGCAGGATGAGCCGATAGGCGTCGACGATCTCGCGCGCCGGCACGCGATTGTCGATCAGGAGCGAAAAATCGCCTTCATTGAGCAGAGTCTGGATCGCGGCGGCTTCCGCGCGCGCGTCATCCAGGCGGCCGGCGCGGACGTGCGCCATGCCGCGCGCATAGCGCCACGCGCCGGTGACGAGCGGGACCGATCCGCCAGGCGAGGGCGCGGCAAGCACGCTGGCAGGCGTTGCGAACTCCGCGCGCGCAAACCAGGGCGCGGCCTTCACCGCCTGCGCGATGGGCACGGCCGCGGCCATCTCGATCGGCAACGCCCCATCGAGGCGATCGGCGTAGTCAAGCGCGGTGCGCGCATCGCCGCCCATCGCCGCGCTGGTCAGCACGAAGTGCAGATTGTGCGGGTAATAGCCGTATTGATACATCGGGCTCGCATTCGCGGCCCGGATATAGGCTTCGTCGGCGGCTGAGGCCGCAATGTTGGCGCGCATGGAGTCGCGGAAGCGGCCGACGCGATAATAGATGTGCGCCGGCATGTGCACGAGGTGGCCGGCCGCGGGCGCCGCCGGCGCAAGACGGTCGGCGGCGCGTACGGCGCGCCAAGGATTGGTCGAGGCTTCGGCCAAATGAATATAGAGGTGGTTGGCGCCGGCGTTGTCGGGGCTGCGCGCGAGCACAGTCTCAATGAATGCGATCGCGGGGCCCATGCGGCCCTTGGGTTCGCGGCCGCCGCCTTGCCAATAGTCCCAAGGCTGCGTGTCCATGGCCGCTTCGGCGGCGAAGATGAGCGCGACGTCGCTGTCGGGGAAGCGCTGCGCAACCGCATGCATGGCGTCGGCGAAAGCGGCGTCAAGGCCGCTGCGGTCCGCGGGCGCGGTGCGAAGGTAGCGCACCTGCATCGCTTCGATCAGCGCTTGCTCCAGCGGGGATGCGTCGGCGGCGCGGGCTTCGGCCGCCCGCGCGGCGGCGAAAGCGGGCTCATTGTCCGCCGGGTTCATCGGCGCGTTGATGTTGGGGCCGAGCGCGAAGGCCTCGCCCCAGAAGCACATCGCGCATTGCGGATCGAGGCGCTGAGCCTCCTTGAACGCGCGGATGGCCTCGGCGTGGTTGAAATTGTGCAGCATGCGCAGGCCCTGATCGAAGAAGGCCTGGGCGCGCGGCTCGGATGTCGTGACGGCGAGATGGGCGTCGCCCAGCCCCGGCATGAGCGGCGGCGGCGCGGACATGTCGCCCGGCAAGGTCTGCGCGTAGGCCGCCGCGCCAATCAGCAGCTCGCCTAGCGCGGCGCGACGGGCGAGGCCCTCCTCGGGGCCGCAACGGGCGCCCAACACCATGGCGCGGAGCCCGGAGGCGTCGGGCGGCGAGGGCGGGCGCATCGAAACGCCTACGAGAGCGGCGGCGAACGCGCCGGCGAAAAGCGCATGGTTCATGATCCGATCCCCTGCAAAGGGCGCGCGCCCCGCGGGCTGCGCGCGGTCGGCGGGCGCCTCTTGGCTCGTAAGGCGCTCTAACTGGCTGTTTATATCGCATAATGCCGACGCTTGAACCGGGGAATTGGGTCATCCGGGAGGGGGCGGCGGCGCCTCCCTTTGGGCGCCGGGGGTGCTAGGAAGGGGCCCGCGTCCACCTCCGTCGGAGAAGACATGACCGTCCATATCGTCCACGCCCCGGCCGACCAGGCCGTCGCTGAAGCGCTGCAGACCTATCTCGAACGGCGCGGGCAGTTCGTGGACCGCGAGAGCGGCGAGATGGGTTTTCGGCCGCTGATGAACGCCGACGTCGTCGTGATGCTGTGGTCGAAGGAGACGCCGTTCGCGCCGTTCCGGCTGGCGATGGAGAAGCGCGCGCTCGACGCGTGGGCGGAGGGGCGGCTGGTGCTGGTCAAACTCGATCCGCATTTTGCGCCCGTGGGTCTGCGCGATCTGCCGTTCGTGGACGCGACTTTCGAAACCCAGCGCGATCTCGTGGCCTGGCCCGAAATCGCCAAGCGGGTGCAGGAAGCCGCGCGGCCGCCGGCGAGCCTGGACAGCCGATCCGGCGACATGAGCGACGCCATGCGCGCGCCAGCGCCGCAAGCGCCGTCGGCGCCGCCTGCGCCGGCGCGCAAGCGCGGCGGGGGCGCGCTCTTCTGGGTCGTCGCGGTGCTGGCGATCCTGGCCGGCGCCGGTGCGGTCGCGGTGATGGCGTCGGTCTGGCTGGTCAATCGGATCGGGGCAGCCCCGGGCTCGTTGGCGGATCTGAAGGCCGGCGTGGATGCGTTCGCGGCGCAATACGGGCTGCCGGGCGGCGTCGGTTTCCACCTCGCGGCGGGGCTCGCGGGGCTTGCATTGTGCTTCATCGTCTATGCGCTGGTGCGGCGGCCGCGGCGCGGCGGGGCCGCCAGGCCGCGTCGGCGCGGCGCCGAAG
>JACAEE010000117.1 GCA_013389015.1 Hydrogenophilaceae bacterium | reverse complement strand
GGGCGGGCCGCGGGCGCACGCGGCTCTTCAACGGCCGCGAAGCCGCGCGCCTGATGGGCGTCGGCGACGATCATCCGATTCCGGACGATCGCACTCAGGCGCTGCATCTGTTCGGCGACGCCGTCGTCGTGCCGGTCGTGCGCTGGCTGGCCGACCATCTCCTTCTGCCGCTGGCGCGCGACGGCGAACGCGCGCGCGAGGACGCCGCCTGATGGCGCGCGCCGATCCCTTCTCGCCCGCCGAGCGCGCCGCGGTCATGCGCGCCGTGAAAGGCCGCGACACCCGTCCCGAGCGCATGGTGCGCCGCCTCGTCCATCGCTTGGGCTATCGCTACAGCCTCCGCCGCGCTGACCTGCCGGGCCGGCCCGACATCGTCTGCGTTTCGCGCAGGAAGGCGATCTTCGTCCACGGCTGCTTCTGGCACGGCCACCACTGCAAGCGCGGGGCGCGCGCCCCGCGCGCCAACGCCGCCTATTGGTCGGCCAAGATCGCGCGCAACGTCGCGCGCGACGCCCGCACGCTTGATGCGCTGTCTGCGCTGGGCTGGTCGTCGCTGGTGATTTGGGAATGCGAACTGAAGGATGACGCGGCGCTCGCGGCCCGCATCCGCGGCTTTCTTGCTTGATCGAGCCGCAGCAGCGCCGCCAGCCGCGCCGCGCCGCACCCCAGGATGATCATGCTCGCCTGCCGCACACGGCGCGACCGTATTACGAATCATTCTTATTTGCAACTGAGGCGGCTTGACTGCTTAATCAAGCGAGATTTGAGTGATCGCTCAAGAAGCCATTGAGGAGGGGGACGGATGCGGCCTTGGGTTCTGGCGCTGGCGATGGGGCTGATCGCCGCCCCGATGGCGCAAGCGGAAGTCGTTGAAGCGAGTCCCACCAGTTTCCGCGTCGTGCACCAGGCCGATGTCGCGCTTGCGCCGGAGGCCGCCTGGTCCCGGCTCGTCGCGATCGGGACCTGGTGGTCGGACGCGCACACCTATTCCGGCGCCGCCGCCAATTTGCGCGTGAACCCGCAGGCCGGCGGCTGCTTTTGCGAAGCCTGGGGCGGCGCGAACATGGTGGAGCACGGCCGCGTGATTTTGGCGCTGCCGCCCGAAACGCTGCGCTTCGACGCCCCGCTCGGGCCGTTGCAGGAATTGCCGGTGCGTGGAGTCATGACTTTCGCGATCGCCCCACAGGCGGGAGGCGCGCGCGTGACGCTCACCTATGTCGTGGCGGGTCCGGCGAACGCCGGCCTTGCCGAGCTTGCGCCCCTGGTCGACATGGTTTTGGGCGAGCAGATGGCGCGCTTCGCCGCGATTTCCTGACGTTCACCAATCCTGTTCATCGCCCGCTCAGGCCGGCTTTGCCACATAAGCGGCTCAAAGGGGACCGAAAAGCGCGGCGCGCGGGGGACCGTTCCGTATCCCGCCGAGTTTTTCAGCCCGGAGCGACTTGGAGGGCGACATGCGGTCTTTGGCACTGGTTTCGGCGGCGGCGCTGGTTGCGGCGTCATGCACGACGACTGATCCGTACACGGGCGAACGCGTCCGCAACAACACCGGCACCGGCGTGCTCGTCGGCGCCGGCACGGGCGCAGCGCTTGGCACGCTCGCCGGCGGCAACGACACCCGCAACGCCGTGATCGGCGCGATCATCGGCGGCATCGCCGGCGGGGCCATCGGCGGCTACATGGATCGTCAGGAAGCGCAGCTGCGCGCGCAATTGCGCGATTCGCAGATCGAGGTGCAGCGCACGGCCGAGGACGAGATCCTCCTGCGCATGCCTGCCTCCATCACTTTCGATTTCGATCAGGCCGTGGTGAAGAGCCAGTTCCTGCCAACCCTCGCCGACGTCGCGCGCACCCTGCGCGATTACCCGTCCACCACCGTCGACGTGATCGGTCACGCCGATTCGACGGGTCCGGACGATTACAACCAGGAGCTTTCCGAGAACCGGGCCTTCGCGGTCGGCTCGGTGCTCATCAACAACGGCGTCCAGCGCGAGCGCCTTGTCGCGCGCGGCATGGGCGAAAGTCAGCCGATCGCCTCCAACGCCACGCCTTCGGGCCGCGAGCAGAACCGGCGCGTCGAGATCAGGCTGAAGGCCGTCCGCGCCTGAGGCGGCCGCGACCGGAAATGTGCAGGGCCGCGCCGCGTGCGCGGCCCTTTTTGCACGCATGCGTTCACGGGTCGAGGATCGCCTTGAACGTCCCTTCTACGATGCCGCGGAAGCCGCTGTGCGGTCCCGAGAGCGCGCGCAGGAACGCCAGCGTGTTCTCCGCCGCGCCCTCGAACGCCAGATTGAATTGCTCGAGCGTGCAATTGCGGATCGCCGGCGGCGCCCCGCCCGCGTACACGAGCGTCACGTTCCGGAACGTGCAGTTCTCGTATTCGTTGCCGTCGAGCGCCACGCGCTGATCGGCGAACGTCTGCCCCTGATAAGTCGTCATGGGGCCCACCTAATCGGGCGCGCTCGCAGCCGTCAAATGAGCCCCAGCGCCCTCTTCTCCTTCTTGCTCAGCGGCCGCTTGCGCGCGGCATAGATGTCGCCGCGTCCGTAGAGCTCCTCCGCCGGCAGCGTCGAGAGGCCCGCCGCCAGCACTGCGTCGCGCGCCGGTTCGGCGCCGAAATCCTTCAGCGTGATCTCCCACCAGCCGCCGTCGTCGAGCTTATGCAGCTGCACGTAGGAGGAAACCGAGCGCATCCGCTTGGCGCGCTCGGCCGCCTTCGCCGCGGCGTCGGCCTTGCGCTTGGCCGCCCACGTCGCCCAGTGCGGATTGCGCCGCAGGAGCCCCGTCTTCGGGTGCACGTAGAAGCGCCGCCATTCCCGCTCGAGCCCGACGGGGCCGAGATAGGGATGCTGGCTCATCACCTTGCCGTTCTCCATCCGCGTGCGCACGGCGACGAAATCGTCGAGATGATCGCGCACGTGCTGCTGCACGGGATTGGCGGCCTTGAGGTTCGCCGAGACCTCCGAATAGACCTTGTCCCACGGCCGCCCGACTTGCTTTTCGAGGAACCGCTTGAGCGGTCCCAGATGCTCGTTGAGGTGCTTGGTCTTCGCCTGGCGCGTCGGCTTCACGCGCACGGACAGCGGCGCATCGTCATCATCGGTGAGCGCGCGCGCACGCCCGGGCGTGAAATGCCCGTGCCGCGAATTGTGCCGCGGCCGCTCCACGATCACTTTGGCCATGTCCTTGCGCATGCGATGGACATGCCTTCGCCGCACGGCGAAATTAGGGAGAGGAGCGAGAAACGCCCGGAGATGGTCATGGCTTCGATTTCACGTCGCCCGCTTGCGGCGCTCATCGCCATCCTTGCCGCGGCCGCTTTGGCCGCATGCGCCGGCGCCCCACAGAGCGCGGCCACCGCTACGGTGACGGGCGCGGTGACCTATGAAGGCCGCAGCGCGCTGCCGCGGCCGGGTGCGATCATCGTCACGCTGGAGGACGCCAGCCGCGCTGACGCGCGCGTCATCGTCGCGCGCCAGGAGATTCTGCTCACGGGCGCCGCCGCGCCGCCGTTTCCGTTCAGGCTCGTCTATGAGCCGGGCCGCATCAATCCGCGCGGCCGCTATGTCGTGCGCGCCGAGGTGCGCGACGCCGGCGGCGAGCTGCGCTTCACCACTGTCGAGGACTACCTCGTCATCACCCAGGGCGCGCCGCGCGTCCTCGATATCGCCGTACACGGACTGAACGAGCCGCCCGCGCCCACGCCCGAAGCGGAGGCGCCGGCGGACGACGCGCTTGCCACCGGCGGCGGCCACAGCGATCGCGCGCTGCGCGCCCGCGGCGTCCTCTTCCGCGCCGTCGGCAACGAGCCGGGCTGGCTGCTCGATCTCTTCGCCGACCGCTTTGAGCTGTCCTACGACTACGGCAACCGCACGCTCGCGGCTGCGCTGCCGGCGCCGTCCGCACAGGCCGAGGGCGTGACGCGCTATGACGTGAGCGCCGAGGGCCAGGCGCTCGCCATCCTCATCCGCCGCACGCCGTGCCAGGACGTGATGAGCGGCGAGACGTTTCCCGCCAGCGTGACGGTCACGATCGGCGCGCAGCTTCTCCAGGGCTGCGGCCGCAGCCCGTGAGTCAGCCCGGCGCTGCGCGCACCGGCAGCGGCGTGTTGCACAGCCCGATCGCGCCGGCGGGATGCACGTACCAATCGTCGCGTCGGTTGCGCCGCGCTTCAACGAGTTCGGCGAAGCTTGCGCTGTCTGTGCGCAGCGCCTGCAGCCGCGTGCGCTCCGCAGGCGGAACATCGGCCGCCACCCGCATGGTGCGGATCGGCGTGCGCTCCTCCGGCGTGACATAGAAGCCGAGATCGCCGGTCCCGCGCCTGAGCGTCGTCAGATGTTCGATGCCCGCGACCACGCGCCCGACCAGCGTCACATTGAGATCGAGATTGCGCGGCGCATTGCCGATGGTGACGTAGAGCTCGCCTCCGCCGCCGGAATCCGGGGAAACATCCCGCCCGGCGCCGACCATGCCGTAGCAGTGCGCAAGCCAGGTCCGCCCGTTCCCCCGCGCGACGGGAAAACTGCCGGAGAAGCCGACCTCGTCGGCGTATGTGTCGCGGTCCGGCAGCCGTACGAACGGGAGATCCTCCGTTATCGGACGATCAAATTCCGCCGGCAGGCTTGCGCGCGCCGCGCGGAACGCATGCGCCGGCGCCTCCTCCGGCCGCCCCCATTGCGCGACATAGTTTTCCTGCACCCGCACGACCGCGGCGGCGTCGAAGAACCCTTCCCGCGCCAGCGCCTTGATATTGGCGACATGGTTGGGCGCATAGGCCGGCGCGAGTTCGATCACCACCCGCCCGCTCGGCAGTTCGAGATAGATGGTGTTTTCCGGATCGAGATCGACCCAATCGCTGTCCGGGATCGCCGCCATGATCTCGGGAATCGTCCGCGCCGCGACTGGCGCTGTGTCCGGGACCATCGTCTGCGGCGCGGCGCATGCGCCCGCCAGTATCGCCGCGCTCACAATCGCCGCTCTCATCTTCGTCCTCGCCGACTTCCCCGCCGATCACGCTAGGGCCTTCAACCCGCTCATGGCAACGGTCCCTGCGTTCGGAATCGCGGCCGCCAATGTTGCAGCGTCGCGACGAACACGCCGCTCAGAACGGCCGGATCGGCCGCAAGCATCGCCTCCGCGGCGGCGCGATCCCCCGCAAGGAAGAGCGCCATGCCGCCGTCGGCGCCCACCCAACCGCCGCCGGCGAAGAGCCGTCCCTCATCGCGCAGCCGGCCGATATAGACGCCATGATCACGCAGATCCTGCTCCCGCATCGGCCGCCCCTCCACCCAGGACGGGCCCGGCGCATAGATGACGACGAAGATCTCCACGCCCTCCTCGGCCGCGCTCGAAGCGCACGCCGCCAGCGCAACGAGCGCTGCGCCGAGCGCCGCGCGCCGTGCGATCCTTCCGTCCTCCCGCATCACGCCCTCCGAAATCGGCGCGCCGCCGCACGCCTGCGGCGTTCTCGCGCTGGACTCTTCCATACCATGTGGTATTGTTTGTCCATGCACGCGGCTTTCACATTCTGGTGTGCGGCGGGGGCGGCGCTCGCGACCTGCGCGGCGCACGTTTTCCTCGGCGGGCGCCTCTTCGCCCGTCCCTTGCTCGATTCCACCTTGGCGCGCGCGCCCAAGCAGACGGTCTATTATTGCTGGCACCTGACGACGGCGGCGCTTCTGGTCATGGCGGCCGCGTTCGCGTGGGCGGCGCTCGATCCCGCCGCATCCGCCGCCGCCGTCATCGCCACCGCGATCGCGGGCGCGTTCCTGATCGTCAACGTCGTGCAGAACATCGCGATGGGAAATTCGTTCCGCCGCCATCCGCAATGGACGTTCTTCACCGTCACCACGACGCTCGGCGCGCTGGCGCTCGCCAATGGCTAAAGCCAAGCCGCGCTACGAGCGTGACGACTGGATCGAACTGGGCCTCGCGCTGCTTTCGCGCCACGGCCCCGAAGCGCTGACGCTCGAGCGCCTCACTGACGCGGCGAAGAAGACGCGCGGCTCGTTCTATCATCATTTCGAAGATCATCGCGCGTTTCTGGAGGCGCTGGGCGAATGCTGGCTCGAGCGCGAGACCGACGAGCCCATCGCGCTCGCCGAGGCCGCGCGCCTGAGCGGCAAGCGCCGCGAGACGCTGGCCCGCCGCGCCGCGACGATCGATCACGCTTTGGAGCGCAACCTGCGCCGCCTCGCGGCGAGCGAGCCGGTGATCGCCGCGATCGTGGCGGAATCGGACGCCCGCCGCATCGCCTATCTCGTGCGCCTCTTCCGCAGCGAACTGGGTCTCGACGCCGCTGACGCGCTCGCCCGCGCCCGCATCCAGCATTGCGCCTTCGTCGGCGCCCAAATGGTGTTCCCCGACGCCGACGAGCGCTTCCGCCTCAAGCACGAAGCGACGATGAAACGCACGCTCTGGCGGAAGTGACGCTCGCTCCTCCCCCGCAAGCGGGGGAGGAAGTCAAGCCGCCGCCTTCTCCTTCTTGGCGCCGAAGCGGCCGTAGAACGTCTCGTTCTTCGCCGCCATGTCGCGCAGGAGCTTGTTCGGCTTGAAGCGTTCGCCGTATTGCGCGGCGAGCCGATCGGCCTCTTCCACGAACGCCGGCAGCCCCCAGAACAAGTCCATGTAGGAGACGCAGCCGCCGGTATAGGGCGCAAAGCCCCACGCCAGGATCGAGCCGACATCGGCGTCGCGCGGGTCGGTGATCACGCCTTCTTCGAAGCAGCGTGCGACTTCGATGCATTGCCGGAACAGGAAGCGCTTGGTCAGCTCCTTCTTCAGCTCCGGCGGGCATTCCTTCACTTTGATGTCGAGCTGCGTGGAGAGTTCCGGCCAGATCCGCGTGGGGCGGTTGTTCTCGTCGTAATCGTAAAAGCCCTTGCCGGCCTTGCGCCCGACGCGGCCTTTCTCCTCCACGATCCACGCCATCAGGCGCCCGCGCGCATCGCCTTTGTAGTCCGTACCCATCGCTTCGGCCATTTGCTTGCCGATCTTGAGCGCGGTGTCGAGCCCGACGGAGTCCGACACTTCGAGCGGCCCCATCGGCATGCCGGCCTGGCGCCCGACATTCTCGATGATCGCCGGCGCCACGCCTTCCGAGAGCATTTCGATGCCTTCGGTGGTGTAGGTGCCGAAGCAGCGCGAGGTGTAGAAGCCGCGGGAATCATTCACGACGATCGGCGTCTTCTTGATCTTGAGCGTGTAGTCGATCGCCTTGGCGACCGTCGCCTCGCTCGTCTCCTTGCCGACGATGATCTCGACGAGCCCCATCCGCTCGACGGGCGAGAAGAAATGGATGCCGATGAAATTCGCCGGCCGGCTCGAGGCTTTCGCCAGCCCCGTGATCGGCAACGTCGACGTGTTCGATCCGAACACGGCGTTCTCGCCGAGCACGGCTTCCGCTTTCTTGGTGATCTCGGCCTTGAGTTCCGGATTCTCGAACACCGCCTCGATCACGAGATCGGCGCCCTTGATCTCGCTATAATCCGTCGTCGGCTTGATCAGCGCGAGCAGCGCATCGCCCTTCTCTTTGGTGGATTTGCCGCGCGAAACGTCCTTGTCCACGAGCCGCTGTGAATAGGCCTTGCCCTTCTCCGCCGCCTCCTGGCTGACGTCGATCAGCACGGTCTCGACGCCCGCCTTCGCCTGCACATAGGCGATGCCCGCGCCCATGAGGCCAGCGCCAATGACGGCGACCTTCTTGATCTCCGTCGGCGGATGCCCGGCGGGGCGGTTTCCGCCCTTCGACAATTCCTGCATCGACAGGAACAGCGTCCGGATCATGCCCTTCGCCTGCGGCGTCTGCGCGGTCTTCACGAAATAGCGGCTCTCGATTCTGAGGCCGGCGTCGATCGGCACCTGCACGCCTTCATAGATGCACGAGAGGATGTTCTTCTGCGCCGGGTAGTTCCCATAGGTCTGCTTCGAGACGAGCGCATTGCCGCCGACGAACGCCATCCCGCCGCCCGGCGAATACGGCCCATCCTTCACGCGATAGCCTTTGACGTCCCAGGGCGCGACGGCCTTCGGATTGGCTTTCACCCACGCCTTCGCCGCCTTCACCGTTTCGCCGGGAGGAACGACTTCGTTGACGAACCCGAGCGCCTTGGCCTCCTGCGGAGTCTTGCTCTCGCCCTGCAGGATCATCATCGCCGCCGCCTGCACGCCGATCAGGCGCGGCAGACGCTGCGTGCCGCCGGCGCCGGGCAGCAGCCCGACTTTCGATTCCGGCAGGCCGAGCTGGATCTTCGGATTGTCCGCCGCCACGCGATAATGGCATGCGAGCGCGATCTCGAGCCCGCCGCCGAGCGCCAGGCCCTCGAGCGCGCACGCCACCGGCTTGCCGCACGTCTCCAGTTCGCGGAACGTCTTGTTGAGCGTGTATGCGCCCTCGAACGCGTCTTTGAGGCGCTCTTCTTCGCTCTTCGGCGTCTTAGCCGTTCCGCCGCCGAGGCCGCCTGAGCCCATTTCGCCCAGATCGGCGCCGGCGCAGAAGCCGCTCGCCTTGCCAGACGTGATCACCGCGCCCTTGATCTTGTCATTGGTCTTGATCTCGTTCGTGAGCGCGATGATGTCGCGCACCACGCCGCCCGTGATCGTGTTCATCGAACGGCCCGGCACGTCGAACGTGATCAGCGCGACGCCGTCGTCATCGATTTCAAGCTTGAAGTTTTCCATCTCACTCTCCGTCATCCGCCAAAGGCGACGAGCCGGCCGTCCGGCATCCGCACCTCGAATTCGCGATTATTGTATGGCTTGTCCTGCGGCGGACCGACGAGGTCGGCGCCGCGACGTTGGAATTCGGCGTAGAGTTCATCAACCCCGGCGACGTAGATATACGCCGCCCAATCCTGCGCCGGCGGCGGGTGGGCGCCGCACACCACCATGATCTCCATCTGATCGCGGACGAGCGAAGCCCAAGCCGGCGGATCGCCGGCGGAGCCGACGAGCGTAAAGCCCAGCCGATCGACCAGATAGTCGATTGTCGGCTGAGCGACGCTTACGCAGAACACGGGCGCCGCGCTCTTGAGCTTCGCTCCCACGATCACACCCGCTCGATCACGGTCGCCGTGCCCATGCCGGCGCCGACGCACAGCGTGATCAGCGCGCGCTCCTTGCCCGTGCGCTCGAGCTCATCGACCATCGTGCCGAGGATCATGCCTCCGGTGGCGCCGAGCGGATGGCCCATCGCGATCGCGCCGCCATTGACGTTCACCTTTTCATGATCGAGATCGAGCGCCTGCATCCAGCGCAGCACCACCGAAGCGAACGCTTCGTTCAGCTCCCAGAGATCGATGTCCTTGGTGGTCATGCCGAGCTTCTTCAGCAGTTTCTTGGTCACGAACTCCGGGCCCGTGAGCATGATGCCCGGCTCCGAACCGATCGAGGCCGAGCCGACCACACGCGCCCGCGGCTTCAGCCCCGCCGCCTCGCCGGCCTCCTTCGACCCGATCAGCACCGCGCTCGCGCCGTCGACGATTCCGGAGGAATTGCCGGCATGGTGCACGTGATTGATCCGCTCCACTTCCGGATAGCGCTGCAACAGCACGCCGTCGAAGCCGGGCATCACTTCGCCCTGCGTCTTGAACGAGGGCTCGAGCGAAGCGAGCGATTGCATCGTCGTGTCCGGACGCATGTGCTCGTCATGCGCCAGAATCGTGACGCCGAGCTGATCCTTGACCGGCACGATCGACTTCTTGAACCGGCCTTCCTTCCAGGCCCGCGCCGCGCGCTTCTGGCTCTCCATCGCGAACGCATCGACGTCGTCGCGCGAGAACCCGTACTTGGTCGCGATCATGTCCGCGCCCACGCCTTGCGGCGTGAAATAGGACTTGAACGCGATCGTAGGGTCGGTCGCCCATGAGCCGCCGCCCGCGCCCATCGGCACGCGCGACATGCTCTCCACGCCGCCGCCGATGGCGAAATCGGCCTCGCCCGCTTTCACTTTCGCCGCCGCGATGTTGCACGCTTCGAGACCGGATGCGCAGAAGCGGTCGACCTGCACGCCGGCGGTGTCTTGCGAATAGTCCGCGTTCAGCACCGCGATGCGGGCGATGTCGCCGCCTTGCTCGCCGATCGGCGAGACGCAGCCGAGCACCACGTCATCGACTTTCGAGGTGTCGAGATTGTTCCGATCACGGATCGCCTGCAACGCCTGCGTGGCGAGCGAGAGCGCTGTGATCTCGTGCAACGCGCCGGTGTTCTTGCCCTTGCCGCGCGGCGTGCGCACTGCGTCGTAGATGTAAGCCTCAGCCATAACATTCGCTCCTGGCGGCGGCGCCGCCACAGTTCGCCCTGCCCGGGACCGGAGGCGTCCCTGGCGCGAGAAACTCTCGCGCCTACCATCCGCGCCGCGCCGGCCGGGCTAGCCGACGCGTGGTGATCTCATCTCCTATTCCTTCTCCCCCGAGAGGGGGAGAAGGTGGTCCGCAGGACCGGATGAGGGGGCGCATGCCGGGGCGCGCTCACCCTCATCCGTCCGCTTCGCGGGCGCCTTCTCCCGCCCATGGCGGGAGAACGGAAACCTACAGCGTCCTCGCGATCAGCACCTTCATGATCTCGTTGGCGCCGCCATAGATGCGCTGCACGCGCGCGTCGCGGTACATACGCCCGATCTCGTATTCGTTCATGAAGCCGTAGCCGCCGTGCAGCTGCAGGCATTCGTCCACGATCTTGCACTGGATGTCGCTCACCCAGTATTTCGCCATCGACGCGGTCGCGGGATCGAGCTTGCCTTCGAGCAGCAGCTCGATGCAGCGGTCCACGAACACGCGCGCCACCGTCGCTTCGGTCTTGCACTCGGCGAGTTTGAACTGCGTGTTCTGGAAATCGATGATCTTCTTGCCGAACGCGCCGCGCTGCTTGACGTAGTCGATCGTCAGCTCCAGCGCCTTCTCGATCATGGCGACGCCCTGCACCGCAATCTGCAGCCGCTCCTGCGGCAATTGCCCCATCAGCTGGAAGAAGCCCTGCCCCTCCTCAAGGCCCAGGAGATTGGACGTGGGCACGCGCACATCATCGAAGAAGAGCTCCGACGTATCCTGCGCCTCCTGGCCAACCTTGTCCAAGTTGCGCCCGCGCCGGAACCCGTCGATCTCGTCAGTCTCCACCACGATGAGCGAGATGCCGCGCGCGCCCTGGCTGGGATCGGTCTTGGCCACCACGACGATCAGATTGGCCGTCTGCCCATTGGTGATGAACGTCTTCTGGCCGTTGATGACGTAATGGTTGCCGTCCTTCTTGGCGGTCGTCTTCACGGCCTGCAGGTCCGAGCCCGTCCCGGGCTCCGTCATCGCGATCGCAGTCACCAGTTCGCCCGTCGCCATGCGCGGCAGCCAGCGGCGCTTCTGCTCTTCGCTGCCGTAGTGGACGATGTAGGGCGTCACGATCGAGTTGTGCAGCGATAGCCCGAAGCCGTCGACGCCCTGTTTGGCCATGGCGTCCATGATGATGCATTCGTGGCGGAAATCGCCGCCCGCGCCGCCATATTCCGCAGGCGCAGAGACGCACAGCAGGCCCGCCTCGCCCGCCTTCGTCCACATCTCGCGCTCGACGACGCCGTCCTCGCGCCATTTCGCGGACCGCTCGGGCGGAACCTCGCGTGCGAAAAACGTCTTCACGCTGTCGGCGAAGAGGTTGAGCTCTTCGTCGTCGCGCCATTTCGAAGCGATCGTCACGCCCGGCATCAATGCTCCCCTTGCTTCCCTTTTTGGAGCCATTCTCAGAACGCCTCGGCCGGCAGCGCCATCACGCTTTCCGATCCGGTCTTGAGCTTGGCCAGATGCGCAGCCGTCTCCGGCAGCACACGTTCGACGAAATAGCGGCCGGTCTTGAGCTTGGCGTCATAGAACGGATCGCCATCCGCGCCGTTCGCCTTGGCCGAGAGCGCGGCCTTGGCCATCAGCGCCCACATATAGGCGAAGGCGGTGAGGCCGAAGAGGTGCAGATAATCGTGGCTCGCCGCGCCGGCGTTGTCGAAATTCGACATGCCGTTGGCCATCAGCCATTGCGTGCCTTCCTGCAGCTGGTCCTTGGCCGCTCTGAGCCCGTCGATGAACGGCTTCATCGCCTTGTCGTCGTCATGTTCGGCGATGAACTGGTCGAGTTCGTTGAAGAAGGCGAAGATCGCGCGCCCGCCATTGGCGGCGAGCTTGCGGCCGACGAGATCGAGCCCCTGGATGCCGTTGGCGCCTTCATAGATCATCGCGATGCGCGCATCGCGGACGAACTGGCTCATCCCCCATTCTTCGATATAGCCGTGCCCGCCATAGACCTGCTGGCAATTGGTGGCGGCCTGATAGCCCTTGTCGGTGAGATAGGCCTTCAGCACCGGCGTCATCAGGCCCATATAGTCGCCGGCCTTCTCACGCACTTTCTCGTCCGGCGATTTGTTGAGCAGATCGCCGTAGAGCGCCGTCCAGAACACGAACGCGCGCGCGCCTTCGCTGAAGCTCTTGGCGTCCATCAGCATGCGGCGGATGTCGGGATGCACGATGATCGGGTCGGCGGGCCCTTGCGCGTTCTTCGGCCCGGTGAGCGAGCGGCCCTGCAGGCGATCCTTCGCGTAGGCGACGGCGTTCTGATAGGCGGCCTCCGCCTGCGCCAGCCCCTGCAGCCCCACGCCCAGCCGCGCCACGTTCATCATCGTGAACATCGCGTGGAGCCCGCGATTCTCTTCGCCGATCAGATAGCCCGTCGCTTCATCGTAATTAAGCACGCACGTGGCGTTGCCGTGGATGCCCATTTTCTCTTCGATCTTGCCGCACGAGACGCCGTTGCGCGCGCCGAGCGAGCCGTCGCCGTTCACCAGGAACTTCGGCACGATGAAGAGCGAAATGCCTTTGACGCCCGCCGGCGCGCCTTCGATCCGCGCCAGCACCAGATGGATGATGTTCTCGGCCAGGTCGTGTTCGCCGGCGGAGATGAAGATCTTCTGTCCGCTGATCTTGTAGCTGCCGTCGCCTTGCGGTGCGGCCTTCGTGCGCAACAGCCCCAGGTCCGTGCCGCAATGCGGCTCGGTGAGGTTCATCGTGCCCGTCCATTCCCCGCTCACCAGCTTAGGCAGATACAACGCCCGCTGCGCGTCGTCGCCGTGATGCAGGATCGCCTCATAAGCGCCGTGGCTGAGCCCCGGATACATCCCGAACGCCATGTTGGCCGACGAGACCATCTCGTTCCAGGCCAGCGAGACGACGTGCGGCAGCCCCTGCCCGCCATAGGCCGGATCGCAGCCGATCGCAGGCCAGCCCGCCTCGACGAGCTTCTTGTACGCCTCCTTGAATCCCGGCGGCGTCGTCACCGAGCCGTCGGCATGGCGCGTGCAGCCGTGGCGATCGCCGATCCCGTTGAGCGGCTGCAGCACCTCCTGACAGAATCTCGCGCCTTCTTCGAGGATCTGCTCCACGAGCTCCGCCGGCGCATCCGCGAAACCGGGCAGATTGGCGTAGCGGTCGATCGCAAGCACTTCGCGAAGCAGGAAGCGGAACTCGCGCAGCGGCGCGGCGTAGGTGGGCATCAGCAATCTCCGTTTGCCGCTCACTTCAGCGCAAGGCCGCCTCGATGCAACCCGTTCAGGGCCGCGCCGAGGCGATCCGCGGTCGTTGCGACGTCAAGCGTCTTGCAGGCGCCGGCGCGCTTCCTGCTCATAGGCGCGCGCCGCCTTGAGGCTTTCTGCGGGGGCCGGCTCGGAAAGCAAGCGCTCCAGCCGGATGATGCCGTTGGTGAGAGCCTCGATCGCGCCCTCGATGTCGCGGCGCTGCTGCTCGAGCGCGACGAGCCGCTGCTTGAACTTCTTCAGCGCCACCTGGTTTTGCAGCCGGTGCTGCTCGTCGGCGTTGTAGAGGTCGAGGATCTCTTTGATCTCGATGAGCGAAAGCCCGATCCGCTTGCCTTGCAGGATCAGCATAAGCCGCGCCCGGTCGCGCCCCAGATAGACGCGGTTGAGCCCGTCGCGGCGTGGCGAGAGCAGCCCCTTGTCCTCGTAAAACCGCAGGGCCCGCGGCGTGACTTTGAATTCGCGAGCGAGCTCCGAAATCGAATACGTGCGCTCGGACTTGCCCAGCTCTGATCTGGCCTTCTCCATGGCGATCCACCCTTTCCGTCGCCGGCTTGTTGACGCCGTTCAATGAATGGCGAACGTGTATCTGACGCTGACGTTAACGTCAAGCATTCCCTCGAACTATCCCCGGCTTGGCTTGGGTTGGCAAAACGCGCAGAAAGAAATCGCCGCCGCGACGGAACCTTAACGTGCCCGCCAGACGCCAACGCCACGGCCTCCTCGCCGCAGCGCTCTGCGCGCTCGCCCTGTCCGGCTGCGCCCGGCCGGGGGAGAATTTGGCCGCCCGCCTGGCGTGCGGGCCGGCGCTGGGCGTCGACCGGCTGCTCTCCCAGCCGCAGGCGCGCATCATTCTGCTGGATTCCGGCCCTGGGGACCGCGCAGCGGCCGAGCGCGCCGCCCTGACCATAGCCTGCCACGCCGCGGGCCGCGGAGAGCGCGTGATGATCGGCGCCCCCCCGGAGGCCGCCGAGGCGCTCGACGGTCCGGTCCGCGCGCTGCTGCGCCG
>JACAEE010000002.1 GCA_013389015.1 Hydrogenophilaceae bacterium | reverse complement strand
GCCGGCGCGCTCGGCGGCGCAATCCGCGTCAGCGCCGAGATGTCGCCCTGCACGACATAGAAGATCTCGCGGTTGCGCGAGCCGCCCGGCTGCGTGGGATCGTCGTGATAGACCTCGAACGTGGTCCAGTCGTCGTCCTTGCGGCTGGGATCGTCGAGGTGCGCGGCGGCCAAGAGCGCGTCCATCCGGTCATAGACTTCCGGGACGACGGTCTGCTCCGTGCCGGTATAGACCATGCGCAGCAGCGTGCCGCCCGGCGTTTGCCCGGTGCGCCCGGTGAGCAGCGCGCGCGGCTGGTCGCCGCGATACGGGTAGCCGACCTGGAAGCAATATTGGCCTTCGACCACGCGCGGCTCGACCGCCGTCAGCTTGCCGGTCTCCTCCAGGCGATTGGAGCGCATGAGCGGCGGAATCACGCGCACGGCCTGCTCGATGATGGAGGCGATGGATTCCGGCTCGTTGGGCGAGCAGTTCTCGATATAGAAGAAGGGCTGCGCGTCGCGCTGCACGACGGCGTATTGCAGGCCGTCGAAGCTGGTCGCGGGCAGCGCTTCAAGATCGTTGCTCACGCTGACCGCAGCCGCCTCCGCGATCGGCGCCACCGCGCCGCCGGACAGCGCCTGCAGACGCGCCAGCGGATTGGCGCCGACGGGCTGCTCGATGCGGAGCTCCACGGAGCTGCCTTCGCCGACGGGCGTCACCGTATAGGTCGCTGTGCCTTCGCTCTCGTCGGCGAAGGCGACCTCGGCGACGACTTTGTTGTCCTCGGCCGAGACGACGCGGGTCACCGTCACGCCTTCGGCGATCTGCGTGCCGGGCGGCGTCGAGGCGAGTCGCGCGAACACCGTCGCCGGCGGGCGGTCGACCGTAAACGACTCCGTGCGGCCGGCGGTGCTGGGCAGGAGGAAATAGCCGCCGACCCCAACCACCACCACCAGCACGAGGATGATGATCAGAACTCGAATGATCCCCTTCATCGCCTGTCTCCCTTCCCAGTCAGACTCGAGACGCACTGGCGCCAGACGCTAGGGCGTTCGGCCCTGCGGGCTTGTCCCGCCGGTGTCTTAGCCAAGGCGCGGCCCGGAAGCGACCCTTATTCGCTGCGCGAGGCGCCGGATTCAGGCTGGGCGGCGCGCCAAAAGCGCATAGCCGCCAAGGCGCTGGGCGCGGCGAGGGCTGGAGACAAGGGGCTTGGGGGAGCGCGGCATGGCGCGAGTGACGGGGCTCGAACCCGCGACCTCCGGCGTGACAGGCCGGCGCTCTAACCGACTGAGCTACACCCGCGCAAAGCGAGGCAGGGCAGATAGGCCGATCCCGGGCGCCGGTCAACATGGCGCGCGCGGGCGCTGCGCGCCGCAACCGCTGCGCCGGCGCGCGGGGGCCCCGCGGCGTCGGGCTTGACGCCGGCATGTTTTGGCATTCAACGTGCCACAAACTGGCGCGGGGAGGCTTGGATGGCGGCGCAAGGCGGGGGACGGCTCGAACTCCTTGGCGCGCCCGGCTCCCCCTATACGCGCAAGATGCTCGCCCTCCTGCGCTACCGGCGCATCCCGCACGCCATCCTGTGGGGCGGCCACCAGAATCCGCCCGCGGGCTATCCGAGCCCGAAGGTGAAGCTTTTGCCCACCTTCTATTTCCCCGGCGCCGACGGCGGTCTCGAGGCGGCGGTCGATTCCACGCCCATCATCCGGCGCTTGGAGAAAGAGCATGCGGGGCGCTCGGTCATTCCCGACGATCCGGTCATCGCCTTCCTCAACTTCCTGATCGAGGACTACGCCGACGAGTGGCTGACCAAGGCGATGTTCCATTTCCGCTGGGCGCATGGACGCGACGCCGCGCACGCCGCGCCGCTGCTGGTGTTCTGGTCGCGCCCGCAGACGCCCGAGAGCGAAGCGCGCGCCTGGGCGGACGCGGTCGGCAAGCGGCAGATCGACCGGCTCTATGTCGTGGGGTCGAATGCGGCTACGGCGCAGACCATCGAGGCGAGCTATACGCGGCTCGTCGCCATTCTCGATGCGCTGATCGCCGCGCAAGACTATGTGCTGGGCGCGCGGCCGAGTTCGGCGGATTTCGCGCTTTATGGCCAGCTCACGCAGCTGGCGATCGTCGAGCCGACCTCGGCGGCGCTGACCCCGCCGCGCGTGCGCGCATGGACCGATCGCGTGGAGGATCTTTCCGGACATGAGGGCGGCGCATGGATCGCGCGCAGCGAGTGCGATGCGCTGAAGCCCCTGCTGAGCGAGATCGGGCGCGTCTATGCGCCGTTCCTGATCGCCAATGCGCGCGCCGCGGCGGCGGGCGCCGCGACGATGGAGGCGCAGATCGACGGGCGGACGTGGACGCAGCCGACGTTCGCCTATCAAGCCAAGTGCCTGGGCTGGATCCGCGATGAATACGCAGCGCTCGGCGCGGAGGAGCAGGAGGCGGTGCGCGGCGTGCTCGCGGGCACGGGATGTGAAGCGCTGCTGGAAGCGGACTGACGGGGAGCGGCGATGCTCAAGAAGATCCTGATCGGCGTGCTGGCGCTGGCGGTCGTGATCGGCGCGGTCGCCTGGTTCAATCGCCATGCGATCATCCTGTTCATGGCGGCCAACACCGGAAAACTCGAGGTCGCGCCCAACCAGCCGATCGCGTGGGCCCAGGGTCCGGCGCAGGCGGCGGCGCCGGTTGCGCAGCGGCCGCCGAACATCATCTTCATCCTCGCCGACGATCTCGGGATGAACGACATTTCCACCTTCGGCGGCGGCGTGGCGGGCGGGCGCGTGCGCACGCCGAACATCGATCGCCTTGCGGCGGAAGGCGCGCTCTTCGAGCAAGCCTATGCCGGCACGGCGACGTGCGCGCCGTCGCGCGCGATGCTGATGACGGGGCGCTATCCGAGCCGCACGGGTTTCGAGTTCACGCCGACGCCGGAAGGCATGGGGCGCATCGTCTCGATGCTCGGCAACGACACGCGGCCCGACATGCCGCGCACGATCTTCGATGCGCGCGCGGCGCGGGCGACGCCGCGGTTCGACGAACAGGGCCTGCCGGGATCGGAAGTGACGATCGCGGAGATGCTGCGCGCGGCGGGCTACCACACCGTGCATATCGGCAAGTGGCATCTGGGATCGGGTCCGGAGTTCGGCCCAAACGCGCAAGGGTTTGACGAAAGCCTGCTGATGGCGAGCGGGCTGCATCTGCCCGCAGGCGATCCGCGCGGCGTCGAAGCGCGACTGGATTTCGATCCGATCGACCGGTTCCTGTGGGCGCGGATGCAATTTGCGGCGTCGTTCAACGAAGGGCCCGCGTTCGAGCCGGCCGCCTATCTGGCGGACTACTGGACCGATGAATCGCTGCGCGTGATCGAGGCCAATCGCAACCGGCCGTTCTTCCTCTATCTTGCGCATTGGGGCGTGCACACGCCGCTGCAGGCGGCGCGCGCGGATTATGAGGCGGTGGGAGACATCACGCCGCATCGGCTGCGAGTCTACGCCGCGATGGTGCGCGCGCTCGACCGCAGCGTCGGGCGCATTCTCGACAAGCTGGAGGAAGAGGGGCTGAGCGATAACACCATCGTCGTTTTCTCCAGCGACAATGGCGGCGCCGGTTATATCGGGCTGCCGGACGTGAATGCGCCCTATCGCGGCTGGAAGGCGACCTTCTTCGAAGGCGGCATCCGCGTGCCGATGTTCATGCGTTGGCCGGCGCGCATCGCGGCGGGACGGCGGATCGCGGCGCCGGTCGCCCATATCGATGTGGCGCCGACGCTTGCGGCGGCGGCCGGCGCGCGTCTGCCGGAGGGCGTGGCGATCGACGGGGCCGATCTCCTGCCGCTGGCGACGGGCGAGAGCGAAGCGGCGCCGCACGAGGCGCTCTTCTGGCGGAGCGGCCACTACCGCGTCGTGCGTCAGGGCGATTGGAAGCTGCAGGTGTCGGATCGGCCCGAGCGCGCGTGGCTCTACAATCTCGCCGACGACCCGACGGAAGAGACCAATCTCGCCGAGCGCTATCCCGAGCGCGTCGGCGCCATGCGGGCGCTGATCGAGCGCCATCAGCAGGGCGCGCGGGCGCCGCTTTATCCGTATTCGGTGGAGTTGCCGGTGGCGGTGGACCACACGCTCGCCGAGCCGTTCGAGGAGGGCCAGGAATATATCTACTGGCCGAACTAGCGGCGCGCGTCGCGGACGATGCGGAAGCCGATATGGTTGGTGGAGAAATCGATGTCCTGGCGCTGGCGCGCGGCGGGACGGAAACGGGCGCAGGCGTTGTCCGCGCACAGATACGAGCCGCCCTTGATCACTGCGCCGCCGCGATCCGCCGGCGAATCCGTCCATTCCCAGACATTGCCGATCATGTCGTAGAGCCCGGCGCGGTCCTTCGCGAAGCAGCCGGCCGGCGCGCGACCGCTGAAACCATCCGCACCCTGATCAAGAAGCGGGAACGGGCCTTGCCAGGTGTTGGCGATCGGCGCGCCGCGCGCATCATAGGCGCCTGAACGGGGATCGGCGGGGTCGCGCAGCCCCAGGCTGGCGGCGTATTCCCATTCCTCTTCCGTCGGCAGCCGCGCGTTCGCCCAGCGCGCATAGGCGCGCGCGTCGTTGAGCGAGACATGCACGACGGGTTCGCCGCCGCGCCCGGCGATCGTGGCGCCGGGGCCCTCCGGCGTTCGCCACGTCGCGCCGCGCACGAGCCGCCAGGCGCCG
>JACAEE010000143.1 GCA_013389015.1 Hydrogenophilaceae bacterium | reverse complement strand
GCGCCTCCACCCCCTCCGCCGCCGCCCCCGCCGCCTCCTCCGCCCCCGCCAACCGGGCTCTTCCCGGCGCCGACCTCGACGGAGTTCCTGGCCAATTGGGGCGTCGGGGCCACCAATGTTCAGGCCGCATGGGAAGACGGGCTGACGGGCCAAGGCATCGTCGTCGGGGTGATCGATGACGGCATCCACCCGAACCATCCCGAATTGCTCGGGCGGGTCTCGCCGCTCTCCACCGACATCGTCGCGGGGCGCAACGCGCTGACCACCGATCAATCGCATGGCAGCGAACTCGCTTCGCTGATCGCCGGCAATTTCAACAATGCGCAAACGGTGGGCGTGGCGTTCGAGGCGACGATCCTGGCGGTGCGCGCCGACAACGCCTCGGGCAATTTCAACGACACCGATCTCGCCAACGCGATCAACTACGCCGTCGCCAACGGCGTCGACATCATCAATCTCTCGCTCGGCAAGAACTCGCCGGTGAACGCCGCGATGCAGAACGCGATCCGGGCTGCGACGCAAGCCGGCGTGATCATCGTCGTCTCCGCGGGCAATGACGGCACGTCGGGCGCAACAGAGCCGAACTATCCAGGACTCCTGGCGACAAACGCCGCGGTGTCCAACGGACTCATCCTGATCGCCGGCGGGACTAATCCCAACGGCACTGTGAACCCGGTCTCGAACCCGCCGGGTTCGGCGCTTGAATGGTATCTGGTCGCGCCCGGCTGGCAGATCATCGTGCCGGACTTCGGCCCGCCTGGGCCGGTGCCAGGGTTTCAAACCTGCGGCCTTGGGGCGAACGGCGACCTCTGCCGCATCCAGGGCACGTCGTACGCTTCGCCGCTGATCAGCGGCGGCATTGCGCTGTTGCTGGAAGCCTTCCCCGGCATGACGCCCGCAGAGATCGTGGAGCTGGTGCTCGACAGCGCGCGCGACGAAGGCGCGCCGGGCGACGACAACGTCTACGGCCAGGGCGTGTTCGATCTCGAACGCGCGCTGGCGCCGGCGGGCGCGCTGAGCTTCGCCACCGCGGCCGGCAACCACGCGGCGTTCCTCGCTCCAGTGGGGATTACGGGGCCCGCGTTCGGCGACGCGTTCATGCACAACCGCGCCGAATGGACAGCGACCGCGTTCGACAAATATCGCCGCTCCTATGACTACAATCTCGCCGCCGGCTGGACGGCCGCCCAGCCGCACAGCCTGGCGCTCGAAGGCGCGCCGCTGTTGTGGCGCGGCGAAGAGGGCGGCGGGCCGATCGCGGCGAGCTTCGCCTCGCGCGAGCCGTTGCCGCCTGAAGCGCTGATGCGGCGGCTGCAGGAAACCCCGGACGATGCGTTCCGCGCCGTCACGATGCTGGGCTCCGACACGCGCCTCACCATCGCGGCGCACGCGCCGGCGCTGGAGGCGCCGGTGGTGGGCGCGCAAAGCGCACACCTCAATTTCGCCGGCGCCGAGCTCTCGACCGCTGTGACACAGCGGCTGGGCGACGGCGGCCTCTTCTCGATCGTGTCGCAATCAAGCGAGCAGGAGCTTGGGCCGTTCCTTCCGGATACGGAGCGTCGCGCTGTGGCGATGCGCTACGCGAACGCCATCGGGCCGGTGCGTGCGGCGGTCTCTTACGGCGTGGTGCAGGAGGAGGGCGCAGCGCTCGGGCTCGCCTGGGACCGCGCCTGGGGCGATGGCGGCGACGGGGCGACGGATTTCGTCGGGCTCTCGCTTGGCTATGCGCCCAACAGCGTTCTTGAATTCGGCGCGAGCGCCGAGTTCGGCCGGATGCGGATCGAGGACAGCGGCTTCCTCACGCTCGATGCGCCGCTCTCCACCACCGCAGGCGCCCTCGCCGCGCGGCTCACCCTCACCCCCGAAGCGCTCGCCCGCCAGGGCCTGACCGGGGCGCTCTCGCTCACCGTCTCGCAGCCGCTCAGGGTCGAGGACGGGGCCTTCACCGCTTATCTGCCCGTCTCGGACAAGTGGGGGCGGGTGAATCTGCGGTTCGAGGAGCGGGCGCTCAGCGCCGCGCCCAGCGGCCGCGAGATCGAGACCCGGCTCGGCTACTGGGTCTGGTCAGGGGAGGCGTTCATGCTGCGCGCCGAGCTCGCCCACCGCCAGGCGCCCGGGCACCGGGCCGACGCGGACGACGCCCTCGAGGCGCTGATCGGGTTCCGGGCGAGCCAGTAAGGCGTCCGGCCGCTCGATTCCTGCCGCGTCGCCATGTCGCAAAGTTGACACGCCGTCACGAAACGGCGGAAGATCGGGGCGCAAGGGAGGCAGACGCAGCGCATGGCTGAGATTCTGGCCGTTCAGGACGGCAAACGAGAGCGCGCGAAGGCGGCCAACCGGGACGCGATCCTCAAGGCGGCGAAACGCGTGTTCGCCGAGATCGGCTATGAGACGGCGACCGTGCGCGACATCATCCGCGGCACCGAACTCGCGTCGGGCACCTTCTACAATTATTTCCGCTCGAAAGAGGAGGTCTTCGAGGCCTTGGCCGAGGACGGCGCGCGCCGCTTCCGCCCGGTGCTGCGCGCCGCGCGCGAGAGCGCCGTGGATTTCGAGGACTATATCCGCCGCGCCATCACCGGCTATTTCCAGTTCCTGATCGCGGAGCGGATCGGCGAGGATGGGCGGCCGGTGTCCGAGATGGCCCCGCATTTCCGCACCGACACTCCCGAAATGAAGGCGGTGTACGAAGAGGTGCGGCTGGGGCTGGAAGACGCGATCGCGCGCGGGCTGGCGCCGCCAGTGGACACGGACTATCTCGCCCGCGCCTGCATCGGGCTTTCGCAGGACGTGGGCGCCGCGATGCTGCAGCGCTCGCCGCCTGACGTTGAGGCGGCCGCCGCCTTCGCGGCGCAATTCATCATCGGGGGCGTCAACGCCTTGCCGCGCAAGCGCTGAGCCGCTTTAAGCGCTCGTCGAGATTCTGAAGTTCGGGCGGTCCGCGCCCCGAGGGATAGCGCTTATGAATTTCCTGATGCGCGCGCTCGTGCGCGCCATGGTCAAGCGATCGGACGCCGCGCTGATCAAGGCGTGCGGCGGCGCGGCGCGCGAGGCGGGCGGGCGCACGCTCGATCCGCGGTTCCAGTTCCTCGAACATCAGGCGCGCCAGCGCCCGATGCCCGATGCGGTCACCCCGGAGATGGTCCGGGCGCAGACGCGGCAAATGGTGGAACTGTTCGGCGGCAAGCGCGAACGCGGGGTGACGACGGAAGCCATCGCCATCCCGGCCGAACTGGTACGCTCGATCCCGGCGCGGCTCTATCATCCCGCCAAGCGCAACACGGCCATGGGCGTGCTCGTCTATTATCATTTCGGCGGCGGCGTGATCGGCGATCTCGATACGTGCGACGCGTTCTGCTCGATCCTCGCCAATGCGCTCGAAGGGCCGGTGCTCTCGATCGATTATAGGCTGGCGCCGGAGCATCCCTGGCCGGCGGGGCTGGAGGACGCGATCGCCGCCTATCGCTGGGCCGCGGCGAACGCCGATCGGCTCGGCGCTGCGCGCGGACGCATCGCCGTGGGCGGGGATTCGATGGGCGGAAACTTCTCCGCCATCGTCGCGCAAGAGATGAAGCGCACGGACGGGCCGCGGCCGGATCTGCAGCTCCTCATCTATCCCGCCACCGATCTCGTCACTGAGACGCCGTCGCTGACGACCTATGCGGATGCGTTTCCGCTGACGCGCGAGACGATGGACTGGTTCATGGCCAATTATCTGCCGGCTGGGCAAGATCCGGGAGAGCCGCGCATTTCGCCCGGGCGTGAGCCCGATCTGACAGGGCTTCCGCCTGCGCTGATCTATACCGCCGGTTTCGACCCGCTGGTCGATCAGGGCGCGGCCTATGCGCAGAAGCTCTCCGCCGCCGGCGTGGAGACGAGCTATCATTGCTTCGACACGCTGGCGCACGGCTTCACCGCATTCACCGGCGTCATTCCCGCCGCCGATGCGGCGTGCCGGCGCATGGCGAGGGAGGCGGCGGACTTCTTGCGGAAGCTGAGCTGATGCGCGCGCTCGTCTGCGAGGCGCTGTCCGATGATCTCTCCGGCGTCGCCGTGCGCGAAGTCGCGCAGCCCGCGCCCGGTCCCGGCGAAGCGCTGGTGCGCGTGCGCGCGGCGAGCGTCAACTTTCCCGACATGCTGATGTGCCAGGGCAAGTACCAGTTCCGGCCAGATCCGCCGTTCACGCCCGGCATGGACATGGCGGGCGAAGTGGTGGCGCTCGGCGAAGGCGCGGAAGGTCCCGCGATCGGCGCGGCCGTCTATGGCGGGGCGCGGCTCGGCGCGTTCGCGGACTATGCGCTGGCGCAGGCGTCGGCGCTGCAGCCGAAGCCGGCGGCGCTTTCGTTCGAGGAGGCGGCGGCGTTTCCGGCTGCGTCGCTCACCGCCTATGTCGCGCTCGTGCGGCGCGGCGCGCTTCAGCGCGGCGAATGGCTGCTCGTGCATGGCGCTGCGGGCGGCGTCGGCTACGCCGCCGTGCAGTTGGGACTGCACCTTGGCGCGCGGGTGATTGCGACGGCGTCGAGCGCGGAGAAGCGCGCGTTCCTGGCGGACAAGGGCGTCGCGCACGTGCTGCCGGCGACGGGATTTCGCGAGGCGGTGAAGGAGATCACCGGCGGCGCCGGCGCGGACGTCATCTATGATCCGGTCGGCGGCGACGTGTTCGACGAGAGCGTGCGCTGCATCGCGTTCGGCGGGCGGCTCTTGGTGATCGGGTTCGCCGGCGGGCGCATCGCTTCGGTGTCTACGAACATGCCGCTTATCAAGGGCTTCTCCGTGGTCGGCGTGCGGGCCGGCGAATATGGCCGGCGCGATCCGGTGAAAGGCAAAGAGAACCTCTCAGCGATCGCCGCGCTCGCCGAAGCCGGCGCGCTGAAGCCGCATATCGGCGCGCGCTTCTCTCTTGAACAGGCGCGCGATGCGCTCGTGCACATCCAGGGGCGGCGCGCGATCGGGAAGATCGTGGTGACGCCCTAGGCCAGGTCATCGCGACGAACCCTTCCCCCTTGGGGGAAGGGTAGGGAAGGGGGGCGTGCAAGAAGTGGCGCCAGCAGGCGCCGCGCTTCATTCTGATCGCTCCCTCCCTACCCCTGCCCCCCGGGGCGGGGGAGTGCATTGCGCGCCTCTTCAGCGCTCATCAGCGAAACTGTCCGTCCTTGCGGACCTCGTAGTTCAGCGTGGTCGGGAAGGGGATGACGATGCCGGCGCGATCGAACGCCTCTTTGATCGCTTTGGTGAGGTCGAACTGAAGATCGAGCGCATCGGCCGTGGCCGTCCAATAGCGGACGACGATGTCGACGGAAAAATCGCCCAAGGCGCGCACCTTGATGAACGGCTCGGGCTCGCCGAAGACGCGGGCGTCGCTCTCAAGCGTCTCTTTGAGCACCGCCATCGCCTTGTTCAGGTCCGTGTCGTAGGCGACCGAGAGGGTGAGCTCGGTGCGGCGGGTGTCGTTGATCGTGTAGTTCACCATCGGCGCGCCCCAGCAGAGGCCGTTTGGGAGCGTGACGCGCAGATTGTCCAGTGTGGTGAGCTCCGTGGTGAACAGCGTCACGTCGCGCACCGACCCCATCCGGCCGCCGACCTCGACGAAATCGCCGATGCGGTAGGGGCGGAAGAGCACCAGCATCACGCCGGCGGCGAGATTTGAGAGGGTGCCTTGCAGCGCCAGGCCGATGGCGAGCGCGGCTGCGCCGAGAACGGCGACAATGGATGTGGTCTCGACGCCGAAGCGGTTGAGCACCGCCAGGAGCACGACGGCGATGAGGCCATAGCGCACCACGGAGGCGAACACGGCCGCAAGCGTGGAATCGATGCGCGGATGGCGTCGCGACAGGCGCCGCACCGCGCGTCCGGCGAAGCCGGCGAACCAGAGGCCGGCCAGCAGGATGACGATCGCGGCCACAATATTCAGCGCGCCGTCGATCAGCGGCTTCGAGTACTGATCGAGCAGCGCCGGCCAATCGGGTGGGAAGTGCAGAGTGATCGTCTGCGGCGGGGTCGTCTTCATAAGGCGCGCTTAGCGAAATTCGCGGCCGAGTCCAAACGCGCGCCGCCTCAGTCGCCGGCGCGGCTTTTAGCGGCGCGCAGAAGCGCCTCTAAAGTCTCCAGCCGATCGGCCTCGGCGGCGGGCTTGTCCCAGCGGATGCGGGCGATGCGAGGAAACCGCATCGCGACGCCAGACTTGTGGCGCGTGGAGCGCGCCAGCCCTTCAAAGGCGATTTCGAGCACGAGGCCGAAATCGGCGCCGGCGCGCACCGCGCGGACGGGGCCGAAGCGCTCGGTCTCGTTGTCGCGCACGAACTTGTCGAGCTGCGCGAGTTCGTTGTCGGTGAAACCGAAATAGGCCTTGCCGACGGGCGTCAATTCGTCTCCGCGCCAGACGCCGAAAGTGAAATCCGAATAGAGCGAACTGCGCTTGCCATGGCCGCGCTGGGCGTACATCAGCACGGCATCGATGCGATAGGGATCGCGCTTCCATTTCCACCACAGCCCGCGCGGGCGGCCGATCTCGTAGCGACTGTCCCAGCGCTTGAGCATCAGCCCTTCCACGCCCGGCGGCGCAGGGCTGGCGCGCAGCGCGGCGAAGGCCTCCCAATCCGCGGCGCTCAACAAGGGAGAAAGATCAAGCCGCGGCGAACGCGCGTCGACGATCAACGCTTCAAGGCGGCGGCGGCGCGCTGCGAACGGCAGCGCGCGCATATCGTCGCCGCCGTCGGCCAGGATGTCATAGGCCCGCACGAAAGCGGGAAAGCGGGCGATGATCTTGGCGTCAGGGCGCTTGCGATTGAGCCGCTGCTGGAGATCGTTGAAGCTGCCGAGCGCGTCGCCGTCGCGCACGAGCAACTCGCCATCAAGCGCGCCCTCGAAGGAGAGATGATCGATCACGTCGGGGAAGGCTGCGCTTACGTCTTCGCCGTTTCGGGTATAGAGGCGGCGCACGCCGGAATCGCTCACCGCCTGCACGCGCACGCCGTCCCATTTCCATTCGGCCGCAAAATCGCGCGCGTCGAGCCTGGGGCGATCCTCTTCCTCCAAGGCATGGGCGAGCATCACCGGGCGGAACGGCGCCAGCGCGCGGGCGGCGGGTTTGTCGGCGCGGCCCTCGAGCCAGGCGAAGAGATCGCGATAGGGGGGCGCAAGCCCGTGCCAGATCTCTTCAATCTCCGTAAGCGGACGGTTCGACCATTGCGCCAGCGCTTGCTTTGCGAGGCGCGCGCCTGCGCCGATGCGCAAGCCGCCGGTGACGAGCTTCAAGAGCGCCCAGCGCTCCGAGGCGTCCAGCGCATCGAGCCAGCGTTCGATCAGGCGCGGCGCATCGAGCTTGCCGGCGTAGGTGAGCGTTTCGTAGACCTCGCCCAGCGTCGGCGCGCGATTGGCGCCCGGGCGCTCGGGCCAGATCAGCGCGACGGTCTCGGCCAGATCGCCGACGTAATCGTAAGAGAGCGCGAAGAGTTCGGCGTCGACGCGGTCGGCCGCGAGCTTGCGCAAGAGCGCTGGCTTGGCCGTGTTGAAGGTAAGCGCGCCGGCGATGGCGGCCAAAGCCGCCCCGCGATCGGGATCGGGCGTCTCGGCAAAGTAGCGCGCCAGCGCGTCGAGCTTGGCGTTGCGCGAGCGCGTCAGAATCAGGCGGTCGAGCAGATCGGTGAAGGCGCGCATGCGCTTAGGTCGCGGGGCTCCGTGCGCTGGTCCCGCGGGTCTCGTCGAGTTGACTGATGATCATGATCTTCTGCCAGATCTTGCGGCCGAGATTGGCGGTGAGACTCTCCACGTCGTTGACGGCGTTGACGACGACAGGATCGCGCAGCCGCTCCGCATAAAGCGCCGCGAGCTTGCCGGTCAGCGACAGCATCTCGGCGCAATAGTCGAGATAGCGGGCGAGCTCGAACTCGGTCATGTCGCGGGCGGGCGAGTGCTGCGTGCGCTTGTTCTTCGGCGCCAGCACGATCGTGGGGTCCTTGGTGAGCTGGTGCATGTCTATGATGTGGGCGAAGGAGCGCAATTCGTGCAGCGCGGCGAGCACGCGCGCGCGCTTCATGCGCTCCTCCAGCGTCGTCAGGAACCAGACTGCGCCGCCGAACAGGATGAGCAGATTGACCGCGGCCTCGGTGCTCTGGACGAGATTGGCGACGTCGTCGCCCAGGCGCTCGAGATGGAGGTAGCGGGCCGCCGCGATCTGAGCGATCAGGCCGGCCACGATCAAAGCCAGCACGCCGAGGCGAACGCCGACGAAGGGCGCGCCGAGCGCACGGGCGCGTTTGGCGGTCGTGCGCGCCGTGTTCACGAGATCGTCGCACACCCGACCGAGGCCAGCGTCGGGAAAGCGCTCCTCGATACGCTGGTGCAGCCGCTCCAGCGTGACGACGATCTTTTCGGGTTCGAGCGTGGGTTGGCTCATGGCGCGAGTCTAGCGGGGCCGCCCGCGTGGGAGAAGGGCGAAGCGGCGCCGATGTCAGTCGTCCTCGTCGTCGAAGCCGACCAGGCGCAACGGACGTGCAGCGAGTCCGTTGAGCGCCGCCCAGCGGGCGAGCGCGTCGTCGCGGCCGTGGGTGATCCAGACTTCGCCGGGCGCGATCTCCTTGATCGTGCCGGTCAGTTCGTCCCAGTCGGCGTGATCGGAGATCACAAGCGGCAGCTCCACGCCGCTGCGCTTGGCGCGCTGCTTCACCCGCATCCAGCCCGAGGCGAAGCACGCGACGGGATCGGGAAAGCGGCGGCTCCAGCGATCGGCCATCGCCGCGGGCGGACAGATGACGATCGCGCCGGCGAAGTCGCGCTTCTCGGTCGTGGTCGCCGCCGCCAAGGGGCCGAGAGGAACGCCGCAGCGTTCATAGAGCGCGCAGAGTCCTTCCATCGCGCCGTGCAGATAGATCGTCTCGCCGTAACCCGCCTCGCGCAGCAGCGCGATGATCCGCTGCGCCTTGCCGAGCGCATAAGCGCCGACGAGATGGGCGCGCTCGGGCTGCTGAGCGATGCTGCGCAGGAGCTTGGCGATCTCGGCGCGATCGTCGGGGTGGCGGAAGACGGGCAGCGCGAACGTCGCCTCGGTGACGAACACGTCGCAGGCGATGGGCTCGAACGCCGGGCAGGTCGGGTCGCGCCGGCGCTTGTAGTCGCCTGAGACGACGATGCGCTTGCCGCCGGCCTCCACCACGATCTGCGCTGAGCCCAATACGTGGCCTGCGGGAACGAAGCGCACCTGCGCATCGCCGATGGAGCGGGCTTCGCCATAGGCGGCGCATTCGCGCGCGCCGGCGAAATCGGCGCCGTAGCGCGCGGCCATGATGGCGAGGGTCTCGGCCGTCGCCATCACCAGGCCGTGGCCGGCGCGGGCGTGGTCGGAATGGCCGTGGGTGATGAGCGCGCGATCGACCGGGCGGACGGGATCGATGTAGAAATCGCCCGGCGCGCAATAGAGGCCCTCGGGGCGTGGGTGGAGGATCTCTTCGGGGCGCATCACCGGTCCGGAGCGATCCGCGCTGTGAGCTTGATCTCGACAACGCCATTGTCCGGGTAAAGACGATCGATGTCGATCGCGGTCCAGGCGGGATAGGGCTCGCGGATGTAGCGGTCTTTCACGGCGGCGAAAGCGGCGATCTGGGCGGGCAGGTCGGTGTGGTAGGTGGTCATCTCCACCACGTCGTCCCAATCGGCGCCGGCGGCTGCGAGCACGCCCCCCAGCGCGCGGAAGGCGCGGTCGAACGCCGCGGTCATGCCGGCTTCGCCTTCCTCGCCTTCGCGCAGGCCGGCGACGACGCCGGAGAGGAACACGAAATCGCCGCTGCGCAGCGCGGGCGAATAATGGAGCACATCGCGCGCCTCCTCCCAGCCCGGCGGCACGATCGCTTCGCGCACGGGCGCGGGCCCTTGGGCGGGAGAATTGTCCTCAATCGACACGCATCCGCCCGAGGCGGCGAGGAGGGCGAGCGCTGTGACGGCTTGCATGGTCTTCATTGCACGTTTCTCCGCATGGCCGCGGCAGCGTGGCGCGGCTAAGAGCGATGGGGGTCCGCGTAGAGCGCATCATTTCAGGGCGAGCAGGGAAATGTTCGTTCCCCATTTTGAGGCGGAAGCTGCGCGATGGAAACGTTCGTCGGCGGTCACCAGCATCGACGATGTATCGGCGGCCGCGGCAAGATAGAGGCAGTCGTAGACTGAATGATTCAAGGCGAGGGCGATCTCCATCGCGGAGTTGGTGAGCAATTCAACCGGGACGAGGTCGATGGTGCGTTCGGTCTTATCCAGCGCCGCGGCAGCCTTCGTCGGGTCGAAGCGTCCCGCCATCGAGGCCACCCAAAGCGCGTTCAGAAATTCCGAGAGGAGATGCGCCGGCGCTTTGAGTTGATGGTCGACGATCAGTTTCCTCGCCGCTTCCGTGCCCGGCTCTTCGACGAACCACTTAAAGACGACGCTGGCGTCGACAACCATCGGGCTTGGTCCTTGGTCCTTTCGTCGCGCATGCGGCGCACGATGTCCTCGCCGGTCGGGTCACCGGGACGCCAAGGGCGGGACGTCGCGCGGATTGCGTCGATCTCTTGCAGAAGTTGTTCCCGGGAGGGAGAGGCGATCTCCTCCAGCTGCGCACGAAGGAAGGCCTCAAGCGACAGGCCCTCGGCTTCCGCCTTGCGCTTCAGTTGGTCGACGACGGCATTGTCGAGATTGCGGATGAGAACTTGCGCCATAGGACGGTCAAAGTTACGATGATAGCACAATGATAGCACGCGTCCGCCGCCGCGTCGAGCCTCTCTTGCCGCCGCGCTTTGAGGCCTGGTTCGCTCAGCGCGGCTGGCGGCCGAGGGCGCATCAGGTCGCGCTGGCGGCGGCGGCGCGGGCGGGCAAGTCGGCGCTGCTGATCGC
>JACAEE010000132.1 GCA_013389015.1 Hydrogenophilaceae bacterium | reverse complement strand
CCCCCCCCCCCCCCCCCCGACACTGCGGACTAGCGCAGCGCCAGCGTCTCCGGCGGCGCGACCCGCGTCCGGCGCGTCGCCGCATGATAGGCGATGAGCGGCGCCAGGCCCGACTCGGCGATGGCCGCATCCGCGGTGCGTTCCCGGCAGCGGCGCACCACGGTTCCGTAGAAGGGCGAGGACATGAAGGTCGCCTCAGCGCAGACCTCCGCCGCGGCGTCGATCACGCGCGCGTGCAGGGCGGCGACGGCCGCCTCGTCGGTCAAGTCGCTCGCGGCGACGGGGATGCGCGCGACGCCGTCCTCGTCCGCAGTCGCGACGGGCGCGAATGCGAGGGCGAAAGCAAGCATCGGGGCGCTGATGGCAAAGTGAGACACACGCATAGATTCACTCCTCTTCCATGAGCGCCCTATGCGGTCGTGACCTCCGGCTTTGTGTTTATGGCGGCGACCTGACGGCGCGCCGCTTTCCCTGTCCAGGGGAAAAATTGGACGGCCGATTAATTTTGCTCTAGGCGGCCGGTCGCCCGCCCGCGGCGCCTAAGGCGGGGGCGCCCCGCCCGGCTTGAAGGCGGCGCCCTGGGGGCCCATAAAGCGCGGCTTTGGATTCCCGATGACCACCCGATTGCGTTTCGCGCCGTCCCCGACCGGACGGCTCCACGTCGGCAATGTCCGCACTGCGCTCCTCAACTGGCTGTTCGCGCGCAGCCAGGGGGGCGAGATGCTGCTGCGCATCGACGACACCGACGCCGCCCGCTCGACGAAGGCCTTCGAGGCGGCGATCGAGGCGGACCTGCTGTGGCTCGGGCTGCGTTGGGAGCATCGCGCCAACCAATCGGCTCGGTTCCCCGCCTATGAAAGGGCGGCCGAGAGGCTCAAGGCGGCGGGGCGCCTCTATGCGTGCTATGAGACCGAAGAAGAGCTCGACCGGCGCCGCAAGATCGCGCAGGCGACGGGCAAGCCGCCGATCTATGACCGCGCGGGGCTGCGCTACACCAAGGACGATCTCGCGCGCTTCAAGGCCGAAGGGCGCAGCCCGCACTGGCGCTACAAGCTCTCAGGCGCGCGCCGGGAGTGGGACGACCTTGTGCGCGGGCGCCAGTCTATCGACACGGCCTCGCTCAGCGATCCGGTGCTGATCCGCGCCGACGGCGGGTATCTCTACACCTTGCCGTCGGTGGTCGACGACATTGAGTTCGGGATCACCCACATCGTGCGCGGCGAGGATCACGTCGCCAATACCGGCGTGCAGGCGGAGATATTCGAGGCGCTCGGCGCGGCTGCGCCGATGTTCGGGCATTTCCCGTTGCTCGTGGGCGCGGAGGGCGAGAAGCTCTCGAAGCGGCTGGAGTCGCTCTCGGTCGGGGAGCTGCGCGAGGCGGGCTATGAGCCGATGGCCGTGAACTCGCTCCTGGCCAAACTTGGCACCAGCGATCCGGTGGAGCCGCGCGCCGACTTCAACGACCTCGTACGCGAGTTTTCGTTCGCAAAGGTCGGGCGCGCGCCGGCGCGGTTCAGCGAGGAGGAGCTGAAGCGCGTGAACGCCGCGCTCGTGCATGGGCTCGATTATGCGGCCGCCAAGCCGCGGCTTGAGGCGCGCGGCGCCGATCTCGGTGAAGAGTTCTGGAACGCAGTGCGCGCCAATCTCGTGATCTTCAACGATGTCGACGCGTGGGCGCGGATCGTCGAGGGACCGATCGAGCCGGTGATCGCGGACCAGGCGTTCGCGCAGGCGGCCGCGGCTGCGCTGCCCAAGGGCCCGTATGACGTCGCCAGCTGGCCGGCCTTCGTGGAGGCGGTGAAGGCCAAGACGGGCGCGAAGGGCAAGGCGCTGTTCATGCCGCTGCGCCAGGCGCTCACCGGCATGGATCACGGTCCCGAAATGGCGCCGCTTTTCGCGCTCATCGGCGAAGAGCGCGCGAAGGCGCGTCTCATGGGGAAGGCGGCGTGAGGCTTCCAGCGCGCCCCGATCGTTAGGTCCGCACGACTTTGGCGTCGATGGCGTCGAGCGCCTCGGCGACGCTCTTGGCGCTGTCGAGCACATCGAGGAAATGCGGCGGCGTGAGGCGCGCTTGGATCGTGTGCTGCATCAGGTGGAAGAACGGCTCCCAGAAGTCGTCCTCGGCAAGGAAGATGATCGGCTTCAGGTGCAGTTCAAGCCGCCGCCAGGACAGCATCTCGACGGCTTCTTCGAGCGTGCCGATGCCGCCGGGCAGCACGAGGAACGCGTCGCTCTCATCGAACATGATGCGCTTGCGCTCATGCATGGTGTCGACCATGCGGGTAGGCACCTCTTGGAGCACGATCTCGCGCCGCGCAAGGAAGCGCGGCATGATTCCCAGCACCTCGCCGCCGGCCGCGCGCGCAGCGCGGGCTGCGCGGCCCATAAGCCCCACGCCGCCGCCGCCATAAACCATCCGCCAGCGGCGCGCGGCGAGCGCCGCCCCGGTTTCGTCGGCGAGGCGCAGATAGTCCGCCCGCGTCGCGTCGGAGGAGCCGCAATAAACGCACACCGAAAACGGGCGCCCATCGGCGGCGTCGGTTTCGGTCAAGGAACGAAAAGCGGAATCGGCCATATCCCCATCCAGGCCCCAATTTAAGGCGCATTGCGGGCGGGCGCACCCGCCCTTAAGTGTCCTCAGCCGGCGGCTCGGGCGTTTTCTCTGCAAACTCAATGCCCGCCTTTCCGCCGGCCCTAAGGATGACGCCATGCGCCGGGGCGAAGCGCCGCCCAGACCGAAACCTGACCGCGACGACGCCGAGGGATCGGCGCCGATCGGCCGCGTCATCGGGCGCCTGTTTGCGCTGATCGGAGGCCTGCGCGGCGCTACGGTGCGCGCGCGCCTCGCCATCAGCTTCGTGCTGACATTGCTCGCGAAAGTGCTGGCGGTGTTTTCGCCGCTGATCCTGGCCGACGGCATCAATGCGCTGAGCGCCGGCGAGGGCCGCGGCGCGTTCGAGGTCTTCATCGGGCTCATCGGCGTGTGGGCGGCGCTGCGCTTCGCCTCGACGGCTGGGCCGCAGATCCGCGACGCGATCTTCCAGCCGATCAGCGAGGAGGCGCAGCGGCGCGCGGGGGCGCGGGTGTTTGCGCATGTGCATTCGCTGTCGGTGCGTTTCCATCAATCCAAGCGGACTGGTTCGGTCTACCGCACCATCGAGCGCGGCGTGCGCGCGATCGACTTTCTGCTGCGCTTCCTCGCCTTCAACATCGCGCCGACGGTGATCGAACTGGCGCTGGCGGGGGCCGTGCTGGCGTGGCGCTACGGGCCGTGGTTTGCAGTGATCGCGTTCGCGACTGTGGGAATCTACGCCTGGATCACGTTCGGGATCACGGAATGGCGGCTCAAATATCGCCGGGTGATGAACGAGAAGGACACCGAGGCGGCGGGGCGCGCGGTCGATTCGCTCTTGAACTATGAGACGGTGAAGAGCTTCGCGGCGGAGGCCCGCGAGACGGAGCGGTTCGATGCGGCGCTCGCCTCCTATGCGCGCGCCGCGGTGCGCTCCAATTCATCGCTGGCGCTGCTCAACGTCGTCCAGACCCTGGTGATGAACATAGGGCTCGCCGCGATGGTGGCCTATGCGGGCTGGCTGGCGAGCGGCGGCGCCATCGGCGTGGGCGACATCACCGCGATCATGTTGATCATGCTCAATCTTTATGCGCCCTTGAACATTCTCGGGTTCGCGTACCGCGAGATCAAGCAGAGCGCGATCGATATGGAGAAGATGTTCGCGCTGCTTGATGAGCAGCCTGACGTCGCGGATGCGCCGGGCGCCGCGCCGCTCAGAGTGATCCGCGGCGACGTCGCGTTTGAGAATGTTTCATTCGCGCATGAAGGCCGAGACCGGGGTCTCCTGGCCGTGTCGTTCGTCGCCCCTGCGGGTCAGACGACGGCGGTGGTGGGGCCGTCCGGCGCGGGAAAGTCCACGGTTCTGAAGCTTTTGCTGCGCTTCTACGACCCGGTTGACGGGCGCGTGACCATTGACGGACAGGACATCCGCGGCGTGACCCAGGCAAGCCTGCGCGCCAGCATGGGGCTCGTGCCTCAGGACGTCGTGCTGTTCAACGACACGATCCGCTACAACATCGCCTACGGCCGCCCGGAGGCGACGCAGCTCGAAATCGAGGAGGCCGCCGCGCGTGCGCAATTGCTCGCGTTCATCGAAGGGCTGCCCGAGGGCTGGGACACGCGCGTGGGCGAACGCGGGCTCAAGCTATCGGGCGGCGAGAAGCAGCGCGTGGGCATCGCGCGGGTCATCCTCATGAACCCGCGCATCCTCATCCTCGATGAAGCGACCTCCTCGCTCGACAGCCGCACGGAGGCCGACGTGCAGGCGGCGCTCGAGGAGGCGTCCAAGGGACGCACGACGATCGTCGTCGCGCATCGGCTCTCCACAATCGCCCACGCCGATCAGATCATCGTGCTGAAGGACGGCGCGATCGCGGAGCGCGGCGCGCCCGCCGCGCTCATAGCCCGCAACGGCGAGTACGCCGAACTGTGGCGGCGCCACGCGGAGGAGCCGCCGGAGAGCGTCGCCGCGGAATAGAACGCGCGAACAAGCGCAAACGTTTCGCGGTTTTTTGTTCGACGCATCGCGTCTATGTGCGACGCGGGCTGCGCGCGCGGCCGATTCATGCATCGAGTTATTGTGGAGAAATTGATGCCGCAGATCACGTTGCCGCCGCTGCCGTGGGCCAAGGATGCGCTCGCGCCGGTAATATCGGCTGCGACTGTGGACAAGCATTATGAGGCGCATCACGCCGGCTATGTGAAGCGCATCAACACGCTGATCGAAGGCGCCGGCTATGCGGACAGTTCGCTCGAAGAAATCTTGATCGCCACCGCGTCGGATCCCGAGGCCCGTGCACTCGCCAACGCCGCGGGGCAGGCGTGGAACCACGATCGCTATTGGGAATCCCTATCGCCTGACGGCGGAGAACCCTCCGCAACGCTCGCTGCGCAGATTGAAACTGATTTCGGCGCCCTCATCGACTTGGAGGATGCGCTCGTCGCCAAGGGCGTGGGGCATTTCGCCAGCGGATGGGTTTCGCTCACCTACAAGGACGGCGCGCTGCACCTGATCGAAACGCATGACGCCGGGACGGTGTTGACGCAAGGGCATGCGCCGCTGCTGGTGCTCGATGTTTGGGAGCACGCCTACTATCTCGACTATCAGCATGACCGCGAACGGCACCTTCGGCTCGTCGTGGACGAACTGCTCGACTGGCGCGGCGCAAGCGCGCGGTTCGAGGCCTTGCAGAGGCGCCGCTAGCGGTCCGTTTCTAACGTTGGCATCCCGCTTGGCCCTGCAGAGTCACATCGCTAGGCGGCGAGTTTGAGTCGGGCGCGCGGCGCGGCGACGCGCTGGAGGAAGGCTTCGACGTCGCGCGCGCTCGCCTCGGCGGCTTCTTCTTGAACGATGTGTCCGGCCTCCTCGTAGATGAGGAGGCTCGCTTCGGGGATGAGCGCGGCGAAGCGGGCGCTGTCTTCGACGGGGACGATGGCGTCGTGGCGGCCGTGCATCACGAGCGTCGGGGCGCCGATGCGGGCCAGCAGCGACTCGGTCGCGTTGATGCGAGCCTTGCGATTGAGCGCCACTTGCATCTGGACCGATCGGTTCATCGGCGCGCGCGAGAGGTCGACATAACGCTGGACCATGGCGTCGTCCGCATGGCGGGGGTCGGCGAAGGAGGCGCGCAGCCCGCGACGAAGCCAGGGACTGTTGTCGAGATCGCACAGCAGCGGGCCGAGCGGGGAGCGCAGCATCTGCATCGAGGCGGGGTCGAGCACGTCGGCGTCGGGGCCGGGCGTCCAGCCTGCTGCGCCGACAAGGATCAGCGCCTCGACTTTGCGCGGGCGCCGCGCGGCGTAATCCCACGCCACCGCGCCGCCCAGGGATGAGCCGGCGATCGCGAAGCGGTGAAGACCAAGGGCCCGCGCGACGGCGTCGATGGCGCCGGTGAAGCTGCCGCGGGTCAGTTCGTAGCCGAGGGGCGTGCGCGTCAGCCCGTGCCCCGGGAGGTCGAGCGCGATGACGCGGCGGCGGCGGGACAGCCGGCGCACCCAGGCGTCCCAGGTATGAAGCGAGGCGCAATAGCCGTGGACAAGAAGGATTGCGGGGGCGTCGCGCGGGCCCTCGTCGCGACAGTGAATTTCAAGTCCGTCAAGGCCTTCGACGAAGACCGAGCGCGGCGTCGCGTAGCGCCGCTCCAGCACCGCGCGCGGGAGATCGGGACGACGCAGCGCCGCCAAGGCGAAGAAGCCGAGGCCCGCGAGCGCAAAGCAGCCCGCGGCGAACCCAAAGAGCAGATGGCGCATATCCTCCCCGCCTGCGCGCTGTCGTGCAGGTCATTTGCGCCCCGGATCGGTAGCGAAGGGTTAATGACGCGCTTATGCCAATCGGCGGAACCGGCGAGAGATGGTTCGCGCAACCGCAGCGTTGCGTTGAAATGCCGCCGGGAGCCGCGCATATTCCTGAGGCGCCGATGCTGAAGATGAAGTCGTCCGCAGCGCTCACGCAATGGCGACGGGACAGGACGATGGACGCACGCCGGAGGACGGCGGCGAGTGGATCGAACGATCGGCTGCGCAGCCGGCCTGACCGGCTGATCGGGGAGGGATCAGCCGCGTCGGACGCGCGCCGCGCCGCAATCCGGGATCAGGGTGAAGCCGGGAAGCGGCGCGTCTCACGGTCAGGCGCTTTTGGGAAGGCTCGGGCGCGCGCACGCAAGACGCGCCTTTCGGCAATCCCACAAGCGCAGGATCAGCGTATGATGGAGCGCTGCGGCATGCGCCACGGCGCGGAAGGACGGAGTTTCAATAGTTTGGGGGGCGAAATCTTCGCGTTCAGGAGTCAGGGGATTTCGAGACTCAGGAGATGCTGAAGCCAGCGCGAATGTGACCGATCCGTCATTTTTGCGCCGCGGCGGAGTCGTTTGATTGCACCGGCAATAGCCACTGGCGGCGGCCTGCGGATGGCGGCCTCCGCCGAACGGAGCGCCAATGACGATGGACCTGTTCCAGTCTTACTCGAAAGCCTTCGAGTCGCGCCGCGAGCACGAAATGTCGCTTGCGGACTTTCTCGACGGGTGCCGGTCGGACCCGCTGTTCTATGCGGGCCCCCACGAGCGCCTTCTCGCCGCGATCGGCGAGCCCCGGATGATCGATACGGCCAAGGACGCGCGCCTCGGGCGGGTGTTCATGAACCGCACGATCCGCGTCTATCCCTCGTTCCCCGAATTCTTCGGCATGGAAGAAACGATCGAGCGGATCGTCGCCTTCTTCCGGCACGGGGCCCAAGGCCTGGAGGAGCGCAAGCAGATTCTGTACCTGCTCGGCCCGGTCGGCGGCGGCAAATCCTCCCTCGCGGAGCGCATCAAGCAGCTCATGGAGGACAAGCCCATCTATGTGCTGAAGGCCGGCGCCGAACTGTCGCCGATCTTCGAGAGCCCGCTGGTCCTGTTCGACCCCGTCACGCAGGGCGACATCCTGGAGAACAAGTACGGCGTGCCGCGCCGCCGGCTCACGGGGATGATGAGTCCCTGGGCCGTGAAGCGCCTCGACGAACTGGGCGGGGACATCAGCCAGTTCCGCGTGGCCAAGATCAATCCCTCCCGGCTCCGCCAAATCGCCATCGCCAAGACCGAGCCGGGGGATGAGAACAACCAGGACGTGGCCTCGCTGGTCGGCAAGGTGGATATCCGCAAGCTTGAGCTGCACGCCCAGAACGACAGCGACGCCTATTCCTATTCCGGCGGCCTCAACCGCGCCAACCAGGGCGTCCTCGAGTTCGTCGAGATGTTCAAGGCGCCGATCAAGATGCTGCACCCGCTGCTCACCGCGACGCAGGACGGCGCCTATGTCGGCACCGAGAATATCGGCGCGATCCCGTTCAACGGCATCGTCATGGCGCACTCGAACGAAGCCGAGTGGCAGGCGTTCCGCAACAACAAGAACAACGAAGCCTTCATCGACCGGATCTTCGTGATCAAGGTGCCGTACTGCCTGCGGGTCACGGAAGAGAAGCAGATCTACGAGAAGCTCATCCGTAATTCCGAGCTGGCGGAGGCGCCGTGCGCGCCCGGCACGCTGGAGATGCTGGCGCGCTTCTCGGTGCTGACGCGGCTCAAGCCGCACGAGAATTCAAGCCATTACGCCAAGATGCGCGTTTATGACGGGGAAAGCCTCAAGGAGGTCGACCCCAAGGCGCGGACCATGCAGGAATACAAGGACGCCGCCGGCGTCGACGAAGGCATGGACGGCGTCTCCACGCGCTTCGCCTTCAAGGCGCTGGCCGCGACCTACAATATCGACACCGAAGAGATCGCCGCAGACCCGGTGCATCTCATGTATGTGCTCGAGCAGGCGATCCGGCGCGAGCAATATCCGGAGGACACCGAAAACCGGTATCTCGAGTTCATCAAGGCCGAGCTTGCGCCGCGCTTTGCGGAGTTCATCGGCCACGAGATCCAGAAGGCGTATCTGGAAAGCTACCACGATTACGGGCAGAACCTGTTCGACCGTTATGTCGATTACGCTGACGCCTGGATCGAGGACATCGACTTCAAGGATCCCGACACTGGCCACATGCTCAATCGCGAGCTCCTCAATCAGGAGCTCTCCAAGATCGAGAAGCCGGCCGGCATCGCCAACCCCAAGGACTTCCGCAACGAGATCGTGAAGTTCACGTTGCGCGCGCGCGCGAGCCATGGCGGGCGCAACCCGTCCTGGACAAGCTATGAGAAGATCCGCGAAGTGATCGAGCGGCGGATGTTCTCGCAGGTGGAGGATCTCCTGCCCGTCATCAGCTTCGGCTCCAAGAAGGACAGCGAGACCGAAAAGAAGCACGGCGAGTTCGTCAGCCGCATGGTGGCGCGCGGCTATACCGAGCGGCAGGTGCGGCGGCTCGTGGAATGGTACATGCGGGTGAAGCAGGCCGGGTGATCGGACGCGCATGCACATCATCGATCGGCGCCTCAATCCCGGCGGCAAGAGCCTCTCGAACCGGCAGCGCTTCATCCGCCGGGCGCGCGCGGCCGTCCGCAACGCGGTGCGCGAAGCGTCCCGCGGGCGCGGCATCAAGGACATGGATTCCGGCGGGGAGATCACGATCCCGTCCGGCGGCGTGCACGAGCCGACGCTGCGCCGCTCCGGCGAAGGCGGGGTTCGAGATTATGTGCTGCCGGGCAACAAGAAATATGTTGAAGGCGATCTGATCGCACGGCCCGAGGGCGGCGCCGGTTCGAGCGGCGGCGGGCTCGATGGCGGCGGCGAGGACGAATTCCGGTTCGCGCTGTCCGACGAGGAGTTTCTCGATCTCTTCCTCGAGGATCTCGAACTGCCCGATCTGGCCAAGCGGCAGATCGCGGTGATGGGGATGCCGGAATGGCGCCGCGCGGGGTTTCGCGCCTACGGCTCGCCCGCGAACATCTCGATCCCCCGGACGCTGAAGAACTCGCTGGCGCGGCGCATCGCGCTGCGGCGCCCGGGTCCAGCGGATATCGCCGCGCTGCAGGCGGACCTTGACGCGCTCGAGCGGGACGGCGCCAGCGAGGACGAGATCAAGCAGGCGCGGCTTGAGCTTGAGCGCCAGACCAAGCGCGCCGTCACCATCCCCTATATCGATCCGCTGGACGTGCGCTACAGGCGCTACGAGTCCCAGCCCAAGCCGATCGCGCAAGCGGTGATGTTCTGCCTCATGGACGTCTCCGGTTCGATGGACGAGCACATGAAGGATCTCGCCAAGAGGTTCTACAGCCTGCTCTATCTGTTCCTGAAGCGGCGCTACGAGGCCGTCGAGATCGTCTTCATCCGCCATACCCATCTGGCGCAAGAGGTGGACGAGCAGACCTTCTTCTATAGCCGCGAGACCGGCGGCACCGTCGTCTCCACGGCGTTGGAGGAGATGATCCGGATCGTGCGGTCGCGCTATCCGGTGAACGCCTGGAACATCTACGCCGCCCAGAGCTCTGACGGCGACAACGCCACCTCCGACAATCCGCGGACGCTGTCGCTGCTCACCGATACGATCCTGCCGATGGTGCAGTATTACGCCTATCTTGAAGTCGGCCCCGATCATCCGATCGCGCCTATGCCGGGGCTCGACAGGCCGAGCAATCTCTGGCGCGCCTACGAACTCATCCAGGGCCCGAAGACGCCCATGTCGATGCGCAAGGTGAACCATCGCCGCGACATCTATCCGGTGTTCCGCGAACTCTTCCAGCGTCAGGGAGCCGAGGCCGCATGAGCGCGCTCGCCAAGGACGAAAGCCGGCTGCTCTATACGGGCATGGATTGGGATTTCCCGCTCATCCAGCGGATTTACGGCGCGCTCGAAGAGATCGCCTTGGGCGAAATGAAGCTCGATCCGATGCCCAATCAGATCGAAGTGATCACGTCGGAACAGATGCTCGACGCCTACGCGTCGACGGGCATGCCTCTCTTCTACAACCACTGGAGCTTCGGCAAGCACTTCGCGCGCAACGAGGCGATGTACCGGAAGGGCTTCCAGGGGCTCGCTTATGAGATTGTGATCAACTCGAACCCCTGCATCGTCTACATCATGGAGGAGAACACCGTGACGATGCAG
This sequence comes from Hydrogenophilaceae bacterium, assembly GCA_013389015.1. Classification (GTDB taxonomy): domain Bacteria; phylum Pseudomonadota; class Alphaproteobacteria; order Caulobacterales; family Aquidulcibacteraceae; genus CADEEL01. Next base: position 2,746 of record JACAEE010000132.1, on the reverse strand, counting down.
ACGCTCGTCATGGCGCACGCCGGCTTCGGGCATAACCACTTCTTCAAGCACAACCACGTCTTCAAGCTGTGGACCGACGCCGACGGCATTCTCGACTATCTGGCGTTCGCCAAAAGCTACATCGCCCAATGCGAGGAGCGTTACGGGCAGGCCGAGGTCGAGCGGCTTCTGGATGCGGCGCACGCGCTGCAGTCCCACGGCGTCCACCGCAGCCCGCGCAAGCGCGCGCCCAATCTGCGCACCGAGGAGAAACGCGAACGCGAACGGCGCGAGCACGGCGAGAAGCTGTTCAACGATCTATGGCGCACGGTGCCGGGCGGGGGGCGGCGCAAGGGCCAGAACCGCTCCGATGAGGAACGGCGGCGCGCCTTGCTCGGCCTGCCGGAAGAAAACATCCTCTACTTCCTGGAGAAGACCGCGCCCCGGCTCCTGCCTTGGCAGCGCGAAGTGCTGCGCATCGTGCGCAACATCGCGCAGTATTTCTATCCGCAGCGGCAGACGCAGGTGATGAACGAAGGCTGCGCCACGTTCACCCATCACCGGATCATGACGCGCCTGCACGAGCAAGGCCGGATCAACGACGGCGCCTATATGGAGTTTCTCCATTCGCATACGAATGTGATCACGCAGCCGAGTTTCGACGATCCCCGCTATAACGGCATCAATCCCTACGCGCTTGGCTTCGCCATGATGCAGGATATCGAGCGCATCACGCTCGATCCCACCGAGGAGGATCGATTCTGGTTCCCCGAGATCGCCGGCAACCGCGACCCGTACGAAACGCTGAAGGACGTGTGGGCGAACTTCCGCGACGAAAGCTTTCTCTCGCAGTACCTCTCGCCCAACATCATGCGCCGTTTTGGGCTCTTCCTCGTCAATGACGATGAGGCCGAGGAATATATGAAGGTCAGCGCGATCCATGACGAGCGCGGCTACCGCAATCTGCGGCGCGCGATCTCGCGCCAATATGACCTCTCGCGGCGCGATCCCGACATTCACATCGTCGATGTGGATCTTGTCGGCGAGCGGCGCCTGGAGCTGCAGCACCGGGTGCATGACGGCGTGCAGATGCACGAGGGCGACCTCGGCGAGGTGTTGCAGCGCCTGGCCGACCTGTGGGGCTACGAAGTCCTGCTCAAGGTCGTCGACGCCGAAACCGAAGACGTGATCGACACCCATGAGGTCGAGCCGAACCTGCCGTTCGGCGTTTCGGCCTGACCCGACGAGGCCGCCTAACTAAAGCACTTCGCGTCGGTGCGTGACGCCTTTGGCGGCGTAGGAGAAGCGCTGATCCGGGACGCGGCCGTCGAGCACGAGATCGGCCATCAGCCGCCCGACCTCGGGGCCGTGCTTGAAGCCGTGGCCGGAGCCGCCGCCCAGGAGAAACGCGCCTTCGCGCCCCGGGCAGCCATCGATCAGAAAGTCGCCGCTCGAACTGTTCTCGTACTGGCAGACGCGAAACTCCGTGAACGGACGATCTGCGAGCGCGGGGAAACGGCGGGCCAGATAGGCGCGCAGCAGCGCCGCGCCTTCGTCGCTCATGCGGCGGTCGCCGCTATCGGGATCGAACGAAGCGCCGTGCGTGTCGCGCGCGAGCTTGAAGCCGCGCGCCTCGAGATTGGGGAACCCGTAATAGACGTCCCCGCCGTTGTAGTCGATCCAGCCGGGAAGGGCGTGCGCTTCGAAGCGGTCATCGCCATCGGGCGGCGCGACGAAGGCGATCTCCTGGCGGGTGACGAAGATGCGCTCGGCGAGAAGCGCGGGGAAGACCTTGGGCAGCCACGGCCCGCACGCATAGACGATCGCGTCCGCCCGCGTCGGCGCGCCGTTGAGGACGACTTCGCGGCCGTCGGCGCCGGGACGCGCATGCGCGATGCGGAACGCGCCGCCGCGCGCTGTGAACCGGCGCACAGTCTCCTCGACGCCGCGCCGCGCCATGAGCGCGCCGAAATCGGGCTCGAAAAGCGCGAAGGCGACGCCGTCGAGATTCATCTGCGGCCAGCGGCCGGCGAGGGCGGCGCGGTCGAGCTCTTCCAGCGGAACGCCCAAGGCGCGATGGGCTTCGATCGACTGGCGCGCGTAGTCGACCATTTCATTGAAGCAGAAGAGCACGCCGGTTTCGTGGAAGATGGGCAGCGACGCGGCGGCGGACAGCGCCTTCCATTCCGGCAGCGCGGCGAGCGCCATCTCGCTGTAAATCCGGTCGGCGCCGTAGGCCGCGCGCGTCAGCCGGCTTTCGCCGCCGGAGGACGAGCGCGCATTGCCCGGGCCCATCTGGTCGACCAGCAGCACGCGCCGCCCGCGCCGGCGCAAATGCTCGGCCGTCCATGCGCCGAACACTCCGGCGCCGACGACGATCACATCGAAGATTTCGTTCATGCTCGCCCCGTGCACGCACGCCGGCAGCGGCGCCGCCAGCCCCGCCGCAAGGATCGTGCGCCGCGTAGAGTTCATAGGCGTGACGAGACCGCGCTTCCTGCGTCGGCGTCAAGCGGGCGGGCGCTGTGGGAACTTGAAGGAGAGAGGAGGCGGCAGGCGCACAGCGCTGGCTCCCCGGGTAGGATTCGAACCTACGACCAACCGGTTAACAGCCGGTTGCTCTACCGCTGAGCTACCGAGGAACAGCGAGGCGCGGTGTTTAGCAAGATCGCCGGGCCTTTTCCAGCGCATCGGCGCCGCAAAGCCCCGGCTGAAGAAAATCGGGCCCCCATTAGGGGGGCCGCAGGCGGTGGGGTTTGTGGGGTGT
>JACAEE010000100.1 GCA_013389015.1 Hydrogenophilaceae bacterium | reverse complement strand
CGTGGCGCCCACCGCGGCGGCGTTCGCCAACGCCGACGCCGCGCGCCGCGGGGACCGCTGCGAAAGGCTTGGGGATCAGCCCTGAGCGAGACGCAGCGCCGCCAGGCGCGCCAGCGCCAACGTCATCATCTTGCGGCGGGCGGGGGCGAGCGGCGCAGGCGCGGGCCGGCGCAGGATCGCGCCGCCGAAGCCGTCGGCGACGATCAGGCCGGCGCTGTCAGGAATGAGATGCCGTGGAAAATCCTCGGCGACGGCGAAGAAGAAGAGATCGCAATAATCGAGATAGTCCGGCCATTTGGAATCGACGGCGAAATCAGCCAGGCAGGACTTGGTCTCCACGATCCAGATCTCGCCCTTGGGCGAGAGGCCGCAGAGATCGGCCCGCCGGCCGTTGGCGAGCGGCATCTCCAGCACCGGCGCCACGTCATGATCGAGCAGCAGCCGGGTCACGCCGCGGGCGAGCAGCGCGGTGATCTCCGGGCGGCTCGATGGTTCGTTTGCGGACATGTCCGGCGCGCTCATGGCGCGCGCAGATTACTCGACCGCCAAGTGTTCGGCCACTTGCAGGCGGCCGGTTATGGCTCTTCGACAGCGATGCCGGCTGCGTGCAATGAGGCGAGGAGGCCGCCCGGGCGCAGCAGGAGTTCCGCGTCGATGGCGGCGACGCGGCGCCCGGGCGTGGCCAGCGCGCGATCGACGATTGCGCGCCAGCCGTTCAGGCGGCGGCGCATGAGTTCTTCGATGGTGAGGCCGCCCTCCGCCAAGGCGGCGACGCACGCCGCTTCGTCCACCATGCCGGCGGCGGCGCGCAAGGCAGCGGCGTCTCCGGCGGCCCAGGCTTCGGCGCGGCGCTGCATCGCGGGAATGAGCCGTTCGACGACATCGAGCTGCAAGGCAAGGCACGGCGCATCGGCGCCGAGCGGCAGCGCGTTCATCGCGTTGACCAGCGCGCCGACGCGAATGAACGCGACCTCCTCGACGCGGACGCGGGCGCGGCGGGCCTTGCGCCTGGCTTCATTGGCGACATCGACATCGAAGCTCAGCCCCGCCTGCTTGGCGGTCTCGCGAATGAGGCGGCTGCCTGCATGCAGCGGGCGCAAGCGTTCCAGCTCACGCACGCGCATGTCGGCTGCGGCGGCGGCGCGTTCGACGCGGGCATAGAGCGCGGGCTCGAGAAAGTCCTGCAGCTTGGCGCCATCGGGATTCCAGAGCGCATTGCGGCGCGTGGTCATCAACCTCAGGAGCTGGCCCGCGTCGGCGCCCTGCACGGCTTCCAGATAGAAGCGATCGGCGCCGCGCAGTCTGGCTTCGAACGGGCGCGTATTCCATTGCACGCGGCGCGGCAGCGGGCGTACGACCGCGAGGAGGAAGAGCTCGCTGTCGGAATCATGCACGCGCCACATCTCCGGGCCCGGCAGCGTGACGACGATCTCTTCTTCCGACTGCGTATTGTCCTGCGCATGCGCGGGCGCTGCGAGCGCGACGAACATGAGCAGCGCGGAAAGGAGCCAGGCCATGGAAATCCCTCCGCGGCCCTCTTGCCCGCGCTCCTGGGCGAAAGGACGGCGGAGCAAGAAGGAGTGCGCGGCCGCTGTGCCCCGCGGCTTTGCTTTGACCGCTATTCGGCAGCCACCATTCTGGCTTGGCCGCTCCTTCCCCGCCGCGATCCGGTCCCCTTCGATTTTTTCGGCAGGGGCGGGTCGCTGGGTTGCCGCTTTGATGCAGCTAGCTCCCGGACCTCCACCTGCAAATCTCGCATGATCGGTTCTTTAGGAATCGCGCGATGAGGATTCCAGGCTTTAGAGACCTTCTTGAGCTGCGCCAGTGTCATATCGCGGATCAGCTCATCAAGAACCGGCCCGTGACCACGCCGTGCCAACGCCTGAACCTGGGTTAGGCTCATTGAGGACAAAAGTGGATCGATTGCGACCGCAGTCAGCCGTTTGCGCATCTTGGTGGCGTTCGCGCTTGTGAGTCGCGCGTCATTGAGCGCGTCTGCTATCGCTCGCGAAAGGTCGGAGATCATTCCGAAGCTCCATCGAGGACGTCCAGCATGTCCTCACAGATTCGTAGCAGATTCGCTCCAAGAGGACCGGAATACAAGGCCGACCAGCTGCGCGGCTCAACGTTCGCGATAGCCGCCGGCAGACCGGAGTATTGACCAATCCCTAGGATTTCCTGCGCCTCGCCTCCCGGCGCCTCGTTTCCACGTGTGAAATACGGGAATGGCAAGGGCTCCAGATCCTGGCGGATCCGGTCTTGCCAATTCGAGTTGGGATTAAACTGCGTCCACAAGATGCGCGCCGGCGGTGCAGGATTGCCGCGCATCGATGCAAGTTCTTCGCTTAGGAGGTTCAGTCCCCACGCCGAGACCGGATCAGGCACGCATGGAATCACAAGGAAATCGCTTGCCCGAACGATGTTCTCAAAGAGCATGCTGACGCCGGGAGCAGTGTCAATTATCGTGAAGTCATATTCTCGGCGCAGTTCGCCCATTAGCCGGCGGAATCGACGGACTGCCACGGTCCGTGTCGTCGAGAAGAAGGCGACCTCTTTTCGAACTTTGATTTCATACTTCCAGAAGGCCGGGGAAATCGGGACCAGCGCCATTGGCGTTTCAGGGCGATCGGTCAACCGTCCCACCGCGCGGCGCACCACGGCGTCGAGATCGATTCTGCGCCCATCCAGGGAGCTCCCACTCAACGTCCTTTCAAGGAACTTTGAAGCCAAGCCACCCCTCAGCATATCATCGCGAGCGAGCGCCATACTAGAACTGCCCTGAGGATCGGTGTCCACCAAGACTACGCTTTTTCCGAACTGGCTTTGGAGCGTGTCGGCGACGCTCACAGCGGAAGTCGTCTTTCCCACGCCTCCCTTGCGATTGCAGAAAGCGACAACCCGGCCGTTCATGACGACGTTAGCCATTGTCGGAGCTTTGCTTTGCTTTCTTCCTCGAAACGTTCGTCGACAAATCGATCTACACTTAGGGGGTCGACCGATCTCTTTTCTGGCTCAGTGTGCATTTTCCAAGTATCAAGTGCATCGGGCTTCTCGAAGACGATAAGCCCTATGCCGTGTCGGGCGCATTCGTGCTTGATCGTATCCAAGTCTGACATCCCTGGATCGGGAAGATGGAAGACTAGGCTGGAATGATGCACCCAACGCGTGTGGGCCAGCGCCTCGTGGACGGCGACGACGGTTACCGCACCCGCACGCTTGAGCTCAAATCCGAACAAATCAACTTCGCGAATGTTCGAGTATTTGTACCTGCGGACCGACGCAATGGTGTAGTCAGGTTGAGACCAAGCTCCCCGTCGCGGCCCCCGGTAGGCCGTATTTTGAGACACCGCCTGCGCATGGTCCCCCAGCGATGGTATGAAGCGGCTTTCGAGCCACACTCCGAGCGCTGGCATCAGCTGTCCCTCTAAGGGGAATGTGTTCGGCGGCCCTTCATCGACGGGTGAAGAAGCAGGCTCGGCGCCATGCGCGCTCAAGCCGTGAGCGCCCGCCAGTGCGACCCTGTCGCCTGCTCCTGCACTTACAGTGACCAAGCCCCGAGCCTGCAGGGACTCTATTGCAGATCGCCATTCGTCCACCGAAATGCTGCGCTGCAATCGGCGATTAGCGACAACCCACAACTCGCCGCGCAACCGCTGCGCCGAGCCAGATCTCAGGACGTCGAGAATTACTTCTTCGATATCCAAGGCCACCCCCTCCAACCGGAGGTTTAGGAGGCAGTCTTGGAAAGGTCAAATCGAACTTATTCCGCCGCGACGCGGGCGAGCGCGTTCGTATCCACGCCGAAATTGATGGTCTGGAGGTATTTGATGCCGTCCATGGCGATCGCGTCGCCGACCATCTCATCGCCTTCGGCTTTGAACTCGTCAAAATTGACGTACATCGCGTAGAAGGGCGCGGTGCGCTCGGTGATGATGCCGGCGTTGTAGAGCGTCTTCACCAGCACGCGGAAGATGTTGGTCGATTCCTTCATCTGCTCGCGGCGGGCTTCGTCGGTGGCGACCTTCTGGAAGCCCTCCATCACGAGTTCCGGATCGAGGCCGAAGCGGACATAGATGTCCTTCATCTGGTGCGGCGCGACGAGATTGAACAACAGCGTCTGGAAGCAGTGCGCCGCCCAATCCTCGACGATGTTGTGCTCTTCCGGCGTCAGTTTCGGGATAGTGCGTTCGGCCCAGATTTTCCCGAACTTGTGGTGGAAGGCTTCGTCCGTCATCACGAGCTGGGTGAGGCGGCGCGCGAGGGGATCGTGCCATTTCTGATAGATCGTGGCGAAGGCGCCCATGGCGAGGCCTTCAACCAGCATCTGCATGCCGATGATCTTCTTGTAGACCTCCGGCGCGTGCACGATCTCCTGCAGGAGCGTGGCCAAAGTCTGGCCGCACGGGAGCGGGCTGCCCCAGCGGGCCTTCACGTATTTCGCGAAGGCGGTGACATGGCGGCCCTCTTCGCGGCACTGGTTGGCGGCGTATTCCTGGGCGCCGGGATCGCGCAGCACGTGGCAGAGCGAAGCGGACAGGTTCAGCGCGCCCTGCTCGCCATGCAGGATCGCGCTCATCGACCAGCGCGCGACTTCGTTCTTGAAGCGGGTGCGCAGCTCGGGATGCTTTTCGAAATGCTCGCGCACGTAATCTGTCTGCAGCGCGGGAACCATCTCGTCGGGCTGGAGATCCTGGGCGTCGAGGTCCCAGGGCTCGGCGTCGAAGTCGATGTATTTCTTGTCCAGAGGATCCCAGAAATGATCATGGGTCGCGGAGATGATCTTATCGAACGCGCTTGAGCGGGTCATATGGCGTTCGATGTCGAGCATGGCGCCGAAATCGGTGGGCGCGACTGCGTCGTAAACGTCGTCCTTGGTGATCTGACGGATGCCGTTTTCGCCGTCGGCCATGCTCTTCTCCCTGATCGTAGCGCTCGCTGTCGCAGTTCTCGACAGCATCCTCCCTACACGGGACGAGCGCCTTGATCAAGAAAAATGACGGGTGCGTCACGGATTTGTAAGGATGGGCGTTGAGGGAGTTCGGCGCTCCGCGGCGAATTTACCATAAAAACAGTCTGTTACTGGGAGAACGACGATGCGCGTGACGGTCGTGGACAAGCCCCCGCAAGCGGTGCGGACGTTCAATGACGATCTGGAGGGCAAGCTGACGCTCGAGGACGTCGAGACGATCCGGGAGATTTTCCGCACCCCGCTCACCGGCTCGTTCAACTGGGATTATGAGAGCGCCAACGCGAAGATCCGGCGGCTCTACGAGCTCGGAAAGCAGCACAATTGGAATTCGACGCTCGATGTCGATTGGGATGCGCCGTGCGACATGAGCGACTTCCCGATGGAGGAGTTCACCGGCGCGCTGCGCGGCTATCCGGAATACGAGGCGCTGCCGCACTCGGAAAAGGTGCGCTTCGCCTGGAAGGGCCACGCTCAGACGATCAGCCAGTTCCTGCACGGCGAACAAGGCGCGCTGCTTGTGGCCTCGCAGCTCGTCTCCTGCGCGCCGACAGCCGACGCCAAGCTCTACGCCGCCTCGCAGACGTTCGACGAAGCCCGCCACGTGGAGGTGTTCAACGCCTATCTCAGGCGACGCTGCAAGATGATCTATCCGATCAATCCGAACCTCAAGGCGCTGATCGACAAAGTGCTCGAGGACGAGCGCTGGGATCTCAAATTCATCGGCATGCAGCTGATCATCGAGGGGCTGGCGCTCGCCGCGTTCAACACGCAAGTGCGCACGACGAAAGATCCGCTCTTGAAGCAGATCGTGGAGCTGGTCATCCGCGACGAAGGCCGACACGTGGCGTTCGGCGTCAATTATCTTGAAGACTGGATCAAGATCCTGCCCGAGGCTGAGCGCGAAGACCGCGCCGAGTTCGCCTATCAGGCCTGCTGCGTGATGCGCGACCGGCTGTTCAGCCTGGATGTGGCGCGCGAATACGGCTTCGACGTGGAAGCTGCGCACAAGCATATCATGGACAGCCAGGTGATCGCGATGTTCCGCGAATTGCTGTTCGAGCGGATCATGCCGAACCTGAAGCGCGTGGGTCTGTTGACCGAGCGGATGCGGCCGAAATACGAGGCGCTGGGCGCGCTCAGGTACGAGGACCTGGCCGGCGATGCGCTGATCGATTGGGGCATGCTGGAGCGACCCTTGCCGACCAAGGAAAATCTCGCGGCGGCAAGGATCGCGGCCGAGTAACGGGGGCTTGCGCCGCGGACCAGCTCTCGCGGCGCGCCGGCGGCGCGCACCTCCCCGCGCGCCGCCGTGTTGACGGCGAGGAGCGGGCCCTGTCTCTAGCGGAGATGGCGCCCCTCCTCGCCCCTTCTTTGGATGACATCGAGGCGCTGGCGCGCGCGGCCTGGGCGGCGCTGCCGGCGCAGTTCCGTGCGCTCGCCGGCGACGTCGTGTTCCGGATCGAGGAGCTGGCCGACGAAGAAACGCTCGCGGAACTCGACATCGAGGATCCGTTCGAGCTCACGGGCCTCTATTCAGGCGTGGACCTTACGCGCCGTTCGATCAGCGACCCTGCGCCCGCCATCCCGTTCGTGTTCCTCTATCGGCGCGCGATCCTGGACGAATGGATCGAGCGCGGCGACGTCGACCTGGGCGAACTGGTGGCGCATGTGCTGGTGCACGAGGTCGGCCACCATTTCGGACTCAGCGACGACGACATCGACGCGCTGCTGGATGCGGCGGACTAGAACTCCCAGCTGACGCCGGCTTGCACGAGGCGCGGGGCGCCGGGGAGGATGCCGCGGACGCGGTCGACGATGTAGAGCTCGTCCGCCACGTTCTTCACGGTGACGAAGAACACCGCGTCGCCGCCGCCGGGGCGGATGTTGGCGGCGAGGTTGAGAATGGTCGCCTCCTCGATCAGGCCGCGCTGGCCGTTGGCGATGGGCGCGATGGTGTTGAGATCGTCGGTGAACATCTCGCCGGTGTATTGCAGTTCGGCCTGCAGCGTCAGCCAATCGCCGCGCGCGTAGCCGAGCGCTGCGGACGCGATCCATTCGGGCGCATACGGGAGGCGATTGCCGGACACCGAGACGCCGCTGAAGCCGGAGACCGAAGAGAAGCGCACGCCTTCAAACTGCGCCTCATCCACCCAGGTCGCGGCGGCACGGAAGAAGATGTCGTCGCGCTGCATCAGGCCCATGTCGCGCAGCGAGCCGCGCATGCTCGCCTCGATTCCCGCATGGCGGGTTTCGCCGGCGCTGGTCAGCGTCGCGCCGACGCCGCCAGCGACGGAGGCCGGGACAATCTGATTTTCGAAATCCATCACGAAATAGGCGACGTCGAGATCGAGGCCGCGCGTCAGCGTTCCGCGCAGGCCAAGCTCCCAGTTCGTGCTCTCCTCGGCATCGAGATCGACCGAGCCGCCGGCGTTGGTGACGATGTCCTCCACGCGCGGGGGCGAGAAGCCGCGGTGCACGCCGGCATAGATCGCAAGATCGTCACGCACGGCCCAGACGGCGCCGAGGCCGGGGATCACTTCGGTCAAATCGGTTTCGCCGGCCGCGCCGGTGAGGCGGTTGACGCGCTCGAATTCGATGCTCTCCACGCGCACGCCGGGACTGAGAGTCAGCGGGCCGTAGTCCAGACTGGCGAGCACGAAACCGGAAACGGCGTCGGCGCGGCGGAGATTGCTTTCGACAATCCCTCCGTTCACGGACGTTCCGGGCGTGCGCCCGGCGGGCGTGTCGGAATTGATCTGGAAGCGGTTCTGCCGCTCCGTATGCCAGCGCAGGCCGGCCTCGATGTCGGCGTCGGCGCCGAGGAGGCGGCCCTCCCAGGCGAGGCGGCTTTCGACGCCGTATTGATGATATTCGCGCAGGCGGCCCTCATTGCCGCAGGCGGTGTTGAGGTTGGCCATGCCGGCGCAGGCGGGATCGGACGCGTCGTTCGGGCGCTGGGCCGAGTTCGAGGATTGACGCCACCAGTCACGATTGAAGTAGAGCGAGTAGGCCGAGGTGGTGAGCGTCAGATCGGGCGTGATCGACCAGCCGTGGGTGACGGCGCCGGTGTAGCGTTCGGCGTCGAAGCGATCGTTGGGGAACGGATTGCCGTACGGATCGGCGGCGAATTCCGCTTCGGTGAGGCCCGAATACGAGACCTGGCTGTTTTCGCGATTGATCGCGGCGCGCACGACCAGTTCGTGGCCCGGCGCGAGCGTGCGTTCGGCGCGGAGGCTGTAATCCTCGAACGCGAGATCGTGATTGTCGCGCACGCCGTCGAAGCGCGTGGCGCTCGCATGGCCGAGCAGCCGAAAGCCGGCGACAGGCCCGCCCAGCGCGCCGGCCAATTCCGCATAGCCGTGATCGCCGCCCGCCGCGAACAGGCTGCCGCCGAACTCTTCCGGCGCGTCGGGCGAGATGTAGTTGACGACGCCGCCGACCGTGTGCGGCCCGAAGCGGATCTGGCTTGCGCCCTTCAGGATCTCGATGCGTTCGAAGCGGCGCAGCGGCGGGTGCGAATAGGTGGCGTTGTCGCCGTACGGCCCGTAGGTGAGCGGCAGGCCGTCTTCCAGCAGCAGCACCTCGCTGGAGCGGGTGGGATTGAGACCGCGCACGCCGATGTTCGGGCGCAGGCCAAGCCCCTCCTCGTCGCGCGGATAGACGCCGGGCGCCTGACGCAGCGCCTCGTTGACGGTGAGCACGCGGGCGGTCTCCAGGTCCTCGCTTTCGATCGTGGCGCCGGAGCCCGGCAGCCGCAGCAGATTCTCGCGCTCGCCGATCACGACGATATCGGCGTCGGCGACGATCAGGGGCGCAGCGGTCTGCGCCGAAGCCATCGGCGCCATGACGGCGCACAGCGCCGACGCCGCCTGCAAAAGGTTCAGCCTTGCCATCGTCCACCCCTGATCGCGAATGCGAGTCATTCCTAATGTCGGCCGCGAATAAGTCTCAATTTCACCGCCGACGCAAGCGACGCGCGGTCACAGGGATAGATGCTCAGGCATTGACCTGAGTATCTATCGAGGCTACGGCCGCGCCATGCAGACGGCGGCCTCTGAACCGATCGACGGGGTGTTCCGGGCGCTCGCTGATCCCACGCGGCGGCGCGTGATAGAGCGGCTGGGGCGGAGCGCGGCGTCGGCAAGCGAACTGGCGGCGCCGTTCGATATGACGCTCCAGTCGTTCAGCGAGCACCTCAAGGCCTTGGAGGACGCGGGGCTGGTGACGTCGCGCAAGAAGGGCCGTGTACGGACATATTCGCTCGCGCCGAAGGGCCTGCAGGTCGTGGAGGACTGGCTCTCGGCGCAGCGCACATTGTGGGAACAACGCCTCGATCAACTCGACGACTATCTGGTGAAGCTCAAGGAGACGCGATCTTGACCACTTTCTTCAAGCCGGACCCTGCGCTGGATCTTGTCCTTGAGCGCGAAATCGACGTTCCGCGCGAACTGGTTTGGGAGGCGTGGACGACGCCCGAGCACATCAAGCACTGGTTTGTCCCGAAGCCGCGGACGATCACAGCGTGCGAGGTCGATCTCAGGCCTGGCGGCATCTTCAGCTCCACAATGCGCTCTCCAGAAGGGCAGGAATTCCCCAATGTAGGCTGCTACCTTGAGATTGTTCCACACGCGCGGCTGGTGTGGACCGACGCGCTCTTGCCCGGCTATCGGCCGTCGCAGAAGCCGTTCTTCACCGCCGCGCTCCTGCTTGAAGCGACGAAATCCGGCGGCACAAAATACACCGCGCTCGCCATCCACCGCGACGAAGACGGCCGCACGCAGCACGAAGCCATGGGCTTCCACGAAGGCTGGGGCACAGTGCTCACCCAGCTTGTAGAGTACATCCAGCAGACCATGCGCCACTGAAAGGCGCGAAGCGCCTAGTCCTCGTGCGAAACCGGCACGGCGGTGCGGTGCGCCATGCCGAGGCTCTCGCGGCAATAGTCCTCAGGGGTCTCGGCCTGGAACCGGGTGGGATCGGAATCGGCGACGGACTGAGCGCGGATGAGACACCGATCCCAGGCGCGGATGTCGCGCATGCGCTGGGCGCGCGTGCGCGGGTCGCCCGGCGGCGTCGGCGCTGGAACCTCAACCTGACCGGGGACGACGATTTCATCGTTCGCCGACTCCGGCGGCGCATCCTGCGCAAGCGCCGCCGCCGACGCCAACGCCATCGCCGCACTCGCCGCCAACGCCTTGAGCCGCATCTCATTCTCCCGCAATGCGCCATCCGCGCGGAGGGCTTTGTCGGCAAGGGTGAGGGCGGTTTCATGGCTGATGGCGGCCGCAATGGGCTTCTCTGCGCTACGCAAAGCTGACCCAAGATGGGTCGATAAGCATTCAGGCTCTGACATTGCCTGCCGGTAAGATTCGGCGAAGGATTCGCCGCCTTGCTGCGCTGCTAATTCTTGCGCGCTGCGTAGGGGCTTGAGATTTATCGGCTCGGCCTGTAGCGACTATTTGGGGTGTGCTTGAGTAAAGGGTGACAGAATGCGCTTCAGCCACATTCGCCTCGCCGCCGTCGCGGCCCTGGCGCTTTTTGCAGCCGCCTGTGCGAACCGCACCGGCGACAACACCATCGCCGAATATTGCGCCGATCCGGGCCGCGCGAATTACGACATCTGCAAACAGCACCGCGATGTGGAATCCGTGCGCGGGCGCGTGGAGCAAGTTTTCGGCGTGGCCACCGATGCGCGCCAGCGCGCCGACCGCGCGCAGGCGACCGCCGATCAGGCGATGGCGCGCGACATGACGTGCACCACGCATACGCTGCGCCAGCGGCAAGTCGGCAGCTGCAGCGATCCGGGCTACACGCTCACCAGCTGCGTGCAGACACGCTACACGACGCGGGCGGGCGGACTCTCGATCCTGCGTTCCATCAACGACACCGAGTGCCGCTTCAACACGCGCGTGCTGGAGATGCAGGTGCGCTGCTGCCATGTCGGGCCCGATGGGGCGGACACGCTCACCGAAGGCCGCACGCCGCGCCAACAGCCCGCCGCGCAGCAGCCCGTTTCATAAGCGCATCGCATTGATCACCACGAGGGGCGCTTCAAGGGAAGCGCCCCTTTTTCGTCACAGCAGAACAGAGTTCAGCCTAGTCGATAGTCGGCTTCCCGATAATAGATGCTGGGGGCATCGCGGCGAAGCCGGCTTGAGAAGAGCGTGAAGGAGTCCACACGCCAAGGCGCGCTTTCGAACAGCGCGCAGCGTTGCTCGAACTTTATCAGCCGATCGCGATCGGGATTGCGGAGATAGGCGATGGTGACATGCGGCGTGAACTTGCGCGGCTCGGGCTTCAGCCCTGCTCGCCGCGCCGCGCGCTCGCAGCCGGCGGCCAGCGAGGCAAGCGCCGCGCTCTCGGCCACGCCCACCCAAAGCGCATGCGGATCGGCGCCGCCGAACACGCCCACGCCTTTGAGGCGCACGTCGAACGGGATCGCCCGCAGCGCCGCCTCCGCAAGACCTGCGTCGACGTCATCGGCGACGGGCTCGGGCGTGTCGCCGAAGAACCGGAGCGTCAGGTGCAGATTTTCGCGCGGCCGCCACGCGGCGCCGGGCACGCCGCGCATGAGCGCGCAGACGCGCCCAGCAACATCGTCGGGCAGCTCAAGAGCAGCGAAAAGACGGAGGGACATGGCGCAGCAGGGCTCGATACTTCACGCGCAGATGATCGGACGCAACAGCATCCTAGCGCACGCGCATACACTGATGTTTATGTTTTGTTCCGGCAACAACGCCAAATGCTGAAGCGCCTGCGGCGCCGGCCGCAACATCTACACCGCTTTCTCAGGCTCATCGCCCAGCGGACAGTTGTCGGACGGGAAGACAGAACCCATTCGCGCGCCGAACCCTGGCTTCGTTTGCTGCAGAGCTTCGACTTGTGGGCCGACGTGCGACGTCGTCTTCCAACGCCTCATGAACGCATGAGCAGCGCCCTCGCGTCAAGAGAGAATGCAGATGCGCTGAAAATTACAGCGTTTTGCACTTGGCGCCGCGCGAGCCTTATTCCACAGCATGGAAAACAGGCTCGGCTCGATGCGAGCGCGTACGCGCGCACGTTCGAACCACCAGCCGAGGCGCGGCGGGGATGCTTCTGCTTGCCAAACGCGGCGCAGCCGGCGCGCGCGGCGTTTGAACGGCGGGCGGCGCCTGCAGCCGCAGAGGGAGCACGCCGCCGCTTGTTGTCCCTACGCGCGCTCTGCTTGGCTACGACAGTCGCCGCGTTCGCCGCCGCAGCGACGCGCCCTGCGCATGCCCAAGCCTTCGCGTCCGAACCCGAACGCGTGACCATCGACGGCTTCATCGGCGAAGCGCAGAACCCGTTCATCTCGCGCGATGGGCGCTACCTCTTCTTCAATAATCGCAATGATGCGCCGGAGCGCACGAACATCGTCGTGGCGGTGCGGATCGATGCGCGGACGTTCCGCTCGCTCGGCCCGCTGGTGGGCGCCAATTCCCCCTCGCTCGACTCAACGCCGAGCATGGACCGGATGGGACGCTTCATCTTCGTCTCGATGCGCTCGTACGAGCGTACGCTGCACTCGGTGTTCGCCGGCGTCTTTGAGAACGACGAGGTCCGCGCGGTGCGCCCGGTGCAGGGCGTGGCCGCCCCCGAGCGGGGGCGGATCATTTTCGACGCCGAGATCAGCGCCGACGGCGGTTCGCTCTATTACGTGGACGGGCGGTTCATTTTCGGCCAGACGTTGCCGTGGGAAGCCGACATCATGATCGCGCGCCGCTATGGCCAGCGCTTCGCGCGCGACCGGCGCTACGAGCGGCTATTCGAGAACGTGAACACCGGCGCGCTCGAGTATGCGCCCTCCACCAGCGCAGACGAGCGCGAGCTGTACTTTACGCGCGCGCCGCGGCCGCCGGCGCCGTTCTCGCGGCCGCAGATCTGGCGGGCGACGCGGGGCGACCCTTCGGTGCCGTTCAACGAGCCGGAACGGCTGCCGCTTGAGGGCCATGTCGAGGCGCCGAGCGTCGCGCCGGACGGTTCGATCTATTTCCATCGCCGTGACGATGGGCGCTTCCGGCTGTACCGGCTGCCGCGCGCGCGCTAGGCCCGCTGCGCGGCCAGGCGCCAGAAAGCCCGTAAACAAAGGGAAAACGTGATTCCCGGCGTCCGATCGGCGAGACGCGCGGGCGGCCAAAAGCCCTTGAAATCGGGCTTTTTGATCGCAAGAGTGCGAAAAAGCCGCATTTCATGGGGAAAATACGACGGCTATGGCGTTCGCGTTCAGCTCTGGTTGACGATTCCAGCGACAAATCTCATGCGCCGCGTGCGTCAGCGCTCGGCCAGACAACGACCCGGAACGCATCAACCCAATCCAACCCAGACCAGAAAGAGGATGAAGACCATGGCACGCAAAGTTGCGAAGACCGCGAAGAAGGCCGCGAAGAAGCCCGCAAAGAAGGCCGCCCCGCGCAAAGCCGCCAAGGCCGCCGCGCCGACGAAGGCCGTAAAGGTGACAGCCCCCGCGGGCAAGACGATCACGGCCAGCGCGCTGCTTCAGGCCGTCGCCGACCACAATGAGATGAGCCGCGCCGACGCCAAGCGCTTCGTCGAAGGCTATATCGACGTGATCAAGGCGCACGTCGTGAAGGGCGTGAAGGTGAAGCTGGGCGATCTCGGTATGGTCATGGTCCGCGCGCGCAAGGCGCGCATGGGCCGCAACCCCGCCACCGGCGAGCCGGTCAAGATCAAGGCCTCCAAGAAGCTCGCGTTCCGTCCGAGCGCGACGATGAAGGCCGCGGTCGCCGGCGGCCGCTAAGGGCGGGCATCGGCGCAGACAAGAGAAGGCGGCGCGGGCGATCGCGCCGCCTTTTTTGTTGGCGCGCCGACGCCGTCAACGAGTGCGCGCGAGGCCGCTGGGCGTCCGTGTGCGGATGAAGGCGCAGAGCGCCGCGGCGGCGGCGGATTTGACGACGGCGCCAAGCACGAAGGGCAGGACGCCCGCAGCGAACGCTTGCGCTGCGGGCATGAGCGCGGCCAAGCGGGCGAAGCCCGAGGCCAGGATGATCGCGTGGCCGAGAAGCGCCGCGGCGAGCACGACGGGGAAACCGCCGCGCCGCGAGAGCGCGCCGACGGCGCCGGCGGCGAGGACGAAGCCCCAGAGATAGCCGGCCGTCGGGCCGAAGAGATGCGCCGCGCCGGCTGCGCCGCCGGCGAACACGGGCAAGCCTGCGGCGCCCGCGGCGAGGTAGAGCGCGACGCTCAGCATGCCGACGATCGGTCCGCCAAGCGCGGCGGCGAACACGACCGCGAAGCTCTGCAGCGACATGGGCGCGGGATACATGGGCGTGTCGATCTGCGCGCCGAGCGCGATGGCGGCGGCGGCGATCAGGATGAACAGCGCGCGAAGCGATCCTTGCATCGGCAATCCATAGCGCAAGGCGCGGCGGCGCGCTGCGGCTTGCGGGCGCGGGCGCAATGGGCCACAGCCGAGCCATGCAGGCTGCACTCATCTTCGCCGGCGCTGCGATCGCCGAGATCGCCGGATGCTTCGCGTTCTGGGCTTGGTTGCGCGCCGGGCGATCGGCGTTCTGGGCGATCCCCGGGACGCTCTCGCTGATCGTGTTCGCGATGATCTTGACCTACGCGCCGGCGAGCGCTGCCGGGCGCGCCTACGCCGCCTATGGCGGCGTCTATGTGGCTGCCTCGCTCTTGTGGCTGTGGATCGTGGAGCGCACCGCGCCGGACCGCTGGGACCTGATCGGCGCGGCGCTCTGCATCGCCGGGGCGGCCGTGATCGTCTATGGGCCGCGGGGCGCGTGAGCGTCGCCGAACAAGGCGCAGGCGTCGGAGGGACCGTCGGCGCAGGCGTCGGCGGTGCACGTCTGCGTGATGGCGAGCAAAGCGCGCTCCGCCAGATCCAGCCCCGCGCGGCGGGCGCGGATGGTCTCGAGCTGTGCTGCGGCGAGCGCACGCGCGGCGCCGCATTCACGGCCGTCTGACGCTTGGATGAGCATCCGGATATCCGCGAGGCCGAAGCCCAGGTCGCGGAAACGGCGAATGAAGCGCAGCCGCGCGATCTCGGGCCAGCCGAAGCGGCGGCGGCCATTGGCGCCGCGGGCGACGGCGCCCAGGAGCCCCTCCTCCTCGTAGAAGCGGATCGACGCGGGCGAGCAGCCCGTGCGCGCAGCGACCGCGGCGATGGTGAAATCCGGCATGCGGCTCTTGCTCCTCAAGCGGCTTGAAGATGTAGACCGGGGCCGACGACAGCAAGGAGGCCGTCTGATGAAACGATCGCATTGGCTTTTGCTCGCGGCCGCGTGCGCGGCGTGCTGCGCGCCGCTGATCATCGCCGCGGGCGCGGGGCTCGCGGGGCTCGCGGGCGGCGCAGGCGCGGCGTGGGCTCTGCACTTGGGGTGGGCGGAGGTTGTCTGTGTTGCGGCTCTGGCGGGCGGCGCGGGCGTCGCCCTTGCGCTGGCGCTACGGCGGCGACGGGCGCGCGCATGCGCGGTAGACGGCGCCTGCGCCGAGCGTGCGCGCTCCTAAGCGCGCCGCTTGCGGCCGCGGCTCCAGACGATTCCGGGAAAGCCTTTGAGCGGGGTGAGACGTTCGTGGGCGTAGGCCCATTCGGGCGTCTGATCGATGGAGATGTGGTAGCGCGGCTCGCGGCCGACGCCTTCGTCGAACAGCGCGCGGGGTATGTTGACCATCGTGGGGGAATGGCCGCGCGCATACATCAGCGGCGCGCCGCAGCCATATCGTAATCACGCGCAACGATGATGCAGCCCTCCGCCCAAGCGGTCGCCATGACGTCAGCATCGGCCGCGCGGTAGGTATGCGCGCTG
Source organism: Hydrogenophilaceae bacterium (assembly GCA_013389015.1). GTDB lineage: Bacteria > Pseudomonadota > Alphaproteobacteria > Caulobacterales > Aquidulcibacteraceae > CADEEL01. The sequence continues at coordinate 19,157 of JACAEE010000100.1, read as the reverse complement.
ATCAACCGCGTCGACGCGTCTGGGAACATTCCCAGGCTAAACATCAACCTCCGCGTCGAGCGCGTTGTCCTGGATGAACTCGCGGCGGGGTTCGACGACGTCGCCCATGAGCTTGCTGAACATCTCGTCGGCTTCGTCGGCGTGGCTGACGCGCACTTGCAGCAGCGAGCGGACCTCGGGATCGAGGGTGGTCTCCCAGAGCTGATCGGCGTTCATTTCGCCCAGGCCCTTGTAGCGGGAGATGGTCACGCCCTTGCGGCCGGCCGCAAAGATCGCGTCGATGAGCGTGAGCGGGCCGTGGACCGGGATCGTCTCGTCGCCGCGCTTCAGCGCCGTCTTGCCGCCATAGGTCTCCATCAGGCCCTGGGCGCGATCGGCGAGGCGGCGCGCGTCGGAGGAATTGAGCAGCGCGCGATCGAGCGTCACGCGCTCGGCGACGGAGCGGACGACGCGCTCCAGCACCAGCGCGTGATCGGGATCGAAGCGCGCGGCCCAAGTCGCTTCGCCCTCCTCCGCGATCGCATTGAGACGCGCGGCGGCGGCGGCGGCCTCCTCGTCCTTCGCGTCGGCGTGGAAGGCGCCGGCGATGACGGCCTGCTCCAGCACTTCATCGGGCGCGCGTTGATGCAGGCGCGTGATCAGAGTCTTCACGCCGATGGCCTCGCGCGCCAGGCGCTTCAGATCCTCGCCGGCGATCTGGGCGCCGCTCTCGAGGATCAGCACCGCGCCGTTCGTCCCCTCGTCGACCAGGTAGGATTCGAGCTCGGCGTCATTCTTGAGGTAGCGGCCGCTCCGGCCCTTGGCCGCCTTGTAGAGCGGCGGCTGGGCGATGAAGAGATGGCCGCGATCGATGAGATCCGGCATCTGGCGAAAGAAGAAGGTCAGCAGCAAGGTGCGGATGTGGGCGCCGTCGACGTCCGCATCGGTCATGATGATGATGCGGTGATAACGCAGCTTGCCGAGATCAAAATCGTCGCGGCCGATGCCCGTGCCCAGCGCCGTAATGAGCGTGCCGACCTGATCGGACGAGAGCATCTTGTCGAAACGCGCGCGCTCCACGTTCAGAATCTTGCCGCGCAGCGGCAGCACCGCCTGGTACTCGCGGTTCCTGCCCTGCTTGGCGGAGCCGCCGGCACTATCGCCCTCGACGATGAAAAGTTCGCTCTTGGCGGGGTCGCGCTCCTGGCAATCGGCGAGCTTGCCCGGCAGCGAGGCGATGTCGAGCGCGGACTTGCGGCGCGTCAGATCGCGCGCCTTGCGCGCGGCCTCGCGCGCGGCGGCGGCTTCAACGATCTTCTGCATCACCGCCTTGGCGGGGCCCGGGTTTTCCTCGAACCAATGCGACAACGCCTCGCCCATCAGACTTTCGACCACGGGACGGACTTCGGAGGAGACGAGCTTGTCCTTGGTTTGCGAGGAGAACTTCGGATCAGGAACCTTCACCGACAGCACGCAGGTCAAGCCTTCGCGCGCATCATCGCCGGTGATGTCGACCTTCTCCTTCTTGGCGACGCCGGAAGATTGCGAATACTGGTTGATCACGCGCGTGAGCGCGGCGCGGAAGCCGGCGAGGTGGGTGCCGCCGTCCTTTTGCGGGATGTTGTTGGTGAAGCACAACATCGTCTCGTGGTAGCCGTCGTTCCACTGAAGCGCGGCTTCGACAGTCATCCGATCGCGTTGGGCCTTCACCACGATCGGCTGGCCGATGAGCGCGTTGCGCGAACGATCGAGGTGGCGCACGAATTCGGCGACGCCGCCCTCATAGCGCATCGTCTCCTCGAACGGATCGGCGCCGCGCAGGTCGCGGAAGATGATGGTGACGTTCGAATTGAGGAAGGCCAGTTCGCGCAGGCGATGCTCGAGGGTCTTGCGATCGAACTCCACGTTCGAGAACGTCGCGGGCGAAGGCAGAAAGCGCACGCTGGTGCCGCGCTTGGGCCTACCCCCCTTCTCCCCGGGTTCCTGCGGCGCGGCGCCGCGGACGGCGAGCGGCGCTTCCGGCTCGCCGCCGTCCTTGAAGCGCATGAAGTGCTCCTTGCCGTCCCGCCAGATCGTAAGCTCCAGCCAATCGGAGAGCGCGTTGACGACCGAGACGCCGACGCCGTGCAGGCCGCCGGAGATCTGGTCCCCGAACTTGCCGCCGGCGTGCAGCACCGTCATCACCACCTGGGCGGCGGAGACGCCCTCGACCGGGTGGATGTCGGTGGGGATGCCGCGGCCGTTATCCTCCACCTCGGCGGAGCCGTCGGCGTGCAGGGTGAGCACGACGCGATCGCAAAAGCCGGCCAGCGCCTCGTCGATGGCGTTGTCGACGCACTCGTAGACCATGTGGTGCAGGCCGGAGCCGTCATGGACGTCCCCGATATACATGCCGGGACGCTTGCGGACGGCTTCTAAGCCTTTGAGAACTTTGATGGATTCGGCGTCGTAGTCGGACGGGCCGTCAGCGGGCGTCATGGCGGTCTTCGGGATCGAGAATCGGCGTGTTGGAGAGGCGCTAAATATAGGGTCTCGGCCCGCGAAAGTCTTGCGGCGCATGCGCCTTCGCGCGCCTTGAGCGCCCCCTTGAAGGCCCCGCCGGGGGTCGGTGTGGCGCGGGCGCTGCGTCGCAGGCTCAGAAACACAAACGTCACCGTTGTGAGAGCGAACCGTCACCTCCGGGCGCTATCGCCGGCGCATTCTTCAATCGGGTATCGGGGGACGATCATGACGCAGCGCCGCAGACGGCTGGCGTGGCTCCTTGGCGCTGCGGGCGCCGCGATGGCGCTCAGCGCGCCAGGGGCCTTTGCCCAAACCGCAGACGAACCGATGGCGACCGCCGATGCGGTGACGAGTTCGGAAGAGATCGTCGTCCCGGGCGAGATCGTCTACCGCAACCGCAGCGAAGAAACCGCCCCGGTGCTCGAGTATGGGCTCGACTATTTCCAGCGCTTCGAGCCGCTCACGGTCGGGGACATGATGAAGCGCGTGCCGAGCGCGGTGTTCGTCTCCGACGTGCTTGAATATGACGGCGTGCAGCTGCGCGGCCTCGATCCCGGCTACACGCAAGTGCTGATCAATGGCGAGCGGGTGCCGGGATCAGGGGTTGACCGCTCCTTCTTCGTCGACCGTATCCCGGCCGAACTGGTCGAGCGCGTCGAGATCATCCGCAACACCAGCGCCAACCGCTCGGGCGATGCGGTGGCGGGCGCGCTCAACATCGTGCTGCGGGATTCGATGTCGCTGGACGGCGGCTATATCCGCGGCGGCGCGCTCTATTTCGACGATGAGGACGTTGAAGGCACGCTGGGCGGCGTGCTCGGCGGGGAGCTGGGCGGCGGCGCGCGCTACCTGATCGGCGCGAACTTCCAGGGCCGGCACAATCCGAAGAACAAGCAATCGTTCCGGTTCGACGAGCCGGGCGGCGATTTCGACAATCGCGAAGACCAGAGCGATGTCCGCGACGGCGAGGACTATTCGTTCAACGGCTCGCTCAGCCTGCCGGTCGGCGCGGGCGAAATCACGCTCTCGGGCGCGGCCGTGCACACCGACCGCTCGGAGATCGAGAATTCCTTCGAATACGAAGACCTGACGAGCACGGACGATTCCGTGCTGCTGACTGAGGTGCCAGGCGCCACGTTCATCACCCAGGACAACATCTTGCTCGATGCGGATTTCGACCATCCGTTCATGGGCGGCGAGATCGAGGTGGATCTCGGCTATGCGCGCTTCGAGGACGAAACCAACGAAGGCGAAGCCGAAATCGCCTACGACATCGACGAAGGTCCGCTGTTCTTCGAAGAGTACAGCAACGAGGCGGTCAATTCCGACATCACGGACGAAGAGTTCTCAGCCGGCGTGAACTGGACCGGCGGTTTCCGCGACGCCCAGCTGCAAATAGGGGTCGACTTCGTCTCCAAGCAGCGCGAAGGCAATATCACGGTGTTCGAAGCCGAGTGCGAGGCGGGCGATTGCGATCCGTCCGACCCCGACTTCCCGCCGCCGCTGGAAGAAGACGGGCCCACCGACGGGGGCCTCTACACGATCGAAGAAACCCGCATCGACCCCTTCGTCATGCTCTCGGCGACGCGCGGCAATGTCGAGTGGGAGCTCGGCTTCCGCTATGAGACGACCGATCTCGACGTCGAGGACCGCGATACGGGCGAGACCGCTTCGGCAGATTATCAAATGCTGCTGCCCAGCGGGCACCTGCTGTTCAATCTCTCCGAGAACGACCGGCTGCGCTTCAGCGTCGGGCGCACGGTGCGGCGGCCGAACTTCAACTTCATCACGCCGGCGCTGTTCGAAGGCGAGTTCGAGGACAATGACTTCCTCGGCAATCCGAACCTCCGGCCCGAAACGGCGTGGGGCGTCGATATCGGCTTCGAGCGCCGGCTCGGGCGGCGCGGCGTCATTGGCGTCAATGTGTTCTATCGCGACGTGAAGGATCTCATCGAAATCGCCAATACCGGCGAATTCACCGAGACCTATCTCGACGACCTCGCCGACTTCGAAGAAGAGCTGCAGGAGTTCCTCGACGAGAATCCGGGCGCCACGCCCGCCGATTTCGACGAGGATCCGCCGGCGCCCTCCTTCGTCTACACCGCGCAGAACACCGGCAGCGGGGAAGTGTGGGGCATCGAGTTCGACCTCTCCACGCCGCTGACGTTCGCTGGGCTTCCCAATACCGGCTTCTTCCTCAACTACTCGCTGCTCGACAGCGAAGTGTACGACCAGTTCGGCCCGCGGCGGTTCAACAACCAGGCGGAGTCGGTGTTCAATGTCGGCGTCATCCATGACATCCCGACCTGGAACATGGCGCTGGGCGCCACCTATCGCGAGCAAGGCGACGCGTTCTCGCGGATTCTGGCCGAAGAAGTCACCACCACCTATGGGGCGGATCTCGAAGTGTTCGTGGAGCGGCGCTTCGGCGAACGCTTCACCGTGCGCGTCACGGGCTCGAACCTGCTCGACGCGGAGAAGAACGAAGTGTTCGACAAGTTCCTCAACGAGGCCGACCAGATCGCGCGCAACTATGACGAGTTCGAGCTTGAGACCGAAAACGCGGGCCCCGTGTTCCAGGTCGTCGGCCGCTACGCGTTCTAGTTAGGGTTTGTTCTGGCGCGCTGGCGCGTGTTTTGGACTCGGGGGGACCGCCGGCCTCCAGGGGGCGCTTTTTCGCCTTCGCCGCCTCATTCCGGGCGGACCCTCGCGCAGCGAGGGGGAGACCCGGAAGCCAAGGAAGCTCCTGGTTTCCGGCGCTGCGCGGTGCTGCGCACTGCTCCGGCCGGAATGAGGGAGAGCTTTTTTGGCGCGGCGGGAACCGGATCCCCTTCTCCGCGCGACATCAGAAGCTCTTGCCGTCCACCGGGACGATCTGGACGCTTCCGCGATCGAAATCCGGCACGGTGCGGAGATTGACCGCGACCATCTCCGCGGGCGCGCCCGGCGGCTTGCCGCGGGCGAAGGGCTGGACGCCGCAGGTCGGACAGAAGCGATGCTCGATCACGCCCTTGTTGAAGGTGTAGAGCGTCATCTCCGCGGCGTCGCCGGCCGTCAGCCGGAACTGGTCGGCAGGGACGAACCACAGCAGGAAGCCCTTGCGGGCGCAGTGGGAGCAATTGCACTCCATCGCCTGCGTCGGCGCGCCATCGACCTCGAACGCGAACCTGCCGCAGTGGCAGCCGCCCTTGATCGCCATGAGACCTCCTTTTTCCGCAAACCGCTTTTCCAAGGCGGGATTTGGCGCCATTCTCCCGAAAAATGACGCCTCAGTCACGCTGCTGCGGCGCCCCCAAGCAGGCCAGATCTGGACCCATCGGAGAAAACGCCATGAGCGCCGCCCTTTCCCGTCCCATCGAAGCCTCCGGCGCCCGCGAAACGGAGCGCCAGCGCGAAGAACGGGCGAGGGCCTATGCAACGCCGCTGGAGGCGTTCAACCCGGCGGACAATCAGCTCTTCCGCGAGGACGTGCACTGGCCGTATTTCGAGCGCCTGCGCGCCGAGGCGCCGGTGCATTATTGCTCGACCCACCCGGAATTCCCGTACTGGTCGGTCACCAAGTACCACGACATCATGGCGGTGGACACCAACCACCAGGACTTCTCCTCCGAGCCCACGATCGTGCTGCCGGATCCGGACGAAGACTTCACGCTGCCCATGTTCATCGCCATGGACCCGCCCAAGCATGACGAGCAGCGCAAGACCGTCTCGCCGATTGTGGCGCCGGACAATCTCGCGCGCATGGAATCGATCATCCGCGAACGCGCGGCGGGGCTGCTCGACGCGTGCCCCAGAGGCGAAGTGTTCGACTGGGTGGACGCGATCTCGATCGAGCTCACCACGCAAATGCTGGCGACCTTGTTCGATTTTCCGTGGGAGGATCGGCGCAAGCTGACGCGCTGGTCTGACGTGGCGACGGCCGCGCCCGATTCCGGGATCGTGGAAAGCGAAGATCATCGGCGCGCCGAGCTGATGGAATGCCTCGCCTATTTCACCAATCTCTGGAACGAGCGCGCCAAGCAGACCGAGCCCAAGTTCGACCTGATCTCGATGATGGCGCGTGGGGAATCGACGAAAAACATGCAGCCGATGGAGTATCTGGGAAACCTGATCCTGCTCATCGTCGGCGGCAACGACACCACGCGCAATTCGATCTCCGGCGGGCTCTACGCGCTCAACAAATTCCCCGAGCAATATGACAAGCTGCGCGCGAACCCCGCGCTCATCCCCTCGATGGTGAGCGAGATCATCCGCTGGCAGACGCCGCTCGCCTATATGCGCCGGCGCGCGACGCGCGACATCGAAATGCGCGGGCAGACGATCCGCGAAGGCGATCGCGTGCTGATGTGGTACGTGTCCGGCAACCGCGACGATGAAGTGATCGAGAACCCCAACGAGTTCATCATCGATCGGCCCAACGTGCGCCGCCACCTCTCGTTCGGGTTCGGCATCCATCGCTGCGTCGGCAACAGGCTCGCGGAATTGCAGCTGCGGATCGTGTGGGAGGAAATCCTGAAGCGGTTCCCGCGGATCGACGTGGTGGACGAGCCGCGGCGGGTCATGTCGAGCTTCGTGAAGGGCTACGAATACATGCCCGTGCTGATCCCGAATTAGGCTCTTTCTTGGCGCGCCGGCGCCGCGACGGAAACCCCATCGTCGTAGCGCGCCGATGGGCGCTCCGGCGCGCTCCGGCGCATGTCCTGTACGCGGGGGACCGCCGGCTTCCAGCCGGCGCTTTTCTTGGCGCGACGGCGCAGCGACGGAATTTTTGACGCGTCTGCATGCGCCCCTTCGCCGCGAAGCCGTCTTCGCGCCTGCGTGGGGATGAAACCGCACCGAGGACCGCCTAAAGTGGCGCGGTTCCGCGGGAGGATCGGATGGTTCGGATTGCGGCGCTGATCGGCCTCCTCATCGTGGGCGCCATCGCGCCGGCGCAGGCGCAGGGGCGCTGGCTCAGGATGGAGAGCCCGCACTTCATCGTGGTCAGCGATCATAGCGAAGCGCGGGTGGCCGCGGCCCTGGAGCGGCTGGAGGGTTTCGATGCGCTGCTGCGTTCGATCACTCGCGTGGCCCCCGATGACGATCCGGTGAAGCTTGAAGTCTATCTGTTCCGCGGCGCAGGATTGCTGGCCGAAGTGCGCGGAACTACGTCATCCGGCTCGATCGCCGGCTTCTACACGGCTTCGCCCGCCGCGTTGGCCGAGTTCCGCGGCGATCGCGACCTAGCGGACCATGTGCTGTTCCACGAATACGCGCACCATTTCATGCTGCGCTATTTCCCGGCCGCCTATCCCGCCTGGTATGTCGAGGGCTTCGCGGAATATGTCGCGACTGTCGATGTGCGCCCCGACTCCTATTCGATCGGGCGGTTTGAGCCGATGCGGATCAGAGCGCTTGAAACCACGCGCTGGCTGCCCATGGAGCGGCTGCTTGCAGCGCCGGTTTCGAGTCTCTCCGAGGAAGAGCGGCAGAATTTCTACGCGCAAAGCTGGCTCTTGGTGCACTATTGCGCGAACACGCCGGGCTGCACCGACACGCTGCAACGCTATTTCGGCGCCATGCGAGGCGGCGCCGACCCGATCGCTGCGTTCAACGAACATTTCGCGAAGACGCCCGACGCGCTGCAGGACGAGTTGCGCCGCTACATACGCACGGCGCTGACTTACGTCACGATGGCGCGCACGCCGGCGCGGACGCCGCTCAGCGTCAGCCGGCTCTCGCCAGGCGCGGACGATCTGCTCACGCGCGACCTGCGGCTGCGGTGCGGCGTGCAGGACGAGGATCGCGCCGAGCTCATCGATGCGGTGCGCCGCCGGGCGTCCGGCAGCGACGACCCGTTCGCCTTGCGCACGTTGGCGCGCGCGGAGATCCTCGCCGGCGATCACGGCGCCGCGCGCGCAGCGCTATCGCGGGCGCTCGCCGCCAATCCCCAAGATCTCGACGCGCTCTACCTCATGGGCGTCGCCTACCAGCGCGAGGCGGAGGCGAACGTTGACGATGAAACGCTGATCGCTGAAAGCCGGCGGCACTTCGTGCGCGCGCACCGCGTCGATCCGCGCCATGCGCCGACGCTCTATCGCTTCGCCATGACGTTCTGGACGCAAGAAGCGGCAATGCCGGCCGAGCGCCTCGATATCCTGGTGGAGGCCGCCAATCTGGCGCCGCAGGTGGACGAGATCGGCATGAACGCCGCCATCCAGCTCGCCGCCCACGGCCGCCGCGATGAAGCGATCGCGGCGCTGCGGCCGATCGCCTACAATCCCCATGGCGGACAGATGGCGAATGCGGCCCGCGCGCTGCTGGCAGAATTGGAATGACAGCGGCGCCCTCGACGGACGAGTTCACGCGCCGATGCGGAAAAGCTGGGCGCGATCGCCGAAGGCCTCGAAGAGGTTCGCGTCCGTGCCCGTGAGCCAGGCCTGGCCGGGATTGGCGAGGAGTTCATCGAAGAGCGCGGCGCGGCGTTCGGCGTCGAGGTGGGCGGCGGCTTCGTCGATCAGCAAGAGCGCTGGGCCGGCGCCGGGATCATCCGCAAGCGCCCGGGCGTGGGCGAGAAAGAGGCCGAGCAGCAGCGCCTTCTGCTCGCCGGTCGAGCAATGCTCGGCGGGCATGTCCTTGGCTTGATGGCGCACGGTGAGATCGCTGCGGTGCGGGCCGGCCAGCGCGCGGCCGATTGCGGCGTCGCGGGCGCGCGCATCGTGCAGCGCGCGGGCGAAGCGATCTTCGACATCGAAGCTTTTCTCGTGTGCGAGAAACTGTTCCTCCAGCGCCCCTTCAAGGACGATGTCCGCCTTCGGAAAGGCGCCGTCAGGGCGCTGCGCAATGGCGCGGCGAAGCAGCTCCAGCGTCTCCACGCGCGCGGCGGCGATCGCTGCGCCATGGCCGGCCATCTCGCGCTCGAGGCCCGCCAGCCATTGGGCGTCATAGCCGGGCTCGGAAAGGAGGCGCTGGCGCTCCCGCATCGCGCGCTCATAGGCGGCGGCCTGGACGCCATGCTCGGGCGCGCGCGCGATGGTCATGCGATCGAAGAAGCGGCGCCGGTCCGCCGGCGGGCCGGCGAACAGACGATCCATCGCCGGGATCACCCAGGTCATCCGCGCGACGGCGGCGAGGTCGCCTGGCGTCGCAGACTCCCCGTTCAGTCGCGCGATGCGCTTGGTTCCGCCTTCCGGGGTGCGCTCGGCGCCGACGCCGAGCTGCATCGTTTCGCCCTCAACCTGGAGGCGCGCAGCGACGGACCAGGGGCGTGGGCGGTCAGCCGCCGCCGCTTCGCCGCCCCGGGCGAGATCGAGCAGGCCGGCGCCGCGCAGGCCGCGGCCAGGCGCGAACATGGTCAGCGCTTCCAGGATATTGGTCTTGCCCGCGCCGTTGGCGCCGTAGAGGCACACCGGGCGGCCGTCGAGGTCGAGATCGAGCGCGGCGTGATTGCGGAAATCCGTGAGCGTCAAGCGCGTGCAGTAGAGGCGATGGCTCATGGCGATGCGGCCGCGGGCGGAACGCGCACCTCTTTTCCGGCTGGGGGAGTCCGTGATGAAGCGCTGACGGCGCCGGCCGCACTCATCGTGCACGTCCCCCCTTCCCTACCCTTCCCCCAGGGGGGAAGGGATTTCGTGGCGGCGAGGGAAGGAAGCGATTGCGCCGGATGCGGCGCTCTTCCACCGCATACTACCTGCTCCCTCAATGGGGCGCGAGTATTCAACTGTGTTCGGATGAATTCCCGTTTCACACGCGGAGCGGCATCAGCACGTAGAGCGCGTGATCGTCGCTTTCGTCGCGCACGAGCGTGGGAGAGCCGGAATCGGCAAGCTCGAACAGCGCCTGTTCGCCGCTGATCTGGCCGGAGACGTCGAGGAGATATTTGGCGTTGAAGCCGATCTCCATCGCCTCGTCGCTATATTCGGCGGAGAGATCCTCGGTGGCGAGGCCGGCGTCGGGATTGTTGACGGTGAGCGTGACCTTGTCCGGCTCGATCGCCAGGCGCACGGAGCGGGTGCGCTCGGCCGAGACGGTGGCGACGCGATCGACCGCCTCCTTGAACGCCTTGTTCTCGAGCTTGAGCTTGCGCGAATTCTGCTTGGGAATCACACGCGCATATTCCGGGAAGGAGCCGTCGATTAGTTTCGAGGTCAGCACCGCGTCGTTCACGGCGAAGCGAATCTTCTGCGCGCTCACCGAGACGCGGACATCGTCGGCGGCATCGTCGAGCAGGCGACGCAGCTCGTTGATGGTCTTGCGTGGGACGATCACGCCAGGCATCTTCGTGGCGCCGTTCGGCGCGGGATAGTCCGCAAGCGCCAAGCGATGGCCGTCGGTGGCGACGGCGCGCAGCATGTGGGCGCCGCCCGTGTCGGCGACGGTGTGGAAATAGATTCCGTTCAGATAGTAGCGCGTCTCTTCTGTGGAGATCGCAAAGCGCGTCTTGTCGATCAGACGCGCCAGTTCGATGGGACTGATGACGAAGTCGGTGTCGAAGCCGTCGGCGGGCATGAGCGGAAAATCATCCGACGGCAGCACCGGAAGATGCAGGCGCGTGCGCGCCGCGGCGATGAAGAGGCGGGGATCGTCGGGCTTCAGTTCAAGAAGGACCGGCGCGCTCTCGGGCAGCTTGCGGACGAAGTCGTAGAGATTGTGCGCGGGCGCGGAGATCGCGCCTGGGCGCTGGATGTCGGCGGGCACAGTCTCAGAGATTTCGATGTCGAGATCGGTGGCGGAGAGGCGCAGGGAATCGCCCTGCGCCGTCAGCAGCACGTTGGAGAGAATGGGGATGGTGTTGCGCCGCTCCACGACGCTTTGCACGTGCGTGAGCGCCTTCAGGAAGGCGGCGCGCTCCAAATTCAGCCGCATCGATTCTTGTCCTCGAGCAAGGCCGCAGCGATCGGATCGTGCGGCGCGCCGGCCCGCATGCTGCGAGTCGCCGGAAAACCCTAGGCCGGTTTCGAGAACGGTGTGAAGCGCTTTTGCGGGCGAAACCGGCCCGACGCTTTGATTCTGCGCGTCCCGCTGCACCGCTGCATGACCTGGGAAAGCGCGCCGCGGAACCGGCGCCGCCGCAGGCCCTCCGAACGCGCTCCGGAAGGCCCCGACGGCGCTTTGGCCGCCGCCTTACGCAGTCCCGGCCGAGGGCTCCTTCTGGATGAGCCGCGTCAGGGTGTCCACCTCGCTCCGGATGCGCGGGTCGGTTTCGAGCGCGGCGCGAATCTTGTTGCGCGAGTACAGTATTGTCGAGTGATCGAAGCCGCCGAAGCGCCGGCCGATATCAGGCAGCGAAGCATGCGTCAGCTGGGTGCAAAGATAAGCGGCGATCTGGCGGGGCTGCGCGAAGGCGCGCTGCCGCGAGCGCGTCAGCAATTGTTCGACCGTCATGTTGTTGTGACGCGCCACAACTTTGAGAACAGTGGCGACCCTCACCGGCTTGATTTCAGCGCGATCCATCATCTTTCCACGCAATGCATTTTCGGCCGCTTCCAATGTGACCTCCTCCAATCCAGAAACTCTCGCCTCGACGACCAATTGGCTCACCGCTCCATCGAGGAGACGGCCGCTGCCGGACATTCGCCGGGCAATCATGTCCAGGGCCGCCGGGGCGACGCGGAAACCCGGCGTCGTCGCCTGGTAGTGGCGCACCTTGGCCTCAAGAATCCGCCGGCGCAGGGCCTCGCCGGGCTCGGTGATTTCGCACACCGCCGCGCCGGAGAGATGGTGGCGCAGCCTGTCGTCGAACCCGCCGATGCCGTCAGGGCCCTGGTCCGCTGTGATGACGACTTGGCGGCCGCGGGAATTGAGCATGATCACGGTATCGAGGAATTCCTCTTCCGTGACCTTGCGGCCGGCGATCCTGTGCACATCGTCTAGAAAGAAAATATCCGGCTCTCGCACACGCTGCTTGAACTCGCTGGAGTCTTTCTTCTTGTGCAGCGCATACTGGAATTCCTCGATGAATTCCTGCGCCATCATGTATCTGACCTTGCGCTCCGGCACGGCGCACTGGGCGGCGTAGGCGCAGGCGTGCAGCAAGTGCGTCTTGCCGCACCCCGGCGGCGAGTGGAGCAGGACCAGGGGAAAGTTCGTCGGCGCGCCGGAGGCGACCAATTGCAGCAAGGTCACGGCGCGGTGGTTGGTCTCGTCGACGCAGAAGGTCTCGAACGTGAAGCCCGGGTGGGGCGGCGGCGGCAGCGCCGGCTGCTCGCGCTCGGCGCGCCGGGCGGCGGGGGCGCGGTCGGCGACATAGTCGCGGACCGGCGCCGGCGCGGTGTCCAGCGTGTGAACCTCGATCTCGCCTTCGAGAATCATGTGGGCGCGCATGCGCGCCTCCAAGCGGCGCAGGCCGTGGCGGCGCAGCCAGTCCCGAGCCGCATCGGACTCGGCGAGAAAGACCAGGCGGCCCTGGTAGTCCCCCACAAGCTCCAGACGCTGGAAAAACGCTTCAAAGAGCTCAGGCCCAAACTCGCTCATCAGCTCGCGACGAACCCGGTCGTAAACCCGAACCGCCCCTTCCGCCGCTCCTACGCCCCCCACGGGATCCCCGACTCGATCCATGGCCTTTCGCCGCTCCCAGCCCTGGCGCCGCCCCTTGTTCGGCGCATCCCAAATGACAGCCCCCCACGGGCATGCTCGCGCTGGTCACACGTTTCCCGTCGCCGGAATCGCGCTCGCTTTCCGGCCCGTCCCATCGGCCATTCGGGGGTCAGTTGACGGTTAACGCATAACCCAACGACGCGAACACTGGCGCCGGCTGTATGACAGGTCAATGTCATAATGCACGCACTGGGTTGCGATGCCGTAACAAACACTTATGCGGTTGAATATGCAGCGAAAAAAGATCGCTTGCGGCGCGCAAAGGGCTGATTCCACACAGGCTCGCCAGGGCGTCCTTTGCACACTTTGCCAACGTTTTGTGAACGCCGGGATTTTTAGCAATTCCCCATTTGGGAGAGTCGGCGGAGCCCTTGAAATCGCTGCGTCAGCCCGCCGTTCAAACGGCTCGCCAAGCGCCGTTTCGCCCCGCCACACGCTGGGCCTCGGCGAGACTCAAGCGCCGGCGGCGGCCTTCTTCACGCGCTGGGTCAGCCGCGACACTTTCCGGGACGCTGCGTTCTTGTGCAGCACGCCCTTGGTGACGGCGCGCATGGTTTCCGACTCAGCCTGACGGAGGGCCGTTTCGGCGGCCTTGGCGTCGCCGGCGGCGACCGCCTCCTCGACCTTCTTCCAGAAGGTCCGCACCCGCGAGCGGCGCGCCTTGTTGACCGCCGTGCGGCGGGCGATGACGCGGTTGGCTTTTTTTGCGGAGGCGGTGTTCGCCATGATCGTCTCTGGCTTGGGGTCGTTAAAGAAGGGCGCGGGTATAAGCGCGGGGGGAGAGGAGGTCAATCATCCACATGCCCTCCCGAGGTCGCCGCCGCGATGACACGCCCGCTAGCGCCGGACGCGCAGCGTGAGGCCGATAGTCCTGGGATCGCCAGGATTGCCCAGGACCAACCCGGAATTGCCCGGCTGGATGGACACGAACTGCAGATAGTCCTCATCCAGGGCGTTCTTGACCCAGCCAAACGCCTCCCACCCGCTCTCGCTCTCTGCGCCGGCGCGCAGATTGACCAGCGTATAGCCTTCGATCAGCGCGTAACGTGAATCGGAGGCGTCGGAGTAGAAGTCGGAGCGATAGCTCGCGTCGAGGCCGACATAGTACTCGCCTGAGCCGCCGGGCAGCGGCCCGGGCCAACGATATTCTCCGCCTGCGGACAAAGCCCATTCGGATACGCCGGGCAGGCGCTGGCCGCTCAGATCGCACGCCGCCGTCGAGGATCCGATGCGCTCCAGCGGGCAGGGACCGTTGGCGAAGCTCTCATAGCGGGCGTCGGCATAGGCGATCGAGGCGTAGGCTGTGAAACCGTTCCAATCGGCGGTGGAGAGTTCGAGTTCGGCGCCGTCGACTTTCACTTCCTCGATGTTGGCCAGATAGCCGCGCAAGGCGCCTGGACCCGTGTCGACGACATTGGCCTGATAATCTTCCACCGTGGTTGCGTAGAGCGCGAGATTGGCGGTGAGGAAGCGATCGAAGAACTGGGTCTTCAGGCCGAGTTCCACAGTTTGCGAGGATTCAGGGTCGACGACCGCACTGATGAGCGCTGGAGCGCCGGAGGCGGTCGTGGGGAGGCCCGAGAGGTTGACGCCGCCGGATTTGAAGCCCTGCGCGTAGCTGACATAGGCGAGGATATCGTCGGTCACGTTCCAGGACAGGGAGATGTCTCCTGAGGCGGCGCCGTCGGCGAAATCGACGGCGTAGGCCTGCGGGCGCGCGATCGACAGCTGGCGGCTGATGAGCGTTGGGTCGCTGGTGGCGAGGCCGCCGGAGATTATCTGCACATAGTCGGCGCTCTTGCTCTCCTCGGTGTAGCGCACGCCGCCGGATAGATGCAGCACATCAGAGATGTTCCACGTCGCGTGGGCGAAGGCGGCGTAGCTTTCGGTTGAGGATGCAACCGTGAGATCGCGGCGATAGCCCGTCAATAGGTTGGCGGGCACGCTCGGCCCCAAGAGCCAGAACGCCGCGTGCTCGCCCCATTCCTCAACGCCTATGGTGTCGATGGTCTGCTTGTAGCCGTAGAGGCCGATGGTCCAATCGACGACGTTCTCGCCGTTCGAATCGAGCCGGAATTCCTGCGAATATTGCTCCTGGTCGGAGCGGTTGGCGGATTGGGTCAGAATCGAGAGCGCGGTGTAGTCGCGGTCGTTGGCGGGGCGCCAGGCCCATTGGCGCGCCGCGGAGACGGAGGTGAGCGTGGCGAAGCCCAGATCCCACTCGGCGACCGCCGCGAGGCCCGATTGCCATTGGTTCGCCTGAATATCGGAGTTCACATCGACCAGGCGGTCATAGGGATCGGTGCTAACCGGAAGGTAGCCGAGCGCTGCGGCGAGCGCAGGAAACTGCTGCGCGGCAGGTTTCAGCGTGGCGCCGGCGCGGACATAGACTTGCGTGCAGCATTCGGTTTCCTGCTCATTGTAATCGCCGATCAAGCGCAGGCTGAAGGCAGGACCCGGCGCATAGAGGAGCTGGCCGCGCGCAGCGAAATTGTTCTGATCGTTCACGTCGCGCCGGGTCGTGACGTTGTAGAGCATGCCGTCGCGTGTGGTCTGCGAGAGCGACAGGCGCGCGGCGAGCGCATCGCCGAGAATCGCACCCGACAGCGTCGCCTTGGCTTGCGAGAAGCCGTAGTCGCCGAGCGAAATCTCGACAGCGCCCTCAGGATCGAAGGTCGGCGCACGGGTGGTGACGTTGATGGCGCCGGCGGTGGTGTTCTTGCCGAAGAGCGTGCCTTGGGGACCGCGCAAGACTTCGAAGCGCTCGATGTCCAGAAGATCGAAACTCGCGGCGGCGGGGCGGGCGTAATAAACTTGGTCGATGTAGAGGCCGACGCCCTGCTCCAGGCCGTCATTGGCGAGGCCATAGGAAGAACCCAAGCCGCGGATGTTGAATGCGGTGTTGCGCGGGTTGGATGACGTATATTGGAGGCTCGGCGCCAATTGCGCGACTTGTGAGATCGTATAGCTGCCGGTCTCTTCCAAGGTCGCGCCGGCGATCACGCTCACGGCGACGGGCACGTCCTGCAGGCGCTCCTCGCGGCGACGCGCCGTGACGACGATCTCGCCCTCCTGCGCTTCGGCCTGCGCTTCGGCCTGCGCCTCGGCGGCGACTTGCGGCGGCGGCGACGCTTCCTGAGCGCCGGCTGGGGCGTTCAGCAGCGCGAGCGCGGCCGATCCCAGGGCGAAAACTGTACGCATCGTCATGCGGGCCTCCCTCACATGAATCGACGCTATCTTGTCTTACTCGATCGTTTCAATGTAGATTAAGCTAAATCGCGCCTTAGGAGAGCTGTCGGGGACGATTCAGCGCTTGACGGGGCTGCGCCGGCGGGGCTTCAGCGCGCCCGCCAGCGTGGTGGTTTCGAGAATCGCAGCGCTTGCATCGCGCACCTGGCCGAGGGGACCACGCAGCGGGCAGCGCGCCTCGTGGCAATCCTCGCAGCGCTGATAGCGGGTGCGGCTGGTGCAGGGCGTCAGCGCCAAAGGGCCATCAATGGCGCGGATCACGTCGGCGAAGCTGATCTCATCGGGATCGCGGGCGAGCGCGTAGCCGCCGAACTTGCCGCGCTGGCTGGACACAAGGCCATGTTTGCGCAGCTCCAACAGGATGTTCTCCAAGAAGCGGCGGGGAATGTCCTGGCGCTGCGAAATATCGGCGATGAAGATCGGCCCCTCCCCCTCCTGGGCGGCGAGATCGATCATGGCGCGCAACGCGTACTTGGCTTTCGAAGTGAGCACTGAGCAGGTTTAAGCCGATCTTCCCGATCGGAAAAGGGGGCTCAGGCGCGATAGAAGGGGCGGTCGCCGGCGATGGTGACGCGCTCCATGACGCGGCGGGCGGGGTAATAGTCGGAAGCCGCGTAATGCTGGCAGGCGCGATTGTCCCAGAAGGCGATCGAGCCCGGGGCCCAGCGGAAGCGGCACTGATATTCCGGGATCGCGGCCTGCTCATAGAGATGGGCCAGGAGCCAATCGCTCTCCTTCTTCGACAGGCCGACGATGTGGCTCGTGAAGGCGGTGTTGACGTAGAGGAGATTGCGCCCGGTCTCGGGATGGGTGCGGACGACGGGATGCTCCTGGAGCGGATATGTGGCGCGGAGATCCTCGGCGGTCTTGCCCAGAGGATCGGCGAAGACGCGGGCGATGTCGTGCACGGCGGTGAGACCGCAGACGAAACGCCGCATCTCGGGCGATAGGTTCTCGTACGCCGCGACCATATCGACGAACAGCGTATCGCCGCCGACCGGGGGAACCTCGATCGCGCGCAGGATGGAGCCGAGCGAAGGCTCGGCGCGCCAGGTGACGTCGGAATGCCAGGCGTTCTCGCGGCCCTTGGAGTCGGGGCCGTGCTCGATGCGCAGGACTTCGCGATCGAGCTGATCCTTCGGGGTGGCGGGGTGGATTTCGAGCTCGCCGAAATGGCGGGCGAAGGCGATGTGCTGGGCGCGCGTGATCGCTTGATCGCGGAAGAAGACGACCTTGTGATCGAGCAGCGCGCGCTTCACTTCGGCGACGGCTTCCGCGGGCGGATCGGCGAGGTCGATGCCGATGAGTTCGGCGCCGATCGTGGGCGAGAGCGGGCGGGCGTCGAAATGCCGATAGGGCTCGTTGCGCAAGGCTGCGGACATGGGCGTTTCCTCGGGGCGTTCTGTTCTTGCGAACAGGCAAGGCCAGCCGCGGCGCTCTGTCAATGCGCGCGCGGCTTCAGTTGAGTTCGACGCGCCGAACGTCAGCGCAGTTCGGGTTTGTCGAGGTTGAGCTGATCGAGTTCGATGCGTTCGAGATTGGCGCGGCGCTGGCGCAGCGCTTCGGCGAAGAGCGATGCGTCGCCGACGACGACGAGATCGGCGGCGCCGGGATCGAACAGGCGTGCGCCGGCGGCGCGCACCTGCTGGGGCGACACGGCGCTCACGTCGGCGACGTAGGTGTTGAGCCGATCGAGCGGGATGCCGAAAAGCGCGAGCGTCGACAGCTGGGAGGCGACGCCTGACGTCGTCTCGACGCTGCGGCCGAAGCCGCCGATCAGCACCGCCTTGCGGGCGTTCAGCTCCGCCAGCGGAACATCCTCGGCGCCGAGGCGGGCGAATTCCGCGCTCATGAGATCGACGACCTGCGGGGCGGCGTCATTGCGGGTCTGGCCGCTGGCGATGATGGGCCCCGGCGCCATCGTCGAAGCGAGATTGGCGCCGACGCCATAGGAAAGGCCGCGGCGGATCCTGATCTCCATGTTGAGCCGTGCGGAATAGCCGCCGCCGAGCACGTTCGTGGCGACGAGCGCGGGGAAGTAGTCGGCGTCGGTGCGCGCGGGGCCGCGGAAGCCGAATGCGATCGCGGCCTGCCCGCTATCGGGCAGGTTGATGACGATGGCGCGCGGATCGGCGGCCCAGGCGTTCGCGGCGGGCTCGGGCGGCGGCGGCGTCGCCGGCCTGGCCCAGCCGCCGAAGAAGCGCTCGGCGAGCGCGAAACCTTCGCGCGCGCTCACATCGCCGGCGATGACGAGGACGGCGTTGTCGGGACGATAGTGCGCGGCATGGAAGCCCTGCACATCGGCCTGCGTGATCGCCTGCAGGCTCGCGGGCGAGGCGACGCCGCCATAGGGCGCATCACCGAAGAGCGCGCGGCGCATGGCGAATTGCGCGATCGAGCCGGGCTGGCGCAACGCCACGGAGAGGCCGTCGAGATTCTGCTGACGCTGCCGCTCAAGCTCCTCTTCCGCGAAAGTCGGGTTCTGCGCGACGTCGGCGAAGATCGCGAAGGCGTCGTTCACGCGATCGCTGCGCGCCTGCAGCGAAACGCTGGAGGAATCGCGGCCGGCGGCCGCGGAGAGCGAGGCGCCGAGCGATTCGATCTGACGCGCGATGTCGGTCGCGGAGCGCGTGCGGGTGCCCTTCGTGAGGATGTCTGCGGTCAGGCTCGCCTG
Organism: Hydrogenophilaceae bacterium; assembly: GCA_013389015.1. Classification (GTDB taxonomy): domain Bacteria; phylum Pseudomonadota; class Alphaproteobacteria; order Caulobacterales; family Aquidulcibacteraceae; genus CADEEL01. The sequence goes on along the minus strand of JACAEE010000100.1, from coordinate 178 downwards.
GCCGGCGCGGCCGGCGGCGTCGGCGCTTTCGCCGGACAGCACGCGCAGGTCGGCGCTGATCAGCGGCAGATCGCGGCGTTCGGCGACGATGACGCGCAGGCCGTTGGCGAGGGTGCGCTCGACCGGCGTCGGCAGGCGCGCGGCGACGGGCGTTGCAGGCTCGGGCGGGCGCACGCGG
>JACAEE010000109.1 GCA_013389015.1 Hydrogenophilaceae bacterium | reverse complement strand
TCTGCGGCCGCCAGGGCGGCGGCGAGCTTCTCGACGATGTCGAGGCGAAGCGCCACGGGTCCGGCGGCGCGAAAGCCGGCCGCGGCGAGGCTGCGCCAAGGCAGCGGCGGCGCAACCGCGACCGCCACAGCTCCTGGCCGCGGCAGGAACGCCGGCGTTTCATGCGCCGCCGCCCACAACACCGACCAAAGCCGTGCGGGACGCGGCTTGATCATGCGCGGGAGATAGATCGTGCGCCGCCCGATATAGATTCCGACCGCGGACAGCGCGGCGCGGCCGGCTGGGTCCAACGCGTCGACGAGATCCTGCGCATCGGCGCGATCGAGCGCGCCAGCAGATTCGAGCAGGCGAAACGCAAGCCCGCGCGCCGCGCCGGACACGCTCTCGCCAGCGGCCAGCGTCTGCAGCGGCGCCAGTTCGCGGGCGATCTCAGCGTCGAGCCAAGTCTTGAGGCGCGCGAGGGTCCAGGCGCGGGCGCGCTCGGGCGCGCCGTCGGCGCCGATGAGGTCGAGGCGCGGGGTGAGCGGCGCGCCCGGGCCGATGCGGGCGATCGCGGCGCCGTCGAACCGAATGGCCGCGTCATCGGCAAGCGTCAGCGCATCGTCCGGGCACGCTGCGATCGCGGCCAAACGACGCTGGATCTCCGGCGCCAGCGCCTTGAGCGCCGCATTGCGCACCGCGCGGCCCTCAAGGCCGAAAGCGTGCGGATCGGGCGCGAAGCACAAACCTTCGAGCCTGCCCACCGAATGACCTTCGACGACCACGTCGCCGTCGGCGGCGACTTTGACGACCAGCGCGTCCTCGCGCTTCAGGCCGCGCAGCAGCGCCGAGGTGCGCCGGTCGATGAAGCGCTGGGTGAGCGTTTCATGCAGCGCGTCGGAAAGGCGATCCTCGATCGCGCGCGCCGCGGCGCGCCATTCTTCGGCATGCGCGATCCAATCGGGGCGGTTGGCCGCATAGGTCCAGGTGCGGATGTGGGCGAGGCGCTGCTGCAGCACAGGCAGATCGCCCTCGACGCGGTCGAGCGCCTTCACCTCCTTGGCCAGCCAATCCTCGCTCAATCGTCCGTGTGCGGAGAGCAGCGCCTCGGCGACGCGGCCGACGAGGCGGGCGTGCTCTTCGATCCCGCTCTTGCGGAAATCCGGCAGCTGGCAGGCGTCCCACAAGCGGCGCACGCGCGCGGGCGTATCGGCGCGCGCGATCAGGGCTTCATCCAGCATCAGGCGCTTCAACGATTCCTCATCATCGGCGCCGTGCGCGCGCATCAGGCCGGGACGATCGGGCGCGCGCTCAAGCGTGCGCAAGAGCGCCTGGGGGCTCGTGAAATCAAGTTCGCTGTTGCGCCATTCGATGGCTTCGACCGCTTCGAACTCGTGCGCCTCGACGCGCTCGATGGTCTCTTCATCGAAGGGCGGGCATTCGCCGGTTTCGCCCCATTGGCCGTCGCTCTGGAAGCGGCCGGCGCGGCCGGCGATCTGGGCGACTTCATCGGGGCGCAGCACGCGATTGCGGCGGCCATCGAACTTGGCGGCGCTGGCGAAGGCCACATGATCGACGTTCATGTTGAGGCCCATGCCGATCGCGTCGGTGGCGACGAGGAAATCCACTTCGCCCGACTGATAGAGCGCGACCTGGGCGTTGCGCGTGCGCGGGGAGAGCGCGCCCATGACCACGGCCGCGCCGCCCTTGTGGCGGCGGATGAGCTCGGCGATGGCGTAGACCTCCTCCGCGCTGAACGCGACGATGGCGGTGCGCTTGGGCAGCTTGGTGAGCTTGCGCGGGCCGGCGTAGGAGAGCGTGGACAGCCGCTCGCGGCGGGTGAATTCCGCATTCGGCAAAAGCCGGCGCAGCATCGGGCGCATCGCCTCGGCGCCGAGCAACATGGTCTCGCCCTGCCCCCGCGCGTGCAGGATGCGGTCGGTGAAGATGTGGCCGCGGTCGGGATCGCGGGCGAGCTGGATCTCGTCGATGGCCAGAAACCCGACGCGGCGATCGAGCGGCATCGCCTCCACAGTGCAGACGAAATAGCGCGCGCTCTCGGGCGCGATCTTCTCTTCGCCGGTGATGAGCGCCACGGCGGCGGCGCCCTTCTCCCGAACGACGCGATCATAGATCTCGCGCGCGAGCAGGCGCAGCGGCAGGCCGATCATGCCGTCGCGGTGGGCCAGCATGCGCTCGACCGCGAGGTGGGTCTTGCCGGTGTTGGTGGGGCCGAGCACGGCCTTGAGCGGCGCAGCGTCCGCGCGCCGGGGCCGCGCATGCGGCTCCACGGAGCCCTTCGGGACCGGCGCGTTCATGAGAGGGAGTTAGGAGCGAAGGGCGGGGGGATTCAAGCGGGGTGGGGGCTGGGCGGCGGGCATGGTGGACTCGCTCTTGACGATGGAGGATATCGCCCAGCGGATCGACGTGCGCGTGAACGCCCAAGCCGCGCGGGACTTATAAGAAACGAACGTGATCAAAATGGCACGAACGCCGCCGTCAGCCACTGAGCTTCTGACTGCCTTCATTGATGAGTCCAGTCAGACTGCCCACCGATACTTCGCGCTGGGCGGCCTCGTAATTTTCGACTCCGACGTTCCACTCCTAGAAGAACGCATTCAGCGCGCGCGAATGCCGGAGCTTCCGCAGATGGAGATGGGCTGGAAAAAGGTGTCGCGGGCCAAGCTGGACGCTTACAGGCGCGTCGTTGATGTGTTCTTTCAGCGTGACGTGAAGATGCAACCAATGCACTTCCACTCGCTTGTCATCGACTGCCATAAGCTCAAGGACAAGCTCTTTAACAAAGGATCGCGCGACGTGGGCTTCAGCAAGGAAGTGTTCCAGCTTTGCATGAAGTTGGCGCGCTTGTATCCAAGGAAACTGTTCCATGTGTATCCGGACAATCGGACAGCCGCGACACCGCTGAATGATGTGCGCACCATGCTGAACTTCAAGCTGCGCAACGGCGGTGACACGCGCGATTGGCCATTTAGGCGCATGCACTTTCGAGACTCGAAGGCATCGAAGCCGCTACAGTTGACGGATATCCTGCTCGGCGCTCTGACGTTTAAGATGAATGGCCACTATGACGCGCCGGATGCTTCGGTCGCGAAGCGCGAGTTGTGCGATCATGTCCTGGGCCAAGCTAGGATCAGCGACGTCATGCAAAGCACCGAGCCCTCCGGCCGGTTCACGATTTGGCATCGTCAGCTTAGGTGAGGCGTCGCGCGACCCTAGGCTTTCGCCTCCGCTCTAGGGCGGGTCCCGTACGACTAGGTACGGGCTTCGGGTCGCGCGAGTAAGCCCAGTATAGTCGATTCATTGCATTAAATAAGAACAAATATGGAACGCGCGCGCTGAGTCAGAACGTCGCACTTGCGCGCCTCTTCTCGCGTTAGCTCTGAACCCCCTGCTTACCGCCACTCTGAGACAGTACCCCGCCGGGGGACACTAGAATCTAAACGGAACGAAACGTCGACGAATCACTTACTCACGATCGTTTCTGAACCGTTCACGGCTAGATGTTGGGGTTTAGCCAACAAGTAATACACAAGGCTGGGCTTGAGGGGCGCGGGCCTTCACGCCGGTGATTTCGCCTGCGGTGGGAACTCCGCGTCGCGGTCGCCGCCGCCATCGCGGGGACGACGGGGCTGGTTCCGCAGTCCAAGCGCGCTGGGTTGCGAGCCAGGCTCGCGGGCTCGAAGGCCCCGCGCGACCAACGCCGCTCAGTTCGGGCGGGGGCCGGTGAGGGTGAAATTGCGGGCCTGGAGTACGACGAGGCCGTCGTCGGTGGGCATTTCCAGGCGCAGCGGCACGAACATGCCGTTGGGCTGGCGCGCGAACAGGAAGGTGAGCTGCTCTTCCTCCTGCGGGTCGGAGAAGCCGGCGATGGGGCGGAACGTCACCGCGCAGCGGATCGCGTCGCCGCGATGGCCGGCGATGTCCACGCGCTGGGTCCCGTTCGGGCGGAGCACGAAATCGAAGCGGGAACGGCCGTCCATATAGACCGGCAGAGTGCGCGCGCAAGGATCGTTCGGCGTGATCATCATCGCGGCCATGGCCGAGACCTGGTCGATCACGCCGCGGCGCTGGGCGGGCGTCGCCGCATAGCAGGACTGGCCGGGCGTGCATTCGGGATTGCCCATCGAGGGCGCATTCGGGATCCCGGTGGTGACGACATCGGTGGCGCTGAAGGCGGCGCGCACGATGCGGCCGCGGCGCCCGCCGGAATGCTCATACGCCGAGGGCCGAAGAACCGCGCCGACGCGCGTGCCGCGGACGGAGTAGTTGTAGTCCTGGCTGTTGCGCAGGAAGGTGCGCGCCAAGCCGTTGGTGACGCGGCGGGTGGCGTTGGCGGCGTAATTGTCGCCCAGGAAATGGACGTTCAGGCTGAAGCGGCCGACATTGTCGATCCCGCGGGCGCGGATCGAATAATTGCCTTCAAAACGCGTGCCCTCCGAGGACTGCGCATGCGCCGCCGGCCCCATGATCAGGAGCGCAAAGGCCAATAGAGACTGGCCCAGGACGGCGATCGGCTTGCGCATCGGCTCTCCCCTTCAATGGAACGCACAGCGCCATAAGCGCCAGCCAAGCCAAGGTCTAGCCTCAGCGTTGTGATCCCGGCATGAACGAAAGAGGGCGAGACGGCGCCGTCAGCGCACGAAGCGCTCACCCTTGGCGAAGGGGGAAAGGCCGAGCCAGGCCTGCATCTGGCCGGCGAGCGTGCGATCGCCGGTCAAATGCAGGCGCTGCGCGGCGATCGCGTGCTGCACCGTGTCGTGGCCCATCCAGATCGCGGTCATGGTGCGCAGATCCGTGGAGACGTAGAGATCCACGTCGAAGCCCGGGTCGACGAGGCAGAGATCGACGGCGCAATCGGCATCCGCTTCGGGCGCAGCAATCAGCCACCATTGCCGCTCGGCGGCCGGCTGTTCAGGATAGAGAAACTCGATCACGCTGCGCCGGCGCGGCAGGGGCTTGAGATAGAGGTTTCGGCGCATGTCCCACATCAAGAGCTGCGCGTCGAGGTGATTGAGGGACAGCTCGCTGTCGATCCAGCGCTGGCCCCAAAACCCGAAGCCTTCGACCACGGCGCGCAGCGCTTCGCCTGCGGGCGTCAACCGATACTCAAACAGGTCCGGCTCGCCGACGACCGGCTTGCGAGCGACGACGCCGGCGGCCTCCAAATCGCGCAGCCGCTGAGACAGGAGCGCCGGCGACATGCGCGGCACGCCGCGCCGCAGATCGTTGAAGCGGGTGGAGCCGGCCAGGAGCTCACGCAGCAGCGGAATCGTCCAGCGCGTGCACAGAATCTCCGCGGCCATCGCGACGGGGCAAAACTGCTTGTAGCTGCCGTGAGTCATGGCGTTCACTCTGAAGCGGGGGCGGCGCGCGCAGTGTAACACCAGTCACCCGGGCGGCGCTTCAGTTTCTGTACCGGGGTCGATTCAGTTCCTGAACTGGAGGGCGGCGAATGGCCGGGGATATTTCGCGGCCATCAGATCCTGAAGGAGCAAACATGTCCGCCCAACCCAACCGCCCCGCCCCCGCGGCCATCGATTGGCGCGCCGCCGCCGAGCGGCTCGCCCTTGAAGTCGGCGCCCACGCCGCCGCGCACGATGACGACGACAGCTTCGTCGCCGAAGGCTTTGCGGCGCTCAAGCGCGAGATGTTCTTCAAGGCGCTCGTGCCGATCGAACTCGGCGGCATGGGCGCAAGCGTCGCCGAGATCTGCGCGGCGATCCGGCGGCTTGGCGCCGCCTGCGGCTCCACCGCGCTCGCGTTCGCCATGCACAGCCACCAGGCCGCGGTCGCCGCGTGGCGCTGGCGCCATGACAAGGCGCCGACCGACGGGCTCTTGAAGCGCGTCGTCAACGAGAACCTTGTGCTCGTCTCCACCGGCGGCGCAGACTGGCTCGACAGCGGGGGAACCGCGACCAAGACCGAAGGCGGCTTCCTGATCAATGCGCGCAAGATGTTCGCGTCGGGATCGCCGATCGGCGATCTGGTGATGACGAGCGCTGTCTATGACGATCCCGAGGCCGGGCCGACGGTGCTGCATTTCGGCGTGCCGCTCACCGCCAAAGGCGTCACCATCGAGCCGACCTGGAAAGCGATGGGGATGCGCGGGACGGGCTCCAACGACATCGTGTTCGCGGACGTGTTCGTCGCGGACGCTGCGATCTCGGGGCGCCGGCCGAAGGGCGAGTGGCATCGGCTATTCCACACCATCAGCCTGATCGCGTTCCCGATCATCTATGCGGCTTATGTCGGCGTCGCGGAAGGCGCGCGCGCCAAGGCGCTCGCTGTCGCGCGCAAGAAGCCGGAAGACGAACAGCTGGCGATGCTTGTCGGCGAAATGGAGAACGCGTTCGCGCAGGCCGTGCTCGCGCATGACGAGCAGGTGCGGCTGGCGGAGACGGCCGAGCCTGGCCCCGAAACCACCAGCCGCGCGATGATCGCGCGCACGCTCGCAGGGCGCGCGGCGATCCTGACGGTGGAGCGCGCCATGGAAGTCGCCGGCGGCGCCGCGTTCTACCGGGCGCTGGGGCTTGAGCGCGCGTTTCGCGACGTGCAGGGCGCGCGGTTCCATCCGCTGCAGGAGAAGCCGCAGCTGCGCTACACGGGGCGCCTTGCGCTCGGTCTTGACATCGACGGGTGAAGCCTGGCGGGCGTGAGACGCGTCGGTCAGACAGCGCTCACGCCGCACGGCCTCTCAGCTTGGCCACCGCGTCGATGCGCGCATCGCGCGTCATGGCGAGCTCGCGGCTGAGCGCGTCCGCGGCGGGATCGGGCGGCGGCGTCGTGGTCCAGATCATCGTGGGCACAAGATCGGGATAGGCGACGAGCACTTTCGCGCCGGCGCCCGTCAGCGTCAGCGTCCGTCCGTACGCGGGCACGAACACGGCCTGGCCGGGATCGAGCGGGGCGCCGTCGAGCGACGCGCCCGGGGTCAGCGCCATGAGCAGGTGGCAGGTTTCGCCGTCAGGCTCGAGCCGACTCACCGGCGGCAGGCGCCAGACCTCCACGCTGAGCGCGGGATCGCGGAACCAGACGACGCGGGGGCGGGTCTCATCGGCGGGGTCGACACGCGTGATCGGCGCGGTGGTTTCGACGCGGTTCGCCGGCGCGAAGGCGGCGGCGACCTCGAGCGCGGACACGCCGGCGTCGAAGCGCAGCCGCGTGTGCGCCGACGCGCGAAAGAGATCGCCCGCGCGACAGGCGGGGCGACGCAATCCATGCCCGTCGCTCGCCTCGACGCGCGCGCCGAGCTTGCTCTCAAGCACACGCCACAGGCCCACACGGCCCGCGCCCGACAGCGCATCGGCCCCCTCGCCGGCGAAGACGAGGCGCAGCGTCGGCGGCGCGCGGCCAAGATCGCCCAACATCTCGCGTGGACGCTGCTTCAGCGTTTCACCGAAATGCGCGCCATCGATGTCGACATTGTTGGGGTGGGCTGACCAGACTTCGCCGATGGCCGCGGCCGGACGCGCCGCCTGCGCGCACCAGCCGCCCAAGTGGGCGCGACCCCATGCGCGCGGCAGGAAGCGTGGGGTCAAGAAGACGGGATCGACTCCACTCTCCATCGAAGCAGACTCCCTTGCGGCGAACCCGATCAGGCGACGCGCAACATCGGCGGGACGACGCCGAGGATGTCGGCCTCGCGCAGGATCACCAGATCTTCGCCGTCGACGCGCACTTCCGTGCCCGACCAATCGGCGAAGACGACGCGATCGCCTGGCTTCACATCGAGCGGCGCCAGCGCCCCGTTCTTGCCGCGCGCGCCCGGCCCGGTCGCGATCACTTCGCCGTGGCGCGGCTTCTGCTTGGCCGTATCGGGCACGATGATCCCGCCGGGCGTGCGCTCTTCCTGCTCCATGCGGCGCACCACAACCCGATCGCCGAGCGGCCTCACCTGCATCGTCCTTCTCCTCTTCTTCCATAGCGGCAGAGCGAAGAGGCGGCGCGCCGGCCGCGTCGCGGGCGGCGGGGCTTTGCCTGCGGTCCTTGAGACAAGGGGGATATGGATGCGCCGCCGCGCGGCCGGCTTGCCGAACTGAAGCATCTGCGCTCTGCCCTTCCATGCGTGAAACGGGCGACGCAGCCGCGGCCTGACTTAGCACCCGTCCTCCGCGACTGCTAACGCCGGCGCACCAGATAGGCGCGCCGATCGCCGGTTCAACCCCCTTCGCGGGCGCCTTGCGGGCGGCGGTTGAACACGTGCGGCGAGCCCGTATCTGGACGCGAGACGGAGGATGGCATGCACACCGGAACTGGACGGACGCGACGCTTTGGAATCGCCATCGGCGCGGCGATCGCGGCGGCGTTCGGCGCGGGGCTCGTCACCGCGCAACTCACCTCGCTGGCGCAGCCCGCCGCCCAGGTTACGGCGCGCACCGTGACCGCGCGCGGCGCCCTCGCCGAGAGCGAGCGCGCGACAATCGCGCTGTTTGAAGCGGCGGCGCCGTCGGTGGTGCAGGTCGTCGGGCTCGCGCCGTTCGGCGCTGACTATGCGCCGATCGAGGCGGGCAGCGGCTTCATCTGGGACAATCAGGGCCACGTCGTCACCAATAATCATGTCGTCAACGCGCCGGAGATCGCGGTGCGGATGCCCCGCGGCGAGATGATCCGCGGGCGGGTGGTGGGGCGCGCGCCGCAATACGATCTCGCCGTCGTGCGGCTGGCGCGGCCGCCGAACGCGCCGCCGCTGGCGCTCGGCTCCTCCGGCGATCTGCGGGTCGGCCAGGCGGTGTTCGCGATCGGCAATCCGTTCGGGCTCGACAACACGCTGACGGCCGGAATCGTCAGCGCGCTGCAGCGCCGGCTGCCCGCGCCGGGCGGACGCGAGATCAGCGAAGTGATCCAGACCGACGCCGCGATCAATCCAGGCAATTCAGGCGGGCCGCTGCTCGATTCCGCCGGCCGCGTCATCGGCGTGAACACGGCGATCTTCTCGCCCTCCGGCGCCAATGCCGGTGTCGGCTTCGCGATCCCGATCGACACGGTGGCGCGGGTGGCGCCGCAGCTCATTCGCGACGGCCGCGCGGCGACGCCCGGCATCGGCGTCGTCGTGGCGACGGAAGCGGACGCAGCGCGGCTCGGCGTCGAAGGCGTGCTGATCTGGCAGACGGCGCCGGGCGCGCCGGCCGCCCGCGCCGGGCTGCGCGGCACCAATCCCCCCATCGGCCAGCTCGGCGATGTGATCATCGAGGCCAATGGCCGGCCGGTGCGGCGCTTCGCCGACCTCGCGCGCGAGATCGAGCGCGTCGGCGTCGGCGGGCGCATTCCGCTGGTCTTGCAGCGCGGCCAGCAGACCGTGCGGGTCACCGTCGGCGTCGAAGATCTCGGGCGGTGAGGCGCTTGAACGCCGGCGGCGCGCGCCTAATTCTTGCCGTGTCCTGGCGAAGCGGCGGCTGCTGAGCGCACCGCGTTCGCTCAAGCAGGCGCATCGCCTCGCCACGACGCGATCAACAAGGAGACCAGCATGAGAGACCTCATTCCCTGGGGGCGCTCGCGCTCGTCCACGCGCGAGGACGCCAGCCCCATCCTGTCGCTGCATCGTGAGATGAACCGCCTGTTCGACGATGCGTTTCGCTCCTTCGGCTGGGGCAGCGAGCTCGCGGGACGGTTCGAGTGGCCGAACGTGGACGTCTCGGAAACCGACACGGAATTCCGTGTGAGCGCGGACCTGCCCGGGCTCGAAGAAAAGGACATCGACGTCGAAGTGCAGGACGGCGTGGTGTCGCTGCGCGGCGAGAAGCGCGCCGAGATCGAAGACAAGGACCGGCGCTACAGCGAGCGCTTCTTCGGCCGCTTCGAGCGGCGCATCGCGCTGCCGGCGGACGTCGATGAAGAACGCGCCAAGGCCAAGTTCAAGAACGGCGTGCTCACCATCACCCTGCCGAAGACAGAGCCCGGCCAGCGGCGGGGGCGGCGGATCGCGATCGGCCGGGACTGAAAGGCGGCCGGGGCCGCCCCAGCGCAGGGGCCCGCGGATCGGCCCCGCCTTGACCGGCGGGGCCCCTTCGCGTAGGCATCCGCGCTTCGTTTCGCCCCCCGCCCGATAGAGCTTTCCCATGTCACGCCAGTGCGAATTGACCGGCACGCGCCGCCAGATCGGCCACCTGGTCAGCCACTCCAACATCAAGACCAAGCGTACGTTCGAGCCGAACCTGGTGAACGTGACGCTGGCCAGCGAGGCGCTGGGACAGAGCTACAAGCTGCGGATCTCTGCGGCGGCGCTGCGCACGGTGGACCATCGCGGCGGGCTCGACGGGTTCCTCCTGAAGGCGAGCGAGGGCGAGCTGTCGCCGAAGGCGGCGCGGATCCGCCGGGCGCTCAAGAAGAAGCTCACACAGGCGAGCTAAGCCAGGACGGCAAGCATGAATTCGGGCGGCTGGCGGATTGGGACGTTCGCCGGCGCGCCGGTGATCATGGACTGGTCGGTCCTGATCCTCGCGGCCTATGTGATCCTATCCAGTCTGGATGACGGCGGATCGCTGATCAGCGCGCTGACGTTCGTGGCGGCGATCCTCGCATCCATCCTGCTCCACGAGTTCGGCCACGCCTGGACGGCCATGGCGTTCAAGCTGCCCAGCAAGCGGATCGTGCTCACGTTCCTCGGCGGACATGTGGAGTTCGAGCGGCCGCCGGAGACGCGCTGGCACAATATCGCGGTCTCCGCGGCAGGACCGTTCGCCAATCTGGCGGCGTTCGCGGCGCTCTATTACGGGCTCAATGCGCTGGGCGGCCTTGCGCCGCCGGAAACGCCGCGGCTCATGGCGCAGCCGCTGCCGTTCCTGCCGCCGCTGGCGATTCCGGCGGACTGGTTCGAGGCGCGGATCCTCTCCTCCTTCCTTGGCGCGTTCCTAGCGATCAACCTGGTGTTGGGGGCTTTCAACCTGCTGCCCGGCTTCCCGCTCGACGGCGGGCGGATCCTGGCGGCGGGGCTCGCCTATTTCATGCATCCGGCGCGGGCGCGGATGGTCGCGGGCGCATCCGGCATCCTGATCGCTGCCGGCGCCGCGTATTACGGGCTCACCAACGGCTATCTCTGGACGGCGATGGTGGCGGCGCTCTTGCTGCTTGCCGCGCTCGCAGAGATCGCGCTGGCGCGTCAGGCGCTGGCGGCGGATCACTCCTCGGGCGGCAGATCGAACACGTAGAGCAGCGTGCGCTGGGTGCGGGAGAAATTGTCGTCCGAAATGAGATAGAGACGCGCTCCGCCATCGACCGTCGGGATCGCGGACACGCTTTCGAAATTGTCGAGGTTGAGCGGCGGGGCGAGCGTGGCGAGGAGTTCAGCTTCGACTTCGCCGCGCGCGAGCGCTTCGCCGTCGAGACGCAGGATGCGGATGCGCACGCCGACGACGGGCGCATAGAAGCGCTGGAGAAGTACAAAGTCCCCGCTGGGCAAGCGATCGGCGCCGGTGAGCCCGTAGCCTACCGGCGCCCGCAAACGTGCGACATGGGCCGCCGCCGCGTCGGCGTTCACCGGCGCGAGCCACATCATGGCCCCGCCCTCGCCCCGCTCTGCGCCCACGAACAGGCGGCCATCGCCGGCATAAGCGAGCGCTTCGAGGCCGGCGTTCGGCTCCAGATCGTCGGCTTCGGCGAGGGCTGGTCCGTGTACGGAGCGTCCGAACGGGCCGTCGGCGTCGAGAGCATGGTAGCGGATGAGCTGGGTGCGCTCATAGGAGACGGCGAAGCGCCCGTCCGGCAGGCGCGCCAGCGCCTCAGCGTCGCCGAGGCCGGTCTCGTAAAAGCGCTCGGCGTTCTCGTCACGCAGACCGGCCACGCGCGCGTTCTCGAACCGCAAGGGCGCCGCGGTCCGCGGATCGCTGACAAGGCGCGCCTCGATCCAGCTGGCGTGATCGGAGACGGCGAGGAAACGGCCGTCGACGCCGACATAAAGGCCGGAGAGGCCGCCAAGCTCAGGCACATCAGCCGTCATCGAGACGCCGCCGCGAAAGATGAGCCTGCCGACGCGGCGTTGGCCCGGGCGGCGCGGATCGAGATCGACGGGCCGCGTCGTGATCACGGCCTCGCGCCATTGCTCCGTGATCGGAACATCGGAGGGCGCAACGTCAGAGCCGTGCTGGCCGTTCGCAGGGCCGCAGGCGGCGAGGAGAAGCGCCAGGACCGCTCCCCTCCCCCAACGGGGGAGGGGGCAGGGGGTGGGGGGCGATCGAAATCTGGCGCATGCCGTGGACGTGCGGCGGCGGCGCCTTCGCGTGCAGGGGGGGGGGGGGGGGG
>JACAEE010000087.1 GCA_013389015.1 Hydrogenophilaceae bacterium | reverse complement strand
CAACGCTGCGGCCGGAATGAGGGAAGGTGATCCTGGTTGATCGCAACAAGCCCTAAGCCGCAACCGGCGTCGCGAGGGGCTCGCCGGCGAAATGGCGGCGGAGATTCTCTGCGACGAGGCGGCCTGACGCGATGATGGAATCGCGGGTGCCGCCGGCGAGGTGGGGCGTCAGCGTCACGTTCGGGACCCCGGCCCAGCGGGCGGCGGGCGTAGGCTCCTCGGCGAACACGTCAAGGCCCGCGCCATAGAGCGTGCGCGCCTTGAGCGCGGCGATCAGCGCGTCCTCATCCACCACCGATCCGCGCGAGACATTGACGAGGATTCCCTCGGGGCCCAGCGCGTCGATGATCCGCGCGTCGATCAGTTTCTCCGTGCTCGCGTCGGCGCGGCAGGCGACCGCGAGGATGTCGGCCCAGGCGGCGAGGGCGGCGAGATCGGGTTCGTACGGGTACGGAACATCCCCTTTGGCGCGCGGGCCGAACCAGCGGATGTCGAGTCCGAAGGGCGCCGCACGCGCGGCGATCGCGGCGCCGATCGCGCCCATGCCGACGATTCCGAGCTTCCTGCCCTTGAGCGATCGCGGCCAGACGAGGCCCTTGCGCCAATCGCCGGCGCGCACCAGCGCATCGCCCTTGGCGATGTCTCGCGCGACCGAGATGAGGAGCCCCATCGCGACGTCGGCGACGTCCTCGTTATTGATGTTGGGGCAGTTGGTCAGCGCCACGCCGCGCGCCTTCAGCGCCGCCGGATCGTAGCCGTCATAGCCGGCGCCGAAGACGGCGATCAGCTTCAGGCCGGTGAGCGCGGCCAGGAGATCGTCCGGCATCGGATTGGAGCCGATCCCGACCGCCGCCTCGATTCGATGCGCCGTGTCGCGCAGGAACGCTGCGCGGGTTTCGTCCGTAGGCGGATAGACGAGTTCGTACGCGGCGAGCAGTCCCTCAAGACCGGGCAATAGCGCAAGGACAAGCGGCTTCGTCATCCTGCCTTGCGCTTGTCCATCGCCGCGGCGAAGCGTTCGAACAGATAGTGGCTGTCCTGCGGGCCGGGCGAAGCTTCGGGGTGGTATTGCACCGAGAAGACGGGCTTGCCCTCGACTTCGATGCCGCAATTGGAGCCGTCGAACAGCGAGACGTGGGTCTCCTTCACGCCCTTCGGCAGCGTGGCGGCGTCGACGGCGAAGCCATGGTTCATCGACACGATCTCGACCTTGCCGGTGGCGAGGTCCTTCACCGGGTGGTTGGCCCCGTGATGGCCCTGGCTCATCTTCTTGGTCCTGGCGCCGAGGGCCAAGCCGAGCATCTGGTGGCCGAGGCACACGCCCATCACCGGCACGCCTGCGTCGACGAGTTTGCGGATCTGCGGGGCGGCGTATTCGCCGGTCGCGGCCGGATCGCCCGGACCGTTGGACAACAGCACGCCGTCCGGCTCGTGCGCGAGCGCGTCTTCCGCCGTCGCGTCGGCGGGCAGCACGATGCAGCGCGCGCCGACATCGCCGAGCGCGCGCAGAATGTTGCGCTTCACGCCATAGTCGAAGACGACGACGGTGAAGCGCGGGTCTTGCGGGGCGCCGACGCCCGCGGGCCAGCGCCAACGGGTCTCCGCCACCCGATAGGTCTGGCGCGTGGTGACGTCCTTGGCGAGGTCGAGCCCTTCCAGGCCGCCCCAGGCGGCGGCGTCCGCGCGCAGGCGGTCGAGATCGAAATTTCCGTTTGGATCGTGCGCGATCACGCCGTTGGGCATGCCGCGCTCGCGAATCCGGCGGGTGAGCGCGCGGGTGTCGATCCCCGCGAGCGCGACGACGCCGCGCTTCTTCAGCCAGGCATGGAGGCTCTCCTCGGCGCGCCAGTTGGACGGGGCGGTCGGCGCCGTGCGGAAGATCGCGCCGCGGGCGGCTGCGGCCGCGGCCGGCGAACTCGCTTCGATATCCACAGCATTCGCGCCGACATTGCCGATGTGGGGAAATGTGAAGGCGATGATCTGGGCGGCGTAGGAGGGATCGGTGAGGATTTCCTGATAGCCGGTCATGGCGGTGTTGAAGCACACCTCCCCGACGGCCGCGCCTTCGGCGCCGAGGCCCTGGCCCAGAAACACCGCGCCGTCGGCCAGGACCAGCGCGCCGGTGGGCTTTTTTGCATCGGCCGCGCGCGCCACGTTCATTGCTCCTTGGCGCCCGCTTGCGGTTGCGCCGCTTGCGCCCGACCTTGCGGGCAAACGGCGGCGTCATAGGGAGCGTCGCGCGGCGAGTCAAAGAATGTCCACGAATCGCGGGTCGAACAGGGCTCGCGGGAAAGTTGCGCGCGGTCCGCCTGCAACGGCGGGTGCGTCGAATCTCGGCGCCAAACGCGCTTGCGAATGGTCAACCGGAATTTGATTTGGCCGTGCATTGGCGGGCGCCTGAAGGTTTAGTAAGGTTCATGTTGGTTAACGTTGGTTAACGTGATGGGTGGTCTGCGACTGGCCGGGCTGATCGGCGCGCTCCTGGGAAGCGCGCTTCTTGGCGCTTGTCAGGAGCAGGGAAGCGCGGACGCGACCGGCGGCCGCGAGCTGATCGCGCGGGCGGCCCTGTTCGGAGATCCGGCCCGCGCCCACGCCGCCATCAGCCCCGACGGCGGCCAGATCGCCTTCATCGCCCCCTATGAGGGACGCGCCAACCTCTGGCTCGCCCCGATCACAGACCCGGAGGCCGCGACGCCGCTGACCACGCTGGGCGAGCCAGGGGTGCGCAGGTTCCGCTGGTCCGAGAGCGGCCAACAGATACTCTTCTTCCAGGATCAGGACGGCGACGAGAACTGGCGGCTTCACGCCGTGGACGTCGCGACGCGCGAAGTGCGCGCGCTGACGCCTGAGGGCGCGCGCGCAACGATCGTCGGCTCAAGCCGATCGGAGCCGAACGTGGCGCTCGTGATGGTCAACGACCGCGACCCGGCCTGGGCGGATCTCTATCGCATCGACATCCTCACCGGGGAGCGCACGCTCGTCGAGCGCAACACCCGGCGGTTCACGCGCTACATCGCCGACCGTGACAATCGCGTGCGGCTGGCGCGGCGGGCGCTGGAGAACGGCGCCGCCGAATTGTGGACGCGCAGCGCCGAAGGCGCATGGAGCCGCTTCTACGAGGTGCCGCTCGATTTCGGCGCCAACACGGACGTCATCGGCTTCGAACAGGATCCGACCTTCTTCCTCATGTTCGACTCGGTGAACCGCAACACTGCGGCGCTCGTGCGCGTCAACATCGAGACCGGCGAACGCGCCACGCTCGGGCAGAGCGCCAACGCCGACGTCACCGGCGTCTGGCTCGATCCCGAAACCGGCCAGGCTGAAGCCTATTCGTTCGAGTATTTGCGGCGCGAATGGCGCGGGCTCACCGAAGAGGCGCGCGCCGATCTTGCGCTTCTTGATGAAGAACTCGCGGGCGATCCGCGCGTGCTCAACCGTTCGAGCGACGATCGTTACTGGATTGTGCTGGAGGAGGCCCCGCGCAATCCCGGCGTCACGTGGCTTTATGATCGCAGCGCGCCGCGGGACGCGGCGTTGCGGCGCCTGTTCGTCAACCGTCCAGCGCTGGCGGGACGCCGGCTGGCGCGGATGATCCCGCTGGAAATACCAGCGCGCGACGGGTTGACGCTCGTCTCCTATCTGACGCTGCCGCCGGGATCCGACAGCAACGACGACGGACGTCCGGACAATCCGCTGCCGATGGTCGTGGTCGCGCACGAGAATCCGTGGACGCGCGACTCCTACGGCTTCAATCCGGTGCACCAATGGCTGGCGAGCCGCGGCTACGCGGCGCTCAGCGTCAATGTCCGCGGATCGCCGGGGTTCGGCATCGGCTTCTTGAAGGCCGGCACGCGCGAACTCGGCGGCAAGATGCAAGAGGATTTGAGCGACGCGGTCAGCTGGGCTGTAGCGCAGGGCGTTGCGCGCGCGAACGGCGTGGCGATCATGGGCCAGTGGTTTGGCGGTTACGCCACGCTGGCGGGTCTCGCCTTCACGCCGGAGACTTACGCCTGCGGCGTGAGCCTCGCAGCGCCCGCCGATCTCGCCGAGGTTCTGACGGCGATTCCTTCGCATTGGGAGGCCTATCGGGCGGAACTCTACGCGCGCATCGGCGATCCTGGGCGCGATGCGGTGCTGCTGCGGCAGCGCTCGCCGATCAACCGCGCGATCGCGCGACCGCTGCTGATCGCCCACGGCGCGCACGACCAGCGGGTGCCGCGCGCCGAATCGGACCGGCTGATGCGGCGCCTGTCCGGGCGCAATGCGGACTTCGTCTATTTGCTCTACCCTGACGAGGGGCATGCGCTGCGCCGGCCGCAGAACCGGCTTTCCTTCTACGCGGCGGCCGAGAGCTTTCTCGCGCAGTGCCTGGGCGGGCCGGCCGAGCCCATGCACGACGATTTC
The DNA here is from genome assembly GCA_013389015.1 of Hydrogenophilaceae bacterium. Taxonomy (GTDB): domain Bacteria; phylum Pseudomonadota; class Alphaproteobacteria; order Caulobacterales; family Aquidulcibacteraceae; genus CADEEL01. The sequence continues at coordinate 59 of JACAEE010000087.1, read as the reverse complement.
ATCGGCGCCTCGGCCCAGACGCTGGCGGGCGGCGCGGTGATCGACGGACTGCGCGATCT
>JACAEE010000116.1 GCA_013389015.1 Hydrogenophilaceae bacterium | reverse complement strand
GGGCGGCGCGGCGCGTTCCTGCGCGCGGGCGGCGGCGCGGGTTCGGACAGCGCCAGCGCCAGCAGCAGCGCGCGGACGAGACGCTCGAGCGGCGCGAGATGGCGCAGCAGCCGGCGGCGTTCGGCGCGGAAGAGCTCGCTGCGCGTCATGAGAAAAGCGAATGGCGTCCCGAACACGATCTGCAGCCGGGCGAGGCGCTCCACGGCGGCGGACCAGAGTTCGGAGAGGGACGGATGCGACATCGCCGGCCATTATGTGGCCGGGAAAGGCGGGTCGAATTCGGGGGCGCGCATCCGCCTGTTGCGTCGGCGCAAGCCGCGGGGACGCGCCCCCTCGCCCGGCCGCCCAAGGGCGCGATCCTATTCCTCTCCCGCGCGCAAGCGCGCCAGACGCGCCGCCTGCTCCGCCCTCTGCGCCGCCAGAACGCGCAGCGCGTCGCGCACAACTTCGCTGGCGTTCTGATAGAGGCCGGACTGGACCTGATCCTCGATGAAGCGGTCGAGCTCGTCCGTCAGGGAGATGTTGCGGGTCGCCATCGCGGCGGTCTAGCACCATTGGCAATATTTGCCAATGGTGTCTTCCACAGATGATCGCTACTAGATATTGCGTTCTCGGATTGGTTCGGCCACTAAATAAGCGTGTCGGTTGGACCGATTCTCGGGCTCGATTCCGGGCCCGGCACGTAAGGGGCTTGAGACTTATGGGCTTTGAACTCGACCGCAGCCGCGCCTTGGATCTCTGGCGCAACGTCACCGTGATGAGCGTGAAGGGCGATGATCCCGATCTCACCGCGCGCCAGCTCGCCGTGCTGATGACGGTGCATCTGGGGCCGCCGCCGCACACGGTGCGCGGGCTCGCCGCGGCGCTGAGCGTGGGCAAGCCGGCGATCACGCGCGCGCTCGACACGCTCTCGCGCTACGACCTCGTGGTGCGCCGGCGCGACCCGAAGGACGGGCGCAACGTGCTGGTGGAGAAGACGGAAAAGGGCGCGGCCTATCTCGCCGGCCTGGGCGACATGATCACCCGGCGCGCGGCGGAGCTGACCGGGCGCGACTTCGCCCAGTACGAAACCGCCGGCGAGTACGAACTGGCGCGCTGAGGGCTTGGGGCGGCCCCGGCCTCAGCCCGGGGTCGCTTCCGCAGCGGGCGCGGCCTCCGCCGGCGCGCCTTCCGCGGCGGCGCCCGCTTCGGCCGGGGCTTCTTCCGGCAAGGGCGCGGGCAGCGGCGGGGGATTGGGCGAGAGCGAGCGGAGATAGGCGATGATCGCCACCCGGTCGTCCGTGTTGCGCACGCCGGCGAACTGCATCTTGGTGCCGCGCACGGTCTGCATGGGCGAGGAAAGGAACCGGTCGAGCGTGTCGTAGGTCCAGACGCCTTCCATCCCGGTCAGGGCGTCCGAATAGGCGAAGCCGCTGTGGGAGGCGATGTCGGCGCCGAAGACGTCGTGGAGATTGGGGCCGATCCGGTTGGGGCCGCCCGCGTCGAAGGTGTGGCATGCGACGCAGACGCCGGTGGCGCGCTGGCCGCGGGCGATCAGCGCCTCCAAGGCCGCCGGATCCGCGAACAGGCGGCCGAAATCCGGCGCGCGCTCCTCCACCGCCGCCCCGCCGCCGCCGGTGGCGGCCACTTTCGGCAGATAGCCGTGCTTTTCAGTGTGGGCGGTTGCGAACACGGAATCGGCGATCGTGCTTACGGTCATGACGCCCAGGACCGAAGCCAGCACCGCGCCGGCGATCGCGTTGAAATTGCTCATCTTGGCTCCCCAGCGCGTCGACGGTCGACTCGCCCGCTCTCGCGCGGCTTTATACGCCAGCCGCAGGGGCGGCCAAGCGCGGCCGTTCGCCCCAAGCGCGTTTCCCGCGCCGCGGCATAAGGAAAGGCCCCATGACGCTCGTCGTGATCCCCGCCCGCATGGCGTCGACCCGCCTGCCCGGCAAGCCGCTCGCCGAAATCGGCGGACGGCCGATGATCGCGTGGATGGCGGAGATCGGGCTGAAGGCGGGCGTCGGGCCCGTGATCGCGGCGGTCTGCGAAGCGGAGGTGGCCGCCGCGGCGGAGGCGGCGGGGGCGCGCGCGGTGATGACCGACCCCGCCCTCCCCTCGGGGACCGACCGCGTGCACGCCGCGGCGGGGATCGTCGATCCCGACCGCCGCCACGACGTGATCGTGAACCTCCAGGGCGACATGCCGACCTTCGATCCCGCAGCGCTGGCGCAGGCGACGGCGCTGCTGGGGGAAACGCCGCAGGCCGATATCGCCACGCTCGCGGCGGCGAGCGAGGCCGAGGAAGACCGACGCAATCCCAACGTGGTCAAAGCGATCATCGCGCTGCGCGGAAAAAGCGGCCGGGCGCTCTATTTCACCCGCGCGCCGGCGCCGCATGGGCCAGGGCCGATCTATCGCCATGTCGGGCTCTACGTGTATCGCCGCGCGGCGCTCGATCGCTTCGTGCAGGCGCCGCCCTCGCCGCTGGAGAAGCGCGAGAGCCTCGAACAATTGCGCGCGCTCGAAATGGGGATGCGGATCGAGGTCGGCTTGACGGAGGCGTTCCCCAAAGGCGTCGATAGTCCGGCCGATCTGGAAGCCGCGCGCGCGGCGTTGGGAGTGACGTGATGGCGCAGCAGTACGAGGCGCTCACCGAAGAGCATATCGCCTTCATCGCCCGCCAGCACATGTTCTTCGTCGCCAGCGCGACGGACGCCTCGAAGATCAATCTCTCGCCCAAGGGGCTCGGCGGCTTCCGGGTGATCGACGCAAAGCGCGTCTGCTATCTCGACCTCACCGGCAGCGGCGCGGAGACGGCGGCGCATCTCAGGGCCGACGGGCGGCTCACGATCATGTTCTGCGCGTTCGAGGGCCAGGCGCTGATCCTGCGGCTCTATGGGCGCGGGCGCTCGCTGCCGCGCGGAAGCGCCGACTACGCCGCGCTGCTTGCGCGCCACTTCAACAATGAAGAGACGGCCGGGGCGCGCCAAATCGTCGTGCTCGATATCGACATGGCGCAGACGTCGTGCGGCTATGGCGTGCCGAAATACGCCTATGAAGGCGAACGCGAGACGCTGATCCGCTGGGCGCAATCGCGCGGCGAAGACGGCGTGGCCGCCTATCGCGCGGAGCAGAACGTCGTGAGCCTCGACGGGCTGGCGACTGGACTTGTGGACGAGGACGCATGAAGCCGCGCATTTCCTATCAGGGCGAGCCGGGGGCCAATTCGCATATCGCGTGCGCGGAGGCGCGGCCCGATCACGAGCCCCTGCCCTGCCCCACGTTCGAGGACGCGTTCGCGGCGGTGAGCGAGGGGCGCGCGGCGCTGGCGATGATCCCGATCGAAAACTCGATCGCGGGGCGCGTGGCCGACATCCATCACCTCTTGCCGCATTCGGGGCTCGCGATCGTGGGCGAGCACTTCCTGCCGATCCATTTCCAGCTCATGGGCCTCAAGGGCGCGACGATCGAAGGCCTCAGAAGCGTGCAGAGCCATATCCATGCGCTGGGGCAGTGCCGGGCGATCACGCGGCGGCTGAAGCTCAAAGCGATCGTGACCGGCGACACGGCGGGCGCGGCGCGCGAGATCGCCGAGATCGGGGATCCGGCGCGGGGCGCGTTCGCGCCGCGGATGGCGGCGGAGATCTACGGCCTCGACATCCTCGCCGAGGACGTGGAGGACGAGCACAACAACACCACCCGCTTCATCATCCTCGCGCGCGAGGAGGAGCGCCCGCCGGCGAGCGTTCCGGCGGTGACGAGCTTCATCTTCCGTGTGCGGAACGTGCCGGCGGCGCTCTACAAGGCGATGGGCGGGTTCGCCACCAATGGCGTGAACATGACCAAGCTCGAAAGCTACCAGCTCGACGGCTCGTTCACGGCGACGCAATTCTACGCCGAAGTCGAGGGCCATCCCGAAGATCGGGCCGTCGCCAACGCGCTCGAAGAGCTCGGCTTCTTCTCCACCGAATTCCGGATTCTCGGCGTCTATCCGGCGGCGCCGTTCCGCCTGGGCGGCGAACCGGTGTAACCTCGCCGCCGGCGCCGGCGTAGAGACGCGGCCAGGAGCGCGGCGATTGGCGGCCAGCGACGAATCCCAATTGCAGGCGCTCTTCCTCAAGGGCCTCGCCGGCGACGCGGCCGCGCATCGCGCGTTCCTCTCGGCGGCGGCCGCCGCCTTGCGCGCCTATTTCCGCAACCGGCTGCGCGGCGCGGCGGAGGACGCCGAGGACCTGGTCCAGGAGACGCTGATCGCCGTGCACACCAAGCGCGACACGTTCGATCCCCGCTATCCGCTGAGCGCCTGGCTCTACGCCATCGCGCGCTACCGGCTGATCGATTTCGTCCGGCGCAGGAAGCGGCGCGGCGTCGCCGTGCCGATCGAGGATGCGGACGCGGCGCTGTTCAGCGCGCCGGCGCAGGACGCCGCCGAGGCCAGGCGCGACGTGGCGCAATTGCTGGAGCGGCTGCCGGAAAAGCAGCGCCGCGCGATCCAGCTGATCAAGATCGAGCAGAAATCCGTGCGCGAGGCGGCCGCGATCACCGGCTGGAGCGAATCCGATCTCAAGGTCTCGGCCCATCGCGGGCTCAAGCGGCTAGCCCAACTCTTCCGCGAGGAGGAGCGCGCATGAAGACCGACGATCTCATCGCTGCGCTGGCGCAGGATGCGGAGGGCGCGCGCAGCCGCAAGCGAACGCGCCTGGCCCTGATCGCGGCGCTGGGGCTGGGGCTGATCGCAGCGGTGTGCGTCGTGTGGGGCCTCGGCGTGATGCGCGGGCGCGACGCGATGATGCCGGTGATGATGAAATCCGGCTTCTCGGCGCTGCTGGCGGCGGCCTCTCTGCCGCTCTTGGCGCGGCTTTCGCAACCGGGGCGCCCGATCCGCAGCGCGCTCATCGTCATCGCCGGCGTGCTGGCGGTCACGGCGGCCGCGTTCGTCACAGCGATGATGGGCGAAGCGCCCGAAGCGCGGATGCGGGCGATGACGGGCGGGGGCTTTCCGTGGTGTCTCGTGTTCATCCCGATCCTCGCGATCCCGGCTGCGGCGGGACTGTTCTGGGTGGTGCGGGGCTTGGCGCCGACGCGGCTCGCAGCGGCGGGCGCGGCCGTCGGCGCCGCCGCCGGCAGCCTCGGCGCGATCGCCTATTCGCTCTATTGCCCGATCGATTCGCCGGCGTTCGTCACGCTCTGGTACACCGCCGGCATCGGCGTCAGCGCGGCGCTGGGCGCGCTCGTGGGATCACGATTGCTGCGGTGGTAAGGCGCGCCAAGACGATCAACCTTCCGCCCAGGTCTTGATCAGCTGGTGGGCGATGGCGAAGGGGGGCGGGCAGAAGGCGTCGGGATGGCGCCCGGCGAGCATGTCGCGCACTTCCGCGCGGGTGAACCAGCGCGCGGAGTCGAGTTCGAACGGATCGATCTGGATGTCGTCGTTCTCGACTTCGGCGATGGCGCCGATCATCAGCGAATGCGGGAACGGCCAGGGCTGGGTCGAGTGGTAGCGCACGTGCGTGACCCGCAGACCCGCCTCTTCCAAGGTTTCGCGCGCGACCGCCTCCTCGATCGATTCTCCCGGCTCGATGAAGCCGGCGAGCGCGGAGTGGAATCTCGGCGGAAACCGCGCCTGGCGCCCGAGCGCGCAGCGATCGCCCTTCACCGGCAGCATGATCACGACCGGATCGACGCGCGGATAATGCTCGCTCGCGCAGGCGTCGCATTTGCGGCGCCAGCCGGCTTCCTCGACGCGCGTGGGTTCGGCGCAATTGGCGCAGAAGCCGTTCTTGCGGTGCCATTCGAACAGCGCGCGGGCGGCGCCGAGAATGGCGATATCGTCGGCGCGGGCGCGGGCGGCGAGGCCGCGCATGTCGGCGAATTCGCCCAGGCCTTCGAGCGGCGTGCCAGCGAGATCGAACCGGTCGGGCGCTTCGAGCGCGAAGTGCGGCGCGCCCTGCTTGTCCAATCCGAGAAAGATCACCGGCGCCTTGACGTTCGGGAAGATCCCGCGCGCGTGGGCGGCGAGCCAGACCACGCCCGCTTCATCCGCAAACGGCAGCGCGTTCTGGAACAGGCACAGCTGCGCGTCGGGATGATCGAGAGCCGAAGCGATCCAGTCAGGATCGCGGCGATGATGGGCGGCGCGATCAAGCGGGGAATTGGCGAAGGCGTTGGGATTGAGAGGCGCAAGCGGCATGGCGCACGGCTTAGCGTGCGGCGCGCCGCGTGTCGCCTCCCCTCTCCGCTTCAATTCGGCTTGCGGAAGCGCAGGACGAATTGATCGGTGCGGCCGCGGATGTCGCCTTCGAACACGCGGATGCTGCGATCGTCGGCGGGGTTCCGCAGCGTCTGGGCGTCCGCCTCCAGGACGAAGCCGGCGGCCTGCATGTCGCGCACGACGGCGGCTTCGTCGATGCGATGGAGCGTGCTCGCGGTCTCGACGACCGGACTGCCGGGGGCGGCGCTGTGATCGATGATGATCAAGGTTCCGCCCGGCTTCAGCGCCGCGAACATCGCCCGGGCGGCGGCGGCGGGATCGATCGCCAGCTGCGGCAGGAAGAAGTCGTGATAAATCTGCGAAACGAAGATCACGTCGGCGGGCTGGTCGAGCGCGAGGACGTAGCCGTCAGCGTTGACGACGACATTGGCGTAGCGCGGGTCTTCCGAGACGGCGTAGATGCGCGGGCGCTCCGTCGCGTCGGGGCGCGGGGGGCGGATGACGGCGGTGACGCGGCCTTGCGGCCCGACGACGGCGGAGAAAAGCCGTGTGTAGTAACCGCCGCCGGCGCCGAGATCGACGACGTGCTGGCCGGGCGCAACGCCCGCGAACGCGAGAATCGCGGCGGGGTGGCGCAGCGCGTCGCGCTCCACATCCGCGGGCGGGCGGGCGGCATCAGCGACCGCGGCGCCGTAGTCGGGCCCCGCGGCTGGCGCTGCGGCCTCCGTCGGCGGGGCGGCGGCGGGCGCCATCTGCGACGTGCAGGCGGCGCAGGCGAGCGCGAGGGCGAGGATCAGGGCGCGTTTCATGGTTTCAGCCCGGCTTGCGGAAGCGGAGGACGAACTGATCCGTCCGGCCGCGGATCACCGGATCGAACACATTGGCCGTACGCGGATCATCGGGATTGCGCAGAACCTCGCTTGCGCCTTCGTAGACGAAGCCCGCGGCTTCGACTTCGGCGCGCACGAAGGCCTGGTCGATGCGGTGCAGCGCTTCGGGGACGCTCATGTCCGCGCCGTCGACGGCGCTGTGGTCGATGATGAGATAGACGCCGCCGGGCTTCAGCGCATCGAACGCGGCCTGGTTGATCTGGCCCGCGTTCATGCCGTACCGGGCGATGTGCATGTCATGGTAGTTCTGCGCGGTGAACACCATGTCGAGCGGCTCGGGGAACGTCATCTGCATGTAGTTCTGCGGATGAACCGTGACGTTCGCGTGCGCGGCGGCGGCGGGCGCGATCATGCCGGCCCAATCCATTTCGCTCGCGCCCGCAGGCGGGATGACGGCGTAGACGCGCCCGTTCGCGCCGACGGCGCCGGCGAGCACGCGGGTGAAATAGCCGCCGCCTGGAATGAGATCGGCGATCTTGTCGCCGGGTTCGACGCCGGCGAAGGCGAGAATCTCGGCCGGCTTGCGCGCGGCGTCGCGGGCGCGATCTTCGGCGGGGCGGGCCTCAGAGGCGACCGCGGCGGCGATGTGGGCGGAGCTTGCGGCGCCAGCCGCTTCCGCGGGCATGGCGTCGCCGCCAGACATCGACGAACACCCGGCGAGCGTGAGTGCGGCCAGCGCCGCTGCGATCCGTTTCATCGTTCCCTCCTGGTCGTCCCCTGATAGCGGGCCTAAATGTGTGTGTCTCGGCCTCAACGATGAAGTGCGGTTCATCCATGCGCGACGATCGCCGCGTGATCGACCTGTTCGGGATTGAACTCCCGATCCTTCAGGCGCCGATGGCGGGCGCGCAGGGCCCCGATCTCGCGGCTGCGGTCTGCGAAGCGGGCGGGCTTGGCGCGCTGCCGTGCGCGATGCTGACGCCCGAGGACGCCCGTGCGCAGATCGGCGTCGTCCGCCAGCGGACGCAGGCGCCGCTCAACCTCAACTTCTTCGTGCATCGTCCTCCGGCGCCGGACCTCGCACGCGAAGCCGCCTGGCGCGAGCGACTTCTCCCTTATTACCAAGCCTACGGCGTCTCGGCCGCGCCGGTTACAGCCGGGCCGGCGCGGGCGCCGTTCGACGCCGCCTGGTGCGAGCTCGTCGAACAGACCAATCCCGCGGCGGTCTCGTTCCATTTCGGACTGCCTGAGGCGCCGTTGCTGCAGCGGGTGCGCGCAAGCGGGGCCAAGATCATCGCCTGCGCCACGACGGTCGCGGAGGCGCGGCATCTGGAGGCGCGCGGCGTCGACGCGATCATCGCGCAGGGCGCGGAAGCGGGCGGCCATCGCGGCGTCTTCCTCAGCGAGGACATCGCCAGCCAGCCGGGGCTGTTCGCGCTCCTGCCGCAAGTCGTGGACGCGGTGAAGGTTCCGGTGATCGCGGCGGGCGGGATCGGCGACGGCCGCGCGATCGCGGCGGCGTTCGTCCTGGGCGCGGCCGGCGTGCAGATCGGGACCGCCTATCTGTTCACGCCGGAAGCGACGATCTCGCCGCTCCACCGCGCCGCGCTGGCGGACGCGCGCGACGACGCAACGGCGCTGACCAATGTGTTCACCGGGCGCCCGGCGCGCTCGATCATCAACCGCATGGTGCGCGAAGTCGGGCCGATGAATGCGGCGGCGCCGGCGTTTCCGCTCGCGGCCCACGCCAACGCGCCGCTGCGCGCGGCGGCGGAAAAGGCCGGCAGCGCCGATTTCTCGCCGCTCTGGTCGGGCCAGGCCGCCGCCCTCGGGCGCGCAATGGGAGCAGGCGATCTGACGCGGACGCTGTGGCGCGAAGCGCAGGCGGCGCTGGGGTGATCCGTACACGGAGCGTTCGAGCCCCTCCTGGCCTCGCCCTTTCAGGGGGAGGAAGGGGTTTGCGCTCGCCCTTCCTCCAGACTCACGCGGCGCCTTTGCGCTTTTTCTCCGGCGGGGGGCCGAGTTCGAGTTCGGCTTGCGGCGCAGGCAGGCGCGGGGCGGTCTCGATCGCGGCGAGCGCGGGCGGCTCGGCGCCGGCGTCGGCGGCGCCGAGGTCCTTGAACTTGCGCGCCTGCGGATAGACGCGCGTCTCCATCGAGGAAATGAGCGCGTTGTAGTTCTGCACGCTCTTGCCGATGGAGTCGCCCACCTTGGCCATGTGCTCGCTCATGGTGAGGAGGCGGCGGAAGAGCTCGCGGCCGAGCTCGGCGATCTCCTGGGCGTTCTTGGCGGCGTCCTCCTGGCGCCAGCCATAGGCGATCGACTTGGCGAGCGCGACCATGGTGGCGGGGGTGACGATGACGATGTTCTTGGAGAACGCGTCCTCGAACAGGTTGGGATCATATTCGGCGGCGGCGGCGAGGAAGTTCTCGCCCGGCACGAACAGCACGACGAAATCGGCGGTCGGGAAAAGCTTCCAATATTCCTTCTGCGCCAGCGCCTTCACATGGTTGCGCAATTCCTGCGCGTGCTTCTTCAGGTGCAGTTCGCGCGCGGCTTCGTCCGTCGCCTCCATGGCGTCGAGATAGCCCGAAAGCGCGACCTTCGAATCGACGACGAGGCAGCGGTCGCCCGGCAGATTGATGATCACGTCGGGGCGCAGCTGGGCGCCTTCGCCGTCCTGCGCGGCGGTCTGTTCGGTGAAGTCGACGCGCGCGGCGAGCCCGCTCATTTCGAGCACGTTGCGCAAGGTCTGCTCGCCCCAGCGGCCGCGGGATTTGGGCGAAGCGCGCAGCGCGTTGATGAGCTTGGTGGTGGTGGTGTTGGTGGCGGAGACGGTGTCGACCATCTGGCGCATCTGTTCGCCGAGCGCGGATTTGTCGGCCAGGCGCGCCTTCTCCAGCGCTTCGACGCTGCCGGAGAGTTTGGTGAACGCCTCCTGCACGGGCGCCAGCACTTCCTTGACGCCGCCCTGGGCCTGGGCCTTGTGCTTCTCGAACACTTCGTTGGCGAGGGCGAGGAATTGCTCGCGATTGGCGCCCAAGGCCTTCGTCGCCAGCGCCTCGAAATTCTTCTCCAGCTCGGCGAGCATCTTGGCGTGGTGCGCCTCCTTCGCGGCGGCGGCGCCTTTGAGCTCGGCCAGTTCGCGCACGACCGTTTCGGCGGCGGCTCGTTGCGCGGCGAGTTCGGCGACGGCGCGGTCGCGCTCGGCCTTGATGATCTCAAGCCCTTCGAGGCGGGCGCGATCGCGGGCGGCGGCGGCGTTGGCGCCGGCGGCGCGATAGGCGAAGAAGGCCGCGGCCGCGATGGCGGCGATCAAGAGCAGGATCAGCAGAATCGAGTCGGTCATGCGCCCAGTCTAGCATGACGCAGGCGCCGACTATGGCGGGAGCGCGGCGAAGGGCGTATCCTCGCGCGCATGGACGTCTTCTCCTGGCTCATCCCGCTCGCGCTCGCGGTCGTGTTCATCACGCTGTGCTTCGGCATCTACGCCCTCTTCCGCGGCGGCGATTTCGGGCGCTCCTGGTCGAACAAGGCGATGCGGATGCGGGTGGTGACGCAATTCATTGCGGTCATCATCCTCGTCGTCGCGATGTGGGCGAAGCAGGCGAGCGGCGGCTAGGGCATGGTCACGCTCAACAAGATCGTCACCAAAGCGGGCGACCGCGGCACGACGCGGCTCGCCACCGGCGAGGAAGTCGCCAAGCATTCGCCGCGGGTGGCGGCCTATGGGGCGGTCGACGAGACCAACGCCGCGATCGGGGTGGCGCGGCTCCATCTGGCGGACCGCGTGACGCTCGATGAGATCTTGGCGCGGGTGCAGAACGATCTCTTCGATCTGGGCGCTGATCTCGCCACGCCGGAGCGGGACAAGCCGCTTGGCTTCGAGGCGCTGCGCATCCAGGAGAGCCAGGTCGACCGGCTGGAAGCGGAAGTGGACGCGATCAACGCGGCGCTTGCGCCGCTGACGAGCTTCATCCTGCCGGCGGGCACGCCGGCGGCGGCGCATCTGCATCTGGCGCGCACGATCGCGCGGCGGGCGGAGCGCGAAGTCGCCGCGCTGATGGCGGATGCGAACGAGCGCGTCTCGCCGGCGGCGCTGAAATATCTCAACCGCCTCTCCGATCTCCTCTTCGTCGCCGCGCGCGCCGCGAACGACGACGGGCGCGCCGACGTGCTCTGGACGCCGGGCGCGACGCGTTAGAGCGTGTTGCGATCAAACGGATTCATTCTCTCCTCCCTCATTCCGGGCGAACCCCGGACTTGATCCGGGGTGAGACCCGGAACCCAGCGGCAAACGCGCGGGCTCGACGATCTTCTGGGTTCCGGCTCTCCGCGTTGCTCCGCAACGCTGCGGCCGGAATGAGGGAAGGTGATCCTGGCTGATCGCAACAAGCCCTAGTTTTGGCGCGCGGGGGCCGCGACGGAGACCCTATCGCGAGTACACCGAGGGATGTCAGGCGACGGCCGCGACGGCGCTGACGAGGGATTCGCCGATGGCGGGTTCGATCAGGTTGCCGGCTCTATTGGCGGCGACGGCGGCGACGACGCCGCGGGCGCGATCGATGATCATTTCGGCGTACCAGAGGGTGTTGGAGCCATTGTGCCAGAGGCTTTCGCCGCGGCGCAGGAGGCCCAGCGCATATTGGCCGCCGAACGGCGGCGCGTGCAGGCGATCCCAGCTTTCGCCCCGCAACAAGGCCGCGCGGTCACGATGGGCGGCGGCGAATTTCAGCAGGTCATCGAGCGAAGCGTGCACGCGGCCGGCGGGGCCGAGCGCTGCGACATTGTCCGAATGCTGACCACCCGGCGGTTGGGCGATTCCAAGCGCGGTATGGCCCATGGGCTGGTCGAAGGCGCCGGCCGTTCCCGGCGGGCCGAAGCCGGCGCTCTCCATGCCGAGCGGGGCGAACAGCCGTGTCCGGATCAATTCTTCCCATGGCGCGCCCGTGCGGGCTTCGAGCATGGCGGCGGCGATCACGAAGCCGTTGTTGGAATAGAGGAAGGTCTCCTCCATGGGCCCGGCCGCCGGCAGCGCGAGCGCTTCGCGCGCAAACGCACGGCGCTCTTCGAGGGGCTGATCGTTGTAGCGGCGGTAGGCGGTGAAGAGGCGCGGCGTCGGCAGGTTCGCCTGCAGGCCGGCGCGATGGCTGAGGAGATGCAGGAACGTCGCCTTGGCGCAGGGCGCATCGGGAACGCCGAGGACGGCGCCGGCCTCCTCCTCCCAGCGGATTTCGCCGGCTTCGACCGCCTGCGCGATCAGCGTCGCGGTCATGGATTTGGAGATCGAGCCCAAGTGCCAGCGATCCGACGTCGTGACCGCGCCATCGCGGTTGCGGGCGCGGCGGCCGACCGCGAGATCGAGCGCGCGGCCGTCGCGGTTGCGGGCGGCGGCGGCGAAGGCGGGGGCGTTCGCGCGGGCGCGGGCGGC
>JACAEE010000086.1 GCA_013389015.1 Hydrogenophilaceae bacterium | reverse complement strand
GATCGGCACCGCGGCGGCCGCGCACGCGCCCTATCTCGCGCGCACGATGCAGGCCCGGCCCGACCTGCTCGACGCGATGGATGAGGGCTGGGCCGAGCGCGTATGCGGCGGGGCCGTCGCAGCCGCGCGCGCGATCGCGCACGACCCGCCCGCGTTCGAGGAGGGCATGGCGCGGCTGCGCCGGGCGAAAGCGGCGCTGCACCTTGGGGTCGCGCTCGCCGATCTGGCGCGCGCGTGGCCGCTCGCACAAGTGACGGGGGCGCTCACCGAGTTCGCCGACGCAAGTCTCGCCGCAGCCGTGTCGCTGGCGGCGGCCGCGCTGCGCGCGCGCGGCGATCTCGAAGGCGCGCACGATCCGGCATGCGCGCTCACGGGCATGGCGTTCATCGCCATGGGCAAGATGGGCGCCCATGAGCTCAACTATTCGAGCGATATCGATTTCTCGGTGTTCTACGATCCCGCGCGTCTGCCCTGCGCGCCGCGGCGCGAGCCGCGCGCCGTGGCGCTGCGCGCGGTGCAGCTGATCGTGAAGGCGCTGGAGGAGGTCACGGTCGACGGCTACGTCTTCCGCACCGATCTGCGCCTGCGCCCCGATCCCGCCTCGACGCCGCCGGCGGTGACGATCGCGGCGGCGGAAGTGTACTACCAATCGCTCGGGCAGAACTGGGAGCGCGCCGCCTACATCAAGGCGCGCGCGGCGGCGGGGGATCTGGCGCTCGGGCGCGCCTTTCTCAAGAACATCGAATCCTATGTCTGGCGCCGCAGCCTCGATTACGAGGCGATGAAGGACGTCTATTCGATCAAGGGCCAGATTCTCAGCGCTTATGGCGGCGCCGACATCAGCGATCCCTGGTTCGACGTCAAGCTTGGCCGCGGCGGCATTCGCGATATCGAGCTGCACGCGCAGACCCAGCAACTGATCCTGGGCGGGCGCAACCCGGGCCTGCGCGTGCGCGAAACCGGCGCGGCGTTGCGCGCGCTGGCGCAGGCCGGCGCGCTCGAGCCGGAGTCCGCCGAGGCGCTGATCGCAGCCTACGGCTTCTTTCGCGACGTCGAGCACCGCATCCAGATGTTGGAGGACGCCCACACGCATCGCCCTCCGGCCGACGCGGACGGGCGCGCGCGGCTCGCCGCGCTTATGGGCTACGACGCCGTCGACGACCTCGCCGCCGCGCTCAGGCGCGCGCGCGCCGAGGCGGCCGCGATCGACAATCGCCTGTTCGGCCGCTTCGCCAGCCTCGCCGATCCGATGGGCAGTCTGATCTTCACCGGCGTCGAGGATCATCCCGAGACCTTGGCGACGATCGCGCGGCTGGGCTTTCGCGATCCGGCTTTCGTCGCCGGCGCGATCCGCGGCTGGCATCACGGGCGCATCCGCGCGATGCGCGCCGCCCGCGCGCGCGAACTGCTGACGCAGCTTACCCCGAGGCTGCTGCGCGCCTTCGCGGCGACCGGCGCGCCCGACGACGCCTTCCGCCGCTTCGCCGCGTTCTTTGGGGCTTTGAACGCCGGCGTGCAGCTGCTTTCCTTGATGGACGCCCAGCCCCGTTTTCTCGATGCGCTGGTCGCGGTCCTCGCGCGCGCGCCCCGCTTCGCCGAAACCCTCGCCAAGCGGCCCGCCTTGCTCGACGCCATGATCGATGACCGCTTCAATCGTCCGCTTACGGAAGAACCGCCGGGCGCGATCGCCCGCGCCGCCGAGGCCGCGACGGACGCCGCCGAGACCTTCGAGGGCGCGCTCAACGCCGCGCGCCGGTTCAGGAACGAGGAGGCGTTCCGCATCGGCGAGCAGATCCTCAACGGCCGCGTCGATGCAGGCGTCGCCGGCGCCGCCTACGCCGAGCTGGCCGAAGGGCTGACCCGGGCCGTCGCGCGCGCCGCGCAAGGCGAGGTGGAGCGCGCGTGCGGCGCCTGCGCAGGCGCGTTCTGCGTCGCGGCGCTGGGCAAGTTCGGCGGACGCGAACTCGCAGAAGGCTCCGACCTGGACGTGATGCTCGTCTATGACGCGCCAGAGGACGCGCGCAGCGATGGCGCGCGGAGCCTTCCCGCCGGCGATTATTTCGCCCGCATCACCCAGCGTCTGATCAGCGCGATGAGCGCGCCCACCGAAGAGGGCGTGCTCTATGACATCGACATGCAGCTGCGCCCGTCAGGCTCGAAGGGGCCGGTCGCGGTGCGCCTGTCTTCGTTCGTGCGCTATTATGCGGAGGAGGCGTGGACATGGGAGCTGCTGGCGCTCACGCGCCTGCGCCCGGTGGCTGGCGACGCCGCCTTGGGCGCGCGGATCATGGCGGCGGTGCGCGACGTGCTCGCCCAGCCGCGCGACGCCGCAAAGATCGGCGCCGACGTCGCCGACATGCGCGCGCGCATGGAGCGCGAACGCCCGGCGCGCAACGCGTGGGACCTGAAGCTCTCCCCCGGGGGCCTCGTCGACATCGAGTTCATCGCCCAGGCGCTTCAGCTCATCGCCGCGCCGCGCGCGCCAGGCGTTCTGCACGCGAATACCGGCGAGGCGCTGCGCCGCCTGCGCGACGCCGGCGCGCTCCCGCCGGGGCAAGCCGACTTGCTGATCGATGCCTGGCGGTTCTACAGCCTGCTCAATCAGGCGCTGCGCCTGTGCGTGGAGGGGGACGTCGATCCCGCCGCCCTGCCGGCGCCGTCCGCGGCGTTCCTCGCCGGCGCGGCGGGCGCGCCCGATCTCGCGGCGCTCGAAGCGCGCCTCAAAGCCGTACAGAACGAGGTGAGGGCGGCGTTTACGCAGCTCTTCCGGCCGGCCGACGGAACGCACGCCGCCGCGCGTTAAAGCCCCCGACCTGGTTTCGATCAAGGAGAACGCGATGCGAGCATTATTGATCCTGGCGGCGGCCGTAGGCTTCGCTGCGACCGCGACCGCGCAGGGCATGCGCGGGGCGGACGCGAACGGCGACGGCGCGGTGACCCGCGCCGAGGCCCTCGCGGTCCGGGAGGCGGCGTTCGCCAGAATGGATGCCGATGGAGACGGCTATGTGAGCCAAGCCGAACGCGCCGCGACGACGGGTCAAAGACGCGGTCAGCGCCAGGAAGCCGTGCGCGCCGAGATGGACGCCGACGGCGACGGCCGCTTGAGCCGCGCCGAAGTCATGAACGCGCCGATGCCGCTGTTCGACCGCGCCGACGCGAACGGCGACGATGTCTTGAGCGCCGAGGAGCTGGCGGCGGCGCGCCAGCAGATGCTGGCGCTGAGAGCCCGGCGGCGTTAGAGGAGGATGGACCATCGCGCGGCGTGTCGAACGGCGGCGTCAACGATCCGGATGCGGAGCATGTCCGGAGGGCAGGGGCGGGCGATGCAGGCGCCGCCTCGGCGCTTGTGCGCAAGCATCTGCCGCGCATGGTCGCGCTCGCCCATCGCATGCTGAACGACGCCCACGAGGCCGAGGACGTGGCGCAGGAAGTGTTCCTTCGCGTTTGGAGGCAGGCGCCGCGCTGGCGCCCCGGGGCGGCGAAGTTCGAGACCTGGATGCACCGCGTGGCGCTCAATCTCTGCTACGATCGGTTGCGGCGGCGGCGCGAGCGGCCCGATCCCGACGCGGGCCTCGATCTGCACGATCCATCGCCTGCGCCGCCGGAAGAATTGCTGGCGCGCGAGCGCGCCGCGCGGGTGCAGGCCGAGATCGCGCGCCTGCCCGAACGTCAGCGCGCCGCGATCACGCTCTGCTGCTTTCAGGAGCTCACCAACATCGAGGCGGCGGCTGCGCTGGAAGTGAGCGTGGACGCGCTGGAATCGCTGCTGGCGCGCGCGCGCCGCGCCTTGCGCGCCGCGCTCGAGGATGAACGGACATAGCGACGAGGGACGGAAAGGGCGATTGATGATGGATCAGAAGCGGTTCGCGGCGATCGTCGCCGCCTATGGCGCCGATCCGCGCCGATGGCCGGACGCCGAGCGCGCCGACGCGCAAACCTTCGCGGCGGCGCATGCGGAGGCGAGCGCGCCGTTGCTGGCGCAGGCGCGCGCGCTCGACCAAGCGCTGGAGGGCGCCCCCATCCACGCGCCCAGCGATCTGCTCACGGCGCGGGTGATGGCGGCGCATCGCGCCGGCCTGCGCGCCGGCCTCATCCATGGCCCGCGTCGCGCCGCGCTTTCGCTTGCGGCATGCGCGGCGATGGGCGTCCTGATCGGATTCGGCGGCGCTCGCTTGGCCCCTGTCGCATCGCCGAGCGACGGCGCCGAGGAGATGCTGGCTGCGGTGTTCGGCGGCGGGGAGGACCCCTTCGCGCTCTTGGGAGTCGGCGGGTGAAGAGCTTTCCCTTGCGCACCGCTCTGTTCGCGTCGCTGGCGCTCAACCTGCTGGCGATCGGCGCCGTGGTCGGCGCCGGCGCCGCGGGCCTG
>JACAEE010000035.1 GCA_013389015.1 Hydrogenophilaceae bacterium | reverse complement strand
TCGCCATGAGCGCCGAGGCGCTGCTCCTGATCGCGATCGGCGCGCCGTTTGCGCGCGCCTGCGCCGCCGCTGCGCTCGCGCGTCCCCCGGGCCTGCGCGACAGCGTCAACGTGGCGCTCGCGCTGGCGCAGGCATGGGCGGCGCTGCGGCTCGTCGGCGCCGCGGCGGCCGGCGAGGTCGCGCCGGTCGTGCTTGCGCGGCCGTTGCCCGACGTTTCCTTCGCCCTGGCGCTTGAGCCGGTGGGCGTCGTGATCGCGGCGACCATCGGCGTGCTTTCGGCGGCGCATGCGGTGCACACGGCGGGCTTCCTGCGCGCGACGCAGGACCCCGCGCCAGCGCGGATGATGGCGTTCACCGCGCTCGCCTCGCTGACGGCGACGGGCGTTGCCCTCGCCTCCAACCTCTTCACCCTGTTCATCTTCCACCAAGCGCTCATCCTCTCCTCGATGCCGCTCGCCGCGCATGCAGGGGACGCCGCCGGCCGGCGCGCCGCCCGGCTCTATCTGACCATCCTCTACGCAAGTTCGCTTGGCCTGCTGCTGCCCGCGATCGTGTGGACCTACGCCATCACCGGCGAACTGACCTTCCAGGCGGGCGGGGTGCTCAGCCAGGCCTCGCCCGCCGCCGCCAACGTGCTCTTGGCGTTGTTCACCCTGGGCTACGCGACGCTGGCGTTGCCGCCGCTGCACCGCTGGCTTGCGGCGACTGCCGGATCGTCGTTCCCGGCGATCGGGGCGGCGCAAGGGCTGGCGCTCGCGCCCGCCGGCGCGGCGGCGCTTCTCAAGACGGCGCTCTACATTTTCGGGCCGGCGATGAAGACGGCCGCGTTCGCCGCGCACGTCCTTCTTGCGCTCGCGGCGCTGACGATGGTGCTCGCTGCGGTGCAGGCGCTGGGCAAACAGGACATTCGCGAGCGGCTCTGCTATTCGGCGATCGCGCAGCTCGCGGCGGTGACGGCAGGCGTGATGATCGCGGCGCCGGCGAGCTACTACGCCGCCATTCTGCAGGTGATCGCGCACAGCGTGGCGGCGCTGGCGATGATCATGGCCTTCGCCAACGTCTATGCGGCCACCGCGCGAACCGCCGTTGTTGAGATGCACGGCCTGGGCCGGCTCATGCCGTGGACGTTCGCGGGCGTGGCGGTGGGGGCTGCGAGCCTCGTCGGCCTACCGCCGCTGGCCGGCGCCTGGCCGAAACTCTGGCTGATGACGGCCTCGGCCGAGGCGACTCAGCCGAGCCTCATCTGGGCGGGAGGTTTGGCGGCGCTTTCGGTGATCGCGGCGTTCGCCTACCTCGCGCCGCTCGCGGCCAACGCCTTGGTCGGCGCCGCCCCGCCCAATCCGTTCCATCGTCCCGACCGCGCCGCGCTCACGCTGATCGTCCCGGTCGTGGCGCTCGCCGCGGCCGCGCTCGCGCTCATCGCCATCGTCAATCCGCTCTATCAATTCCTGGCGCCGATCTGGGGGGCCGCCTCGTGAACGACCAATCAACCGATCCGCAAACGGGACCAGGCGAAACGGGCCGCCTCGCCGGCGCGCTCGCCTTCATTCTCATCGCGTTGATGACATTGGGCGCCATCGCGTTCCAGGCGCTGACGCACGCGCCCGATAATGCGGGCGCGCCGGGCGTTCTGGCGCTCTTCGGCGTCGCAGCGGCGTTCGCCGCCGTCGCGCTGGCGCGCCTCTTGCGCGTCGCCTTCAGCCGCGCTCCCCGCGAGACCCCGACCGATGCTGCAATCGATCTCGATTAATCCGGGCTTCGCTCTGCTGGCGGGCGCGATCGTCGCGTTCGCGGCGCCGCGCCCGCTGCGCTCCCTGGTGATGGCGCTCGCGCCGCTGGCGACGCTGGCGCTCGTGCTCTGGCGTCCGTTCGGGGAGTATCGGGGGTTCTCCCAAATCGGGCTCGAGATCATCCGGTTCCGGATCGATGAGCTGTCGCTCGTTATCGGGCTCCACTTCGCGATCACCGCGATCCTGATCGGCGTCGCCGCCGGGGCGCGCAACGACCGTAACGAGGACGCCGCCATTCTCGCGATGGGCGGGGGCGCGGCGACCGCGGCGTTCTCCGGCGACCTCATCACGTTCGTGGCGGCTTCCGAGCTCTCCGCGCTCGCTGGCTTCTGGATCATTCTCACCGCGGGCGGGCGCGCGCCGTTCGAAGCCGGCTTGCGCTTTCTTATCTGGCAGGGCCTGGGCGGACTGCTCTTGCTGTGCGGCGTCGCGTTCCACCTCGCCGACGGTTTCGACAACGCCTTTGCGCGCCTGCCGGCGGATTCGCTCGGCGGCGGCTTCCTGATGGCGGGTCTCGTGATCAAGGCGGCGGGGCCGCTCGTGCATGTGTGGTTCAAGGAGGCGGCCGCGCAGGCCTCCCCAATCGGCGCGGCCGCCATCGCGGCGTTCTCCTCCCCGCTTGCGCTCTATGCGCTGATGCGCGGCTATGCCGGCGAGGAGGCGCTGGCCGTGATCGGATCGGCCGCGGCCCTGATCGGCGCGATCTACGCCCTGGCGGAGGACAACATGCGCCGCGCCCTCGGCTACAGCGCCATCAGCCAGGCGGGTCTCATCATGGCCGGCCTCGGGACCGGCGCGCCGGGCGAGGGCCAGACGCCGGGCCTGGCGGGCGCCGTGCTCCACACGCTCACCATGGGCATCGCCTATTTCCTGATGTTCGCAGCGCTCGGCGCCACGGAGCGGGGCGAGGGCGCCATCCGCGCGTCGCGGGTGCGGGC
>JACAEE010000065.1 GCA_013389015.1 Hydrogenophilaceae bacterium | reverse complement strand
GTTCGGGCAAGCGGAAGGCCGGCGGCGGCTCGTCTGGCGGCGGCGCGGGCGGCGCGCCGGCCTCGAGTTCGGCCAGGCGCGCGAGGCTCGCTTCCAGCGCCTCGCGAAGCTGGCGCTCGCGCCGCGCCAACGCCCACAGGAGCACGGGCGTCGCCGCAAGCGCAAAGGCGATGACCGCCGCGCCGGTGAAAAGGATCAGCTCCACGCCCTATCGCATCGCTCGTTCGATCGTGTTCCGCGTCTCTTGGCGCGGCGAAGGAACAGGACGGTCCCGCGCAAAGCAACAGACGCCCTGGGAAAGGCGCAGTTCCCGCCTAGCGCGTGGGCGGGTCTGAGGCGGCGCCTTCGAAGAAGCGCTTCACGGAATTGAAGAAGCCGTGGCTCTGCGGGTGGGCCTCTTCGGTGCAGCCGGAGGCGAATTCCTCCAGGAGCTTGCGCTGCTTGGGCGTGAGATTGACGGGCGTCTCCACCGCGATCTCGACGTGAAGATCGCCGCGCTCGTGGCGATTGCGCAGCGCGGGCATGCCTTTGCCTTTGAGGCGGAAGCGGCGGCCCGTCTGCGTGCCGGCGGGGATGTGGATCTTGGTCTTCTCGCCGTCGATGGTGACGATCTCGAGATCGCCGCCGAGCGCGGCCGTCGTCATCGGCGCGTGGGCGCGGCAATAGAGGTCGGGACCGTCGCGCTCGAACAGCTGGTGCGGGCGCACCGAGAGGAAGAGATAGAGATCGCCATTGGGACCGCCGCGCGGGCCGGCGTCGCCTTCGCCGGCGAGGCGGATGCGCGTGCCATCCTCGACGCCAGGCGGAATCTTCACCGCCAGCGTGCGATCCTTGCGCACAAGGCCGCGGCCGCCGCAGCTCTTGCATGGATGGGCGATGGTCTGGCCCCGGCCATGGCAGGACGGGCAGGTGCGCACGACCCGGAAGAAGCCCTGGCTCGCCTGCACTTCGCCCATGCCGTTGCAGGTGCGGCAGGTCTCCGGCGGGGCTGCGCCTTCCGAGCCGGAGCCGGCGCAGGCCTCGCATTTCACCGAACTCGGCACCGTGATCTCGCGCTCGACGCCGGCGAAGGCGTTCTCCAGCGAGATCTCGACGTCGTAACGCAGATCGGCGCCCGGCTGCGGGCCGGCGCGGCGACGGGCGCCGCCGCGGCCGAAGATGTCGCCCATCTCGCCGCCGAAAATCTCGTTGAAGATGTCGGCGAAGTCCTGGAAGCCCTGTTGCTGATAGCCGCCCCCGTTCTGGAACGCGGCCTTGCCGAAGCGATCATATTTGGCGCGCTTCTCGGGATCGGAGAGCACGGAATAGGCTTCGCCGATCTCCTTGAAGGCTTCCTCGGAAATCTTGCAGCCCGGATTCTGATCCGGGTGGTGCTTCATCGCGAGCTTGCGGAAGGCCGACTTGATGGCGGCGGCGTCGGCGTTCCGGGGCACGCCAAGGATCTCATAATAGTCACGAGACGCGTTCATGGGCGGGCGCCCTTGAATGAGCGCGCCGCCCGAACGTTCCGCCGCTGATCATGAAGGTTGAAGCGCCCGCGCCGCATCGCCTTGCTCCCGCAATCGCAACTACGCGCTCTTCTTGTTCTGGCCGTCAACTTCCTCGAACTCGGCGTCGACGACCCCTTCCTGGCTGCGGCCGGATGAGGCGGCGCCGTCAGATCCGCCTTCTCCGGCGGCGCCGGCGGCGTAGATGGCCTCGCCGATCTTCATCGAAGCCTGGACCAGGGCTTGGGTCTTGGCGGCGATGTCGGAGACATTGTCGCCTCCGAGCGCGGTCTTGAGTTCGGCGATGGCGGCTTCGATCGCGCCCTTGTCGGAGGCGGAGATCTTGGCGCCGTGCTCGGCGAGCTGGCGCTCGGTGGTGTGGACGAGCGCTTCGCCCTGGTTCTTGGCTTCGGCGAGTTCGCGGCGTTGCTTGTCTTCGCTCGCGTGCTCCTCGGCCTCCTTGACCATGCGCTTGATGTCGTCTTCCGACAGGCCGCCGGACGGCTGGATGCGCATGGACTGCTCTTTGTTGGTGGCCTTGTCCTTCGCGCTGACCGAAACGATGCCGTTGGCGTCGATGTCGAACGTGACTTCGATCTGCGGCATGCCGCGCGGCGCGGGGGGGATGCCGATCAGGTCGAACTGGCCGAGCGGGCGATTGTCCTGCGCCATCTCGCGCTCGCCCTGGAAGACGCGGATCGTCACCGCCTGCTGGTTGTCTTCAGCGGTGGAGAAGATCTGGCTCTTCTTGGTCGGAATCGTGGTGTTGCGCTCGATCAGGCGCGTGAACACGCCGCCCAGCGTTTCGATGCCGAGCGAGAGCGGGGTCACGTCGAGCAGCACGACATTCTTCACGTCGCCTTGCAGCACGCCGGCCTGGATCGCCGCGCCGATGGCGACGACCTCGTCCGGGTTGACGCCCTTGTGCGGCTCGCGGCCGAAGAACTCCTTCACAACCTGCTGGATCTTCGGCATGCGCGTCATGCCGCCGACGAGCACCACTTCCTGAATGTCGCTGGCCTTCAGGCCGGCGTCCTTCAGCGCGGCGCGGCACGGCTCGAGCGTGCGGTTCACCAGGTCGTCGACCAGGCTTTCGAACTTGGCGCGCGTCAGCTTCAGATTGAGGTGGAGCGGATTGCGGTTCGCGTCCATCGAGATGAATGGAATCGAGACGTCGAAATCGGAACGCGAGGAGAGCTCCTTCTTGGCCTGTTCGGCGACTTCCTTCAGCCGTTGCAGGGCGAGCTTGTCCTGGCGCAGATCGACGCCGTTCTGCTTCTTGAACTCGTCGGCCAGGTAATTGACGATGCGGACGTCGAAGTCCTCGCCGCCGAGGAAGGTGTCGCCATTGGTGGAGCGGACCTCAAAGACGCCGTCGCCGATCTCGAGGATCGAGATGTCGAAGGTGCCCCCGCCCAGGTCGTAGACGGCGATGGTCTTATTGGACTGGGCCTTGTCGAGGCCGTAAGCGAGGGCCGCGGCCGTCGGCTCGTTGATGATGCGCAGCACTTCGAGGCCGGCGATGCGGCCGGCGTCCTTGGTGGCCTGGCGCTGGGCGTCGTTAAAGTAGGCGGGAACGGTGATGACGGCCTTGTCGACCTTCTCGCCGAGATAGGCCTCGGCGGTCTCCTTCATTTTCTGCAGCACGAAGGCGGAGATCTCGGAGGGCGCATATTGCTTGTCGCGGCCCTGAATCCAGGCGTCGCCGTTGGGGCCCTTGACGATCTTGTAGGGGACGATGCCGATGTCCTTCTTGGTCACCGGATCGTCGAAGGAGCGGCCGATGAGGCGCTTGACGGCGTAATAGGTGTGCTCGGCGTTGGTGACGCCCTGACGCAGCGCCTGCACCCCGATGAGGCGCTCACCGCCTTCGGTGAAGGCGACGACAGAGGGCGTGGTGCGGGCGCCTTCGGCGTTTTCGATGACCTTGGGCTGGCCGCCCTCCATGATCGCGACGCAGGAATTGGTGGTCCCCAAATCGATGCCGATGACCTTGCTCATATGTTTCACATCCTCAGTTTCTGCGGCGGCGTGAGACCTTCGATGCGGACCCTGTCAAGCGGCGTCCGAAGGCCGATCACGTCCCTAACCGATGGTTTTCAAGCGCGAGGGGCGCCTCGCGACTGGCCTCATATGGGGGCCGTGGGCCGCCCCGCAAGAACCCCACTCCGGCTAGGTGAAATCCCCGTCTTTCCTGTCCAGAGCCGCCTTCTTGGCGGTGTTTCGGCGCCGGTTTCAAGCGGGGTTCCGTTCTGTTCCCACGCTCGCGCCGACTCGGGCGCGGCGGTATGAGGGAGCATGGCGTCGCGAGCACAGGCCGACCGCGCGGGACAGGGCTTCAAGCTGTGGCCCGGACTGCTCGACCGCGCCGCGCAAGAGGCGCTTCGCGACGCTGTCTTCGCCCGCGCCAAGCTGGCGCCGTTCTATATTCCGCGGATGCCGAAGTCGGGCGCGCCGATGAGCGTGCGGATGACCAATTTCGGGCCGCTCGGCTGGGTGACGGACAAGGAAAAGGGCTATCGCTACGAGGCCCTGCACCCGGAGACGAACCGTCCGTGGCCGGACATTCCCGAGGCGGCGCTGGCGCTCTGGGAGCGGCTTTCGGGCTACGCCGCGCCGCCGGAGGCGTGCCTGGTCAATCTTTATGAGGGGTCGGCGAAGATGGGGCTGCACGTCGACGCCGACGAAGAGGCGTGGGACGCGCCGGTGCTCTCCATCTCTCTCGGCGACACGGCGCTGTTCCGGATTGGGGGCGTGCTGCGCTCGGACCCGACGCGGAGCGTGCGGCTGGCGAGCGGAGACGTGATGATGCTCGCGGGCGATGCGCGGCGCGCGTTCCATGGGGTGGATCGCATCCTGCCCGGCACCTCGTCGCTGCTGGCGAAGGGCGGGCGGATCAATCTGACTTTGCGGCGGGTGACGCCGCCTAATACTTAAAGCGTCGCTGAAGTTTTGCTTGCGCCCGGCGCGGCGGGCGGATACTTAAGGCGATGCTTAACCGATCGGCCGATCTCGACGCGATGTTCCAGGCCCTGGCGGATCCAACGCGGCGGGCGGTGATCTCGCGGCTCGCGCGCGGGCCGGCGAGCGTCAGCGAGCTCGCCAAGCCGCTGAAGATGTCGCTGCCGGCGATCACGCCGCACCTGCGCCTCCTGGAGGAGAGCGGGTTCGTGGTCAGCGAAAAGGTCGGGCGGGTGCGCACGTGCCGAATCCAGCCGAAGCGGCTCGCCGCTGCGCAAAGCTGGCTGGCGAAGCAACGCGCCGCCTGGGAGGCGCGTTTCGATCGAATGGACAAGTTTATTTTGGAGCAGACCAATGACGACGACTGAGAATGACCTGGAGATTTCGCGGTTCCTCGCGGTGTCGCGGGCGCGGGTCTGGAAGGCGTGGTCCGATCCGAAAAACCTGGCGCAATGGTGGTGTCCCGCGCCCTGGAAGACGGAAGTGCGCAAGTTCGATTTCCGCGCCGGCGGCGACTTCTACACCTACATGACGGGTCCGGACGGTCAGGGCGGCACGGGCGAGAGCGACAATCCCGGCTGCTTCCTGGAGATCGTTCCGCTGGAGCGGATCGTGACGACGTCGCTCATGGTCGGCGGCTGGCGGCCTGTCGTCTCCTGGCTGCCGATGACGGCGATCGTGACGATGGCGGACGAAACCAAAGATGGCGTAGCCGGCACGCGCTATGTCGCGCGGGTCCTGCATCTCAACGATGAAGACCGGAAGAAGCACGAGGACATGGGCTTCTACGAAGGCTGGGGCACGTGCATCACGCAGCTCGAAGCTTTCGCCCAAGGGCTTTGAGGCGCTGTTGGCGTAGCGCGGCGCGCACAGATATGGCTTCGTCCGCTGAGGAGGAAGCCCATGCGTCTCACGTCACCAGAAGGAGAGGCGCCGCGCGCGCCGAGCCGGCGCCAGATCGTGGCGGGTTCCATGTTCACGGCCGGTTATGCGCTCGCCGTGGGCAGCGGCGCCCAGGCACAGGCGATCACGACGCCGACGGAGAATATCCGCACTGCGGACGTGCGGCTATCGGGGGCCGGCGACTACCGGCTGCCGGCGTATCTCGCGCGACCGCGCGCGCGGGGGCGCCATCCCTGCGTGATCGTGGTCAACGAGATTTTCGGCGTCCACGCCTATATCAAGGACGTCTGCCACAGGCTGGCGCTCGAAGGCTATGTCGCGCTCGCGCCCGACTATTTCGACCGCGCCGGCGATCCCTCGACGCTGACTGACTGGGAGCAGATCCGCACCATCGTCGGCGCCGCTACGCATGCGCAGGTGATGGCGGATACGGATGGGGCAGTCGCCTGGCTGCGCGCGCAATCGTTCGCGGCGCCGCGGTTTGCGATCACCGGGTTCTGCTGGGGCGGCGCCGTCACCTGGATGGCGTGCGCGCACAATCCCGCCTTCCATGCCGGCGTTGCGTGGTACGGGCGGCTGACGCGGCCGACGAGCGGGTTCTATGCGGGGCAGGAGCGGCCGTGGCCGGCGGATGTCGCGGGCCAACTGCATTGCCCCGTGCTCGGGCTCTATGCAGAAAACGACCAGGGCATTCCGCTCGATACGGTGAATGAGATGCGCGCGGCGCTCGATGCGGCGGGCAATCCTTCGCACTCGCAGATCATCGTCTATCCGGGAACCGAACACGGGTTCCATGCGGACTACCGGCCCACCTATAATGAACAGGCGGCGCGCGACGGCTGGACGCGGGCGCTCCGCTGGTTCCGGCAGCACGGCGTTTGAGGATCACACAATGCGGATGAAGAAGCTTGGCCGCACGGGCATGCTCGTGTCGGAAATCTGCCTCGGCGCCATGACGTTCGCCGGCAACGGATTTTGGCGCGTCATCGGCGCCCTCAACCAGGAGGACAGCAATGCGCTGGTGAAGGCGGCGTTCGACAAGGGCGTGAATTTCATCGACACGGCCAACGTCTATTCCAACGGCGAGAGCGAGCGGGCGGTCGGCGTCGCGATCGAGCAATTGGGCTTGCCGCGCGACGAGCTCGTGGTTGCGACCAAGGCGATGGGCCGGATCACGCCGCACTCGATCCCTGACAACGCATCGGACGCGGAAAAGGCCGAAGCGCAGCGGCGGATGAGGGCGGCGAACATCTCGGGCCTCTCGCGCAAGCACCTGTTCGACGCGGTGGACGCGAGCCTCATGCGCATGGGGCTCGATCATATCGATCTCTACCAGATCCATGGCGTCGATCCGCTGACGCCGATGGAAGAGACGCTTGACGCGCTCAACGACATCGTCCGCTCGGGGCGCGTGCGCTATATCGGTGCGTCGAACCATGCGGCGTGGCAGATCGCCAAGGCGCTGGGGACCAGCGAGCGCAAGGGCTATGCGCGGTTCGAGTCGCTGCAGATGTATTACACCATCGCCGGGCGCGATCTCGAACGCGAGGTCGTGCCGCTGGCGGTGGAGGAGGAGCTTGCGATTCTGCCCTGGAGCCCGCTGGCGGGCGGGCTGCTCTCCGGCAAGTTCAAGCGCGACGCGCCCGGGCCGAACGATGCGCGGCGCACGGTGTTCGACTTCCCGCCGGTGAACAAGGAGAAGGCGTTCGACATCATCGACGCGATGGCGCCGATGGCGGAGAGCCGTGGCGTCTCAATCGCGCAGATCGCGCTCGCGTGGCTATTGCACCAGAAGCCGGTGACGAGCGTGATCGTCGGCGCGAAGACGACCGCGCAATTGCTCGACAATATCGCCGCGATCGACGTGCGGCTGAGCGAGGACGAACTCAAGGCGCTCGACGCGGTTTCGGCGCTGGCGCCGGAATATCCCGGCTGGATGATCGCACGGCAAAGCGAGGATCGGCGCAGCGCGATCGCGTGAGCGACGGAGGCCGGACGCCCTTCCGAGGCGCCCGGCCCTGCGCGCTATTCCGCGGGCGATTCGACCGGGGCCGCGCCGGTGCGTTCGATCGCGATGATGTAGTCGCCCGTCGCGCCGGGGGGGCCGGAGACGACGGCGAAGTAGCCGGGCGAGTCCTCGGCGGCGGTGAAGGTCGCCACCGCTTGGGCGCCGCGGCGGCCGCCGCGCGCGGTCGCCTGCGTCACGGGCTCTTCGCTGCTGAAATCGCGGATCGACACGGACGGCGTCGCCAAGCCTCCCTCTGCGGCTGGAGAGACCGTGACGCGATAGCTGGCGCCCGCTTCGACATTGAGACGATAGGCGTCCTTGTCGTTCGGAAAGCCCACGCCGCCGGCCCGCTCGTCGCCCGCGCCGTCGAGCCAGGCGTCGGTGCTGGCGTCGCCGGGAACTTCGTTGTCGATGACGGAGACGGCGTAGGCGCCGACGCTGTCGGCGAAGCCCGTCACCTGGGCGTAGTATGTGCCTGTCGCGGGCGCGATCACGGAGATGTAGGCGCCGAGCCCCGGACCGCCGTCGTCGTCGGTCGCCATGGGATTGCCGTCCGGCGCGATGAGCGTGAGCAGAGGATCGCCGAGCTCGCCTTCGCCGCCTCCGGACTCGGCCGTGATGCGGTAGGAGCGGCCCTCGACCATCGAGATCGCGAACCAGTCGGCGTCGCCGGCGGCGTTGATGCGGCTCGAGCGCGGCTCGTACGGCTCAAGCATCTCATTCGACTGCGCGTCGCCCGGGATTTCGCCCGGCTGCACCTCGAGCGAATAGCCGCCTTCTCCGCCATCGGCGAAAGCGCGGGCGACGAGGTAATAGACGCCGTCCGCCGGGGCCTCGACCTCGAGATAGGAATTGAGACCGGGCCCGCCGTCGTCATCCTGCGCCAGAACTTCGCCCGCGCCGTCCACGAACTGAAGCAACGGATCGCCGAGCGCGGAGGCGTTCTGCGCGTCCGCGCCGGCGAGCGTCACGCGCGCGATCTGGCCCGCGCTCATGGTCATGCGGAACCAATCGACATCGCCCGCCGGGGCGATCGTGTCGGTCCTGGAATCGCCGGCGGGGTCGATGGCGACATCGGTCTCGGCGGAGCCCGGAATATCGCCTTCACGGATGCTGAGCGCATAGGCGCCGGTTCCAAAGTCGCCGAACGCGCTGGCGACGATGATGTGGGCGCCGGTCACAGACGGTGTGAACTGGAGATAGGAATTGAGGCCGCCGCCGCCGTCATCGTCCTCGGCGGCCGCATTCTGCAGGTCGCCCGGGGCGTAGACCGCGACATAGGGATCGGAAAGGCCGCCCTCGCCTTCGCTGCGCAAGGCGATCCGATAGGGCGTGCCGGCCTGGAGCGTGACGCGGAACCGGTCCTTCTCGCCATTCGCATCGATCGACCCTGTGACCGTGGAATCCATCCCCAGCGGTTGGGGCGGCGGCGGCGGCGGCAGCTGCGTCACCGTCAGCGTGTAGGCGCCGGAATCGTCCGCGGAATAGCCGCGCGCGCCGATATAGAAATAGCCCGTGGCGCTTGGCGTGTAGTCGAGCGAGGAATTGAGACTCTCGTCTGAATCATCGTTCTGCGCCACCGGCTCGCCGCCGGAAGCGTCGCGCAATTCGAGGTAGGGATCGCCAAGGCGGCCTTCTTCCTCGCCGCCGACCAGCGTGAAGCGATAGGTGCGCTCGGCCTGGAGCCGGATGCGATACCAATCCTGATCGTCGGCCGGTTCGATTGCGCCGGCCATGGTGTCGCCGGGATTGATGCGGCCCGTGGTGGAGGTCTCGGCCGAGACGTCGGCGCCTTCTGTACGGTCGCGGGCGGCGGCCGTCCCGACCAAGCCCGTGAAGCCGGCGAGCATCGCCGCGCCAGCCAGCCAGAAATTCTTCATGGTGTCCCTCCGCCTCGATCCCTGCGACCGACGCGCCCTCGTTAAGCTGCGTTCATGGGGGCATCAAGGCGAAACGGGATCGCCGGCCATTTCATGGCGAGGGCTTGCGCAGGCGCCGCAGCGACGCGCGGGACTAGACCTTGATGTCGAGCGCTGCGCCCGGGGGGGCATCGTCGCGCGACGCCTGCGGCGCAGGCTCGGCCGGCGCAGGTCCGGTGGAGACGGCTACGATCGCCGCCCGCAAGGTGCGATCGTTCAGGGCGTAACCGACTTGCATCACCTCGGCGATCGCGCCGGCGGGCGCGTCCGACGGAATCTGGGCCACGGCCTGGTGCAGGTTCGGGTCGAACCTTTCGCCGCGCTCGCCCAGGCGCTTGAGGCCATGGCGGGTGAACGCCTCGATCAGCGCGCGCTCGGTCAGCTCCACGCCCTCGAAGAGGTTGCGCACGGCTTCGTCCGCGGCGCGGACTTCCGGGGATACGGAGCCGAGCGCGCGGGACATGGTGTCCGCCACCGGCAGGAGGTCGCGGGCGAAGCGGTCGATGGCGTAGGCCTTGGCTTCCTGGGCCTGGCGCTCGCCGCGCCGGCGCGTGTTCTCGACTTCGGCCAGCGCGCGCAGATGTTCGTCCTTCAGCTTGGCGATTTCGGCTTCCAGCTGCGCGATCCGCTCCTCGGGCGCAGGGGCCTGCGCTTGCTCCGAATTCTGCACTTCCTCGGCGGCTTGGGCTTCGTCGGCCATTCGTCCTTCCCTCAGCGTTCCGCGCGGCCGTCCAGGACGCGACCGACGACGCGCGCGGTATAATCCACAACCGGGATGACGCGCGCGTAATTGAGCCGCGTGGGGCCAATCACGCCCAAAGCGCCAACCACTTTTCGTTCGGCATTCATATAGGGCGCGACGATCAAACTCGAACCGGAAAGCGAAAACAGCGGATTCTCGGAGCCGATAAAGATGCGCACCGCATCGCTTTGCTTCGCCAAATCAAGCAGCTGAACGAGTTCGGCGGACTTCTCAAGGTCGTCGAAAAGGCGGCGCACGCGTTCCAAATCTGCGGCGGCCTCCTTGTCCTGCAGCAAATTGGCGCGGCCGCGGACGATCAGGGAGCGGCCGGCGAGGGGGTCTTCGCCCGACCATTCGGCCAGACCGCCTTGGACCAGCGAGGCGGCGGCCTTGTCGAGCGCGGCGCGGTCGCGTTCGAGGGCCTCGGCCGCTGCGGCCCGGGCTTCGGCGAGGGTTTTGCCCTTGAACCGGGCGTTCAAATAGTTCGCGGCCTCGGTGAGCGCGGAGGGGCTGGCGTCAGGCGGCGTCTCCAGGATGCGGTTCTCGACCTGGCCGTCTTCAAACACGAGAATGAGCAGCGCCTGGCCGGGCCCGATGGCGACCAGTTCGGCATGGCGGACCGGCGCTTCGCGCTCCGGGGTAAGAACAAGGCCCGCGCCTCCGGCGAGGCCGGACAGTAGCTCGCTGGCGGCGCCCAGAACGTCCTGCGGCGTGCGGCCGGCCTGCGCGATCTGGGCCTCGATTTCGCGGCGCTCGTCGGGGGCGAGATCGCCCAGCTCCAACAGCGAATCGACGAAGAAGCGGAGGCCGGCCTGGGTGGGGCGGCGTCCGGCCATCGCGTGGGGGGCGTCGAGGAGGCCGAGCTGGGCGAGGTCGGCCATCGTGTTGCGAATCGAGGCCGGCGAAAGCGCCACCCCGCCCATGCGCGACAGCGTGCGCGAGCCCACCGGCTCGCCGGTGGCGAGGTAGGACTCGACGATCTCGCGGAAAATCTCGCGGGCGCGGGCGTCGAGCGAGGAGAGGTCTGACGATGGCGGCTGAGGGACTGGCATAAGGTGCGCTGCGTTAGGTAGCGCGCAGGGCCGGGGAGGCAAGCGGGGGCGCCGGCTTGCAGCATCGAGCCTTGACGCCAGCGGCCCGGCCGCCAAGACACGCGGGCTTTGGAGCTTCCTTCATGAACCGCCCGTCCGGCCGCGCGGCCGATCAGTTGCGTCCGATCCGTCTGGAGACGCGCGCCACGCGCTATGCGGAAGGCTCGTGCCTGGCCAAGTTCGGGGAGACCCATGTGCTGTGCACCGCGTCGGTCGAGCAGGGCGTCCCGGGCTGGCTGCGGGGACAGGGCAAGGGCTGGGTGACGGGCGAATACGGCATGCTGCCGCGGGCCACGCATACGCGGGGGCGGCGCGAGGCCGCGCAAGGCAAGCAGAGCGGACGCACGCAGGAAATCCAGCGGCTGATCGGGCGGGCGCTCAGGAGCGTGGTCGATCTCCAGGCGCTCGGCGACCGGACGATCACCCTGGACTGCGACGTGCTGCAGGCGGATGGCGGAACCCGCACCGCGGCGGTGACGGGCGCCTGGGTGGCGCTCGATCTGGCGTGCAAATACCTGATCGAGGAAGGGGTCCTGAAGGCCAATCCGGTGACGGGGCAGGTGGCGGCCGTGTCGAGCGGGATCTATGGCGACGCGCCGGTGCTCGATCTCGATTACGCCGAGGACGTGGACGCCGCTGTGGACGCGAATTTCGTGTTCTGCAGCGACGGCCGGCTGATCGAAATCCAAGGCACCGGGGAGAAGCGGCCGTTCACCACGGACGAGTTCACCGCGATGATGCAGCTGGCGCAGGCGGGGGCCGCGCAGCTGTTCGCGTTTCAGAAAAGCGCGGTCGGGTGATGCTGAGGTCCCCCGCGCGGGCTGGAAGCCGGCGATCGGGGTGCTAGAACGCCCGCCATGAGCAAGGACACGCCGCCGGACCGGCTCTCGGTCAATCCGTCGAGCCCCTATTATGATGAAGCCGTGCTCGCGCGCGGCGTCGGCATCCGCTTCAAGGGGCAGGAGAAAACGAACGTCGACGAGTACTGCGTCAGCGAAGGCTGGGTGCGGGTGAGCGTCGGCAAGACCAAAGACCGCTTCGGCAATGATCTGACGATCAAGCTCACCGGGCCGGTGGAGCCGTATTTCCAAGACGGCGAGAAGAGCGAGTAGCTACTCGCCGTCGTCTTCCTCATCCCCGCCCGGCTCGTAGGCGAGGAGATCGCCGGGCTGGCATTCGAGTTCGCGGCAGAGCGCGTTCAAGGTGGAGAAGCGCACCGCCTTGGCCTTGCCGGTCTTCAGGATCGACAGGTTCGCGAGCGTGATGCCGACGCGCTCGCACAATTCGGTCAGCGACATGCGCCGCTCGAGCAGGACACGGTCGAGGGTGACGCGGATCGCCATCAGATGGTCAGCTTCTGTTCTTCGTGGAGGCGCGCGCCTTCGCGGAACACCTCGGCCAGGACGATGATCACCAGGATCAGGAACCAGGCGGAAAGATCGAGCTGGAACTCCGCATCCACGCCTTCAGGAACGCCGGCGGCGAGAAGAATGATCCCGAACGCCAGCATGATGGCGTAGCGGGCGAGCTCCACCGCCACGAGCGTGATCCAGATCGCGCGCAGATGGCGGGGATTGTCGGGCGCAAACGGATCGCCGGCGGAGAAGTTGCGGAAGAGCTTCTTCAAGCGCCACACGACCGCCAGGGCGCCGGCGATGGCGGTGATGCCGACGAGCAACGCCGGCACGAGGACGCGCCAATCGAGCGCACGGCCTTCCGCGGTGATCGCGATGACGCCGTCCGAAGTGATCTTCAGGCCGCCGGACTCGAAGAAAAGCTCATGGCCGGCCGCCGCCATCGCGGATGCGATCGCAAACGCCAAGGTCGCAAGGATGATCCCGCCCGCGCCGACCCAGATCAGCACCCAGACGATATCGAGCACCATCTTCACAATGGAGGCCACGGAGCCCCGACCCAGCGCTTTCATGGGATCGCCTTCATGACCTTGCGTTCATCCTATCGGCCGCCGGACGAGGCGGATCGCGCTACTGTCACGGGAGCCTTGCATAGATTTATTGATAATCGATATAGACCGCCAACTCAAGCGCCAACCATGTCGCAGCCGTGAGCCGCCTGCCCCGAAAACTCGTCGTCGCCAGCCACAACCAGGGAAAGGCGCGTGAGATCGGCGCGCTGCTGGCGCCGCTTGGCGTCGAGGTGGTTTCGGCGTCGGCGCTAGGCCTCGCCGAGCCGGAAGAGACCGAGGACAGCTTCCGCGGCAACGCCGTGCTCAAGGCGGAGGCGGCGGCTGGGGCCTGCGGGCTCGCGGCGCTCGCAGACGATAGCGGCCTGGCCGTGCCGGCGCTCGGGGGCGCGCCTGGGATCTATTCGGCGCGCTGGGCCGGGCCGGCGCGGGATTTCGGCCTCGCCATGCGGAAGGTGTGGGAGGCGCTGCCGCCGGGGGCGGACCGGCGGGCGCGGTTCGTCTGCGTGCTGGCGCTCAAGCGGCCGGGCGCGGCGGTCGAGACGTTCGAGGGCGAGGTTTGGGGTGAACTCGTCTGGCCCCCGCGCGGGGATCGCGGATTTGGCTATGATCCGATGTTCGTTCCTGAAGGGCGCACGCAGACGTTCGGCGAGATGGACCCTGACGAGAAGCACGCCATGAGCCATCGCGCGCGGGCGTTCGCGAAGATGATCGCGGCGCTTGGGTGATGGGCGAGGTCGTCGGCGGCTTCGGGATCTACGTGCATTGGCCCTATTGCAGCGCGATCTGCCCCTATTGCGATTTCAACGTGCGCCGCGACAGGGGCGGGGATCACGGCGATCTCCTCGACGCCATCGTCGCGGACCTTTCGGGACAGGCGAACCGGATCGGGACGCGCGGCGCGCGATCGCTGTTCATCGGCGGGGGCACGCCGTCATTGCTCCAGCCGCGCGACGTCGCGCGGCTGATCGCGGCGGCGCGCGCCGCGGTGGGGCTCGACGAAGACGCCGAGATCAGCCTCGAGTGCAATCCGGAGGACCGCGCGCGATTCGCGGACTTTCACGCGGCCGGCGTCACGCGATTCTCGCTCGGGCTGCAGGCGCTGCGCGCGCCCGGGCTGTTGCTGCTCGGCCGCAGGCACAGCGTGCGCGAGGGGCTCGAGGCGGTGGAGAGGGCCGCGGCGACGGGCGCGCGTGTCTCGATCGATCTCATCTACGGACGCGATGGTCAGTCTACGGAGGATTGGCGCGGCGAGCTCAGCGAGGCGCTGGCGCTCGGAATCGAGCATCTCTCGCTCTACCAGCTGACGATCGAAGCGGGCACGCCGTTCGCGCGGGCGGTGGCGCGGGGGCGCATGCATGCGCTGGACGCAGAACGCGGCGCCGATCTCTACGCGCTGACACAAGAGCTCTGCGAGGCGGCCGGATTCCCGGGCTATGAGATCTCGAATCACGCGCGCCATGACGCCGCGCAGTCGCGGCACAATCTCGTCTATTGGCGCAGCGGAGATTGGATCGGCGTCGGCCCCGGCGCGCACGGGCGCATCACGCTTGACGGCGGGCGCACGGCCACATGCGCCTACGCCGACCCGCAAGCCTTTGCGCGGGCGGTCGCCGAAAGGGGCGTGGGATGGGAGCGCACGGAGGCGCTCGACCAGGCCGCGATCGCGGCCGAATTGGCGCTGATGGGGTTGCGGTTGCGCGAGGGCGTGGATCGACGTCGCTGGGCCGCGCTTTCGGGCGGACCGAACGCGGCGCAGCTGGCGCAGCTCATCGCAGACGGCTTCGTCATCGCGACGGAAGACGCAATCCGCCTGACGCCGGCTGGGCGGCCGCTCGCAGATCGGATCGCGGCGGCGCTCTTGGCTTAGCTCGCGGGCGTGGTGAAGCGGCGGGGCGCGGCGTCGATCGGGACGGCGCCGCCGGCGCGCACCTCCATGATCGCAAGGCCGCGCTCGATCGATCCGTCATTGCGGAAGCGGAAGACGCCGTCAGAGCCGAGAAAGCCTTCGCTGCGCTCGATGGCGCTGCGGGTGAAGCCCGCGCCGCCGCGCTCGGCCGAGAGGAATGCGGCCAGCAGGATCGCGTCATAGGACAGGCTCGACAGGCGATGCGGCTCCTGGCCGAAAACTCGCTGATAGCGCTCTTCAAATTCCTGGCGCGCGCTCGGATCGGAGGAGACGTACCAGGCCCCGGCGAGGGTCGGCTCGCGCTGCACGTCGGCGCTCGACCAGGCGCTGGTGCCGAGGAAGCGCGTCTGGCGCTGGTTGACGCCCTCTTGCACGAGCGCGGCTGCGATCGCGCGCAGGGGCGAGCCGCTCTCGGCGATGAGGATGCCCTGCGCGGGATCGGCGGCCATGGACTGCGCGATGCGGCGCGCCGCCGCGCCGGCCTCAGCATCGCCGCGGACATAAAGCTCGGAGGCGGTGATCGTCACGCCCACGCGGCGGGCCTCGGCGCGGAGCGTCTGCTCCACGCGGCGGCCGTAATCATTCGCCGGCGCGAGCAGGGCGATGGTGCGGATGCCCTGGCTGGCGGCATAGGACACGAGGCGCCGGATCTCGTCTTCCAGCTGGAAGCTCAGGAGATAGACGCCGTCGCCGGCGACCTGACGATCGGAGGAAAAGCCGATGACGGGGATGTTCTCGCGGCGCACGACGCGGGAGACGCCGACGACGCCGTCACGCAGCACCGGGCCGACGATGATGTCGGCGCCGTCCCGCAACAGCGCTTCGCCGGCCTGCGCCGCGGCCGCTTCATCGCCGCCGGAATCGCGCGGAATAAGCAGCATGTTGGGATCGCCATGATCAAACAGCGCCAGTTCGACCGCGTTGTAGAGCGACAGCGATTCCTGGGGCCGGCTGGCGAAGGGCAGAAGCACGCCGACGCGGGTGATGCGCCGGCTCGCCATGAACGGCGGGGTGACGCCGTCGCGGGTGACGACGGCGCCCGGCGGGGTCGGCGTGGAATCGGGAACCGAAGAGGGCGGCGGCGGCATCGGCGAGGTGGCGCAGCTCGCGGCCGCCGTCGCCAGCGCCAGCAGCGCCGCGCCCTTGGCGAGGCCCCCGCGAATCCGGCTTGGCGAGGCGGCGGCGCGCGCCGATGATCCTGGTTTGCTCATGACCGATCCTTCATGCCGCTCGGATCCCCCAGCGTCCCCGCCCTCGGCGGCGGCGCCATCGGACGCGGGCGCATCCGAAACTGCTTCGCGCGCGGAGGCTAGCGGCGAAGCGGCGCTCGGTCCACGCCGGGTCATGGGGCTGGAAGCAGGCCTTTATGTGGTCTCCACGCCGATCGGCAATCTCCGCGACGTTACGCTCAGGGCGTTGGACGTCCTCGCCAGCGTCGATCGCGTTTACGCGGAGGACACGCGCGTGACGATCCGGTTACTGAACGCTTACGGGATCAAGGCGCGACTCTCCGCCTATCACGAGCACAGCGACGAGGCCGTCCGCACCGAGATCCTCGCGGCGCTCGGGCGGGGAGAGCGGGTGGCGCTGGCGAGCGATGCGGGCACGCCGTTGATCTCCGATCCCGGCTACAAGCTGGTGCGCGCCGCGATTGCGGCGGGGCATCGGGTGATCCCGATCCCGGGACCGTCGGCGGCGCTGGCGGCGCTGGCGGCGGCCGGTCTGCCGACGGATCAATTCCTGTTCGCCGGATTCGCGCCGGCGAAGGCGGCGGCGCGCGCGCGCTTCATCGAGACGCTGGCGGACGTCGACGCGACGCTCGTGCTCTACGAAACGGGGCCGCGGCTGGCGGACACGCTCGCGGCGCTTGCCGCGGGGCTCGGCGACAGACCTGCGGCCATCGCACGCGAACTGACCAAACTTTATGAAGAGGTGCGGCGCGACAGGCTCGCTGGGCTGGCGCAGGCATATGCGAACGTCGAGCCGCCGAAGGGCGAGATCGTCATCGTCATTGGGCCGCCCGAAGCGCGCGCGGAGGCGAGCGAGACCGCCATCGACGCCGCGCTGCGCGAGGTCCTTCGCAGCGGCGCCAGTGTGAAGGACGCGGCCGCTGCGGTCGCGCGCGCGCTCGGGGCGCCGCGCCAGGCCGTCTATGCGCGCGCGCTGGCTGTGCGCCGGAGCGATGCGCCGGGTCCGGATGAATGAGCGGGGACAAGCGGGCCGCAGCGGAGCGCCGCGGACGATTTGCCGAGCACGTCGCCATGGCGTGGCTGATGTGCAAGGGCTATCGCATCCTCGGTCATCGAGTCCGCACGCCGTTCGGCGAGATCGACATCGCCGCGTTCAAGGGCGGGGTCTTGGCGATCGTGGAGGTGAAGATGCGGCGCAGCATCGAGGCGGGCCTCGAGGCGCTGCTGCCGCGCCAGCAGGAGCGGCTCGCGAATGCGGCGATGGCGGCCGCGCGGCGATGGCGCCTGGAAGGGGCGCTGCTGCGGTTCGACGTGATGGTGGTCGGCGCCGGCGCGCTGCCGCGCCATGTTCGCGGCGCCTGGGGGCGGGATCGCCCGACGTGAAAGTTTCGTCACGAAGGTTCGTTCCGGGTTGCGCGTTTGTTCTCTCTTTGTTTACGTTTGAGGCGGCGCCTGTGAATAACTTTCAGCGGCGCCTTCGGGCAAGGGGAGGCGGAGATGGCCTCAGGGGCAACGACAGTCGCATTCGCAGGGCTCGAAGCGAAGCCGGTCGATGTGCAGGTGCAGCTCGCCGGCGGCGTGCCCGGGATCGTGATCGTCGGGCTGGGCGACAAGGCGGTGTCGGAGAGCCGAGAACGGGTGCGCGCGGCGTTCGCGGGCCTCGGCCTCGCAGTGCCGGCGGGGCGCGTCATCGTCAATCTTGCGCCGGCCGATCTGCCGAAGGAGGGCGCGCATTACGATCTGCCGATCGCGCTGGCGCTGCTGGCCGAAATCGGCGTCATGCCGAAAGATGCGCTGGAAACGGCGCTGGCGTTCGGCGAACTCGGCCTCGACGGATCGCTGGCGGCGACGCCCGGCGCGCTGCCAGCGGCCATGGCCGCGCAAGCGATGGGGCTGAGCTTCATCTGCGCAGAGGCCTCCGGCGCGGAGGCGGCGTGGGCCGACGGGCGGGTGATTGCGGCGCCGTCGCTGATCGCCCTGGTGAACCATTTCCGCGGATCGGGCGTGGTGCGCCCGGTCGCGCGCGGGGCGCTGGTCGAGGGCGGGCCGACGCCTGATCTGCGCGACGTGCGCGGGCAGGAGCAGGCCAAGCGCGCGCTCGAAATCGCCGCCGCCGGGGGCCACAACATCCTGCTCTGCGGGCCGCCGGGCTCGGGGAAGTCAATGCTGGCGCAGCGGCTGCCCGGACTGCTGCCGCCGCTGTCGGCGGCGGAGTTGCTGGAGGTCAGCCAAATTCAGAGCGTCGCCGGGATGCTGGACCGGGGGCGGCTGACGAGAACGCGGCCGTTCCGCGCGCCGCACCATTCGGCGTCGATGGCGGCGCTGGTCGGCGGGGGCCTGAAGGCGCGGCCGGGCGAAATTTCGCTGGCTCACCACGGCGTGCTGTTCCTCGACGAGCTGCCGGAGTTCGCGCCGCAGGCGCTCGATGCGCTGCGCCAGCCGCTGGAAACGGGCGAAGTGTCGATCGCACGGGCGAACCACCGGATCACCTATCCGGCGCGGGTGATGCTCGCGGCGGCGATGAACCCATGTTGATGCGTTGCTTTTTGCCCGCCATTTCCGGAGGGGGTGGAGGGGGGACCATTTCCCTCCCCTGAGGAGGTGGGCATGTAGGCGAGGCTGATTTCGATGGTATCGCCGATCACGATTTCCTCGACGATAGATTCCACGATGGCTCGCTTCTCGGTGAAGGAGAGGGCGGTCCAGCGGCCGTAGAGATCGCGGGCTCCGGCGACCACTTCCTCGCTGGACAGGTGGTTGATGCGTCGCACATCGATCTCGGCGCGCAGGCGCACCACTTCGTCATCGATCTCGGCCTGCCGCGTCTTCAACGTACCGTGGAGTTCGCCGAAGCTCTTGGCGGGCAGGCTCTCCTCCATGAACGCGCGGTACAGGCGATCCATTTCGGAGACACCTCGGCGACGCTCGCTTTCAAGCACGCGGACCTGCCCTTCCTTCTCGGTGATCTCCACATCGTCCTTTTCAAGGAACGCGCGGATGTCCTCTTCGGAGAGGAAGAAGCTGTGGAGTTCGTGGCGGAAGACCTCTTCGAGGTCGTCGGTGGGGATTTTCCTGTTGCAGGTCCGGCAGACGTACTTCGGCGACGGCGGCTTCACATACATCTTCGGCCCGCAGGCGCAGCGCACAAGGCCCGAGAAGAGGTGTTCGCCGCGCTTGCTCTTTCGTGCTCCCGCCGCCTGCGCATCGAGGACCGCGTTCACTTCCGCCCATATGCCAGCCGAGACGATCGCGGGCACCTCGCGCAGCACCCAATCCTCCTCGGCCTTCACGATGGCACGTCGGCCGCGCCCCTGCGAGCGGGTGTAGTTGGCGCGGTGGACGCCCTTCGCGGTTGGGTCGCGGAGCAGGCGCGTGATCGTGGTGTCTGTGAACTTCGCGCCGCCGCGGGTGCGGTAGCCGCGCTCGTTCAAGATCGCCGCGACCGTTTTCTTGCGCCGGCGTTCGAGGAAGAGCTCGTAGATGAGCTTGCGGACGGGCGCTTCGTCCGGATGCGGGACGAGCTTCCCTTCGATCCACTGATATCCGAATGACGGCTGCCCGCCGATTGGCTTACCGAGTTTCGCCCGGATCGGAACGGACGCCGCCACACGCTCCGCAATCTCCTCGCGCTCCCACTGCGCCATCGCCGCGATCATCGTGTAGAACAAGCGACCCGCAGGCGAGGACGTGTCTATCGACTCATGGAGCGAGATCAGGTCAGCGCCGCTCTCGCGGAAGATTTCGGAGAACTCAAGCAGCTCCCGCGTGTTCCGGGCGAGGCGTGCGAGTTTTGAGAAAATGAGTCCGGAGATCGTCTTCGAGCGTATATCTTTGAGCATCCGCTTGGCCTCCGGATGCTCCATCACGGATTTCCCCGAGACGCCGGAGAGGTCATACAGGGTGGCGACTTGCCAGCCCTTCGCCTCCGCATACAGGCGAGCGCGCTTCTCGTGGTGTGCCGGGCTCTCGCCCTGCGCCTGGTCTTCGGTTGAGACCCGTATCCAGATGCCGACCATCTTGGCATCAGCAGATTTTCTAAGGGCCATTACTTGCCTTCCGCAGCCATCCCTAAATGACGCGAATCTAGTACAATAAGGGAACGCGAATCTCTCGGGAAGTCCGAGACTGCTGCGCCGGAGAATATCTGTGACCGCCGACGAATACCTTTGGGGGATACTCAATCGAGAAGCTGTCGACACGGGGCAGACTTCACCAGTTCGGGGGGTGCAGGCGACGCTCATGCCCACTCTTCGGGCGTGGGCGGGCAATCAGTTGGTATCGGTTGAACCGAGTGGATCGTTTGCCAAGGGCACGGCAAACAAGAGCGGCACAGACATCGACCTCTTTATCTCGCTCGCAGAGGACACGACGAACACCCTGAAGGAGATTTACGAGAGCCTTTTCTCTGCAGTTCAGAGCGCCGGATACTCCCCGAAGCGCCAGAATGTTTCGATCAACATTCGAGTAGGCTCCTACGACGTGGACCTCGTGCCCGGAAAGCGGCAGGACCGATACAGTGATGATCACAGCCTTTATCGACGCAAAGCGGACACGTGGATCAAGACCAACGTGAAGACGCACATCAATACGGTCATTGCGGGTCGGCGCGCTCCGGAGAGTCGCATCCTGAAGCTCTGGCGAAATCAAAAGAGCTTCGATTTTCCGTCTTTTTATCTTGAGCTGGTGGCAATCGAGGCGCTGCGCCAGAACGCAACAACCTCACTTGCAACCAATGTGCAGCGCGTTTTTGCTTATCTACGCGACACGTTTCCGAACGCGCGCTTCGTAGACCCGGCCAATACGAACAACATCATCTCGGACGATCTCACCGTGGCCGAAAAGGGCAAGGTTCGCAGTGCTGCGGAGGCGGCAATCTCGGCTCCCTACTGGAGTGGCGTTGTCACATGAGCGTGTGGTCTCTCTCCAGGGTGCTCGCGTCCGTACACGATGATATCGAGCGGCGGCTCTCGACTGTCCGTGCATCACTTGCGCATACCCCGACGAAGGGTGATGCGAGCGAGAGCGTCTGGCGCGAGCTGCTTGAAACCTATTTGCCCGCACGATATCGAGTGGCGTCAGCGCATGTCGTGGACAGCGAGGATCACTTCAGTCAACAACTCGATGTGGTCATCTTTGATCGCCAGTTTTCACCGTTCATCCTTCAGTATGAGGGCGCTACAATCCTCCCGGCGGAGAGCGTCTATGCCGCCTTTGAGGCAAAGCAGACCGCCTCTGCCGCCAACATCGCATACGCGGCACAGAAAATCGCAAGCGTCCGAGCCCTCCATCGAACGACCCTACCGATACCGCACGCTGGCGGCATGTACCCACCTCGGGAGCTACCGCGAATCCTTGGAGGTATACTTGCCCTTGATAGTGAGTGGTCTCCACCGCTGAGTGAGCCCCTCCGCGCCTCGCTTCAAGGATGTCCACCTGAAGGTGGGCTTGACCTTGGCTGTGTTGCAGCGCACGGCTGGTTTTCCACCACTACAGAAGGCGATATCGCACTGAACGATTGTACGAAGCCGACAACGGCGTTCCTGTTTGAGCTGATCGCTAGACTCCAGGCGCACGCAACGGTCCCGATGATTGATATTCGTGCCTACGCAAAGTGGCTCGCGTAACGATTGGCGCGAAGTATTCCGATGCGCCTACGGCGCATAACTGCGATTGCCCCAAAGATTCGGACATTGCATCGCCCACAAGCCGCGCCCTGCGGCGCGTGCGCGTGTCTCTTGTGGCGCATAGAACTGATTGCTGTAGCGGGGCCAATCGCGCGCCCACCCCTGCTCCACCATCCATGCACCAAGCTCCGTCTCTCCGGCACGGCACATCGCGACCGGCCGACCGTGACGGTCCGTGTCCCGCACGGCGCATCGCACCGTGCGACCCGCGATGAGCGTGTCGAGCGCATTGGACGTGACTTGTTTCGCGCTCACGCCGCCGGCGCAGCGTCGGCCGCGCTCGGGGGCGTCGAAGCCCCACAGGCGGATATGCTCGCCGTGTATCTCGATGGTGTCGCCGTCGATCACGGATGCCACGCCGATGATCTCCCGCTCTTGTGCCTGACTCTGGGTCGAGCATTGGAAGATGCCGAATGCGATCAGCACGATGACGAGCGGCCAGACGATGTAGTCCCACCAACGCACCGGCGGTCCGCCATACTCCGGATGCTTGTCCCAGCCTGACAATCCCGCCGCCTTTCCTGGTGCGTTTCTACCCTCTCGATACGCGGGAGGGGAGGGTCCTTCGCTCGGGACTCTCCATCAAGCAGGCCCGCCCGCTTGCCTACGCCGCCCTCCAGCTCTTGGGGCGAGGGCGGCTCCGGCAAGCAGGCTACCGGCGCGCGCACTCTGCGCCGGGGGCGCCGGTCACAGCAGTAGTAGCGCTTGACGGCGCACAGCGTGGCGTCCGAGCATTCGATTCAGTGAAGGGGCGAACGCGCGACGAGGGCGATGAACAAGTATGTCGTCTATCGCGACGAAGACGGTGACGAGTGCATCGAGCGCTTCGGGACCGCCGTCATTCACGCCGAATTCGTCACGCGGATGGGCATCTCACACTCTGCGGTCATTTCAGCTGGCTACATTGACTGCGGACGGCGAGTGCTATGGCGACGACCTCGTCGCTCCGTCTCTCAAGCAGGCCGAGGCGGGACACGATGCTCGCGCGCGGCAAGGAGTGACTGCCGATCAGGCGGGGACGCTCTGGGCGCGGAGATGCGTGAGCGCAAGCGCTGCGGCGGAAAACACCGCCATCGCGTGCGCTTCGGGCTCCCAAAAGCGCTTCGGCTTTGGCAGGCGCGGTGCAAGCGCGGGCAACCGCTGCGCAACCGCCGCCGCAATACCGTCCTTGTTGGCGCGCGGTGACAACCCGAGTGCGGTACGCACCTCGTTG
This sequence comes from Hydrogenophilaceae bacterium, assembly GCA_013389015.1. GTDB lineage: Bacteria > Pseudomonadota > Alphaproteobacteria > Caulobacterales > Aquidulcibacteraceae > CADEEL01. The sequence continues at coordinate 772 of JACAEE010000065.1, read as the reverse complement.
AACCCATAGCGAGCGACCGCGATGGCGCGCTCGGTTCCCAGCTCAGCGAGGAGATCGAGCAGTTCGCCGACGCGAGCGCCGCGCCGCGCGCCCGGCGCGCGATGATCCTCGATGACGAGGGCGACGGGCCTGTAGGCACCGAGCAGTTCGTCGGCAATGAGCAAGCATTGCGCGTTCTTGTGCTCCGAGCGCGCCTCTCGCACGCGCCAGTCCACGGGGAAGCCACTTGTCTCGACAACGAAAACGCCCATGCCCTGCGAAATTGGCGCGAGCGCGAGTACGTACGATTCGGCGCGGCTCATACCTTGAAGAGCGTTGGCGGCTGCTCCGCGAGGCGCGCGAGATGCGCAAGCCGGGCGGCATGGCGCGCGTCACCCACGAGCGCCGTCAACGAATCGAGACGTTGTCGCGCCCGAGTTTGCACCAGGCGGCCAACTTCAGCGTAGACCGGCTCAAACAGTGTGCGCACCGGTGCACCAAGGATATGTTCGCACGCGAGCGCTGTGCGAATGTCCGGCTCATGGGAGCGTTGTTCGAACCGCGAGACCGTGGACGCCGCCTTGAAGCCTAAGAGAAAGGCGATGTCCTCTTGGACCAGGCCGCTTGCGCGACGGAGCGTCCGGAATTGGACATTTATGCGATCAGGCATACAGTCAGGCCGCCGCGCGGAGCCCGGTTAGTAGCGTGGGCCGCGCGGCGCCCCCTCATTGAAGCAAGTCCGTTTGGACGCCGACATGCGGGGAAATTTGCCAGCCCCGGCACGCCCCTTGGC
>JACAEE010000033.1 GCA_013389015.1 Hydrogenophilaceae bacterium | reverse complement strand
GCCGGGGGCGGCGCGAGCGCACGCGGGGGCGCCGGCGCCGGCGCCGGCAATTCCACGCGCCCGTCGAGCGCGAACACAAGGAGGCGGCTGATGTTCGGCAGACCCGCGCCCTTGCGGCCGACCTCTCCGGGCGGGCCCGCGAACACGCCGCCGCCGCCGACCATCACCGCCACATATTGCCGGCCGCGCAGCGCGTAGCTGATGGGCGCAGCGAGCACGCCGGTGTGCACGGGCGTTGACCAGAGCCGTTCGCCGTCCTGCGCGCGATAGGCTGCGAACTCGCCCGAGGCGGTCCCCTGAAACACCAGCCCGCCGGCGGTGGAAAGCACCCCGCCATTGCCGGGCCCCGGCAGCGCCACCCGCCAGGCCTCGCGCTGATTGACGGGATCCCAGGCGATCAGGCGGCCTTGCGTGCCGGCCATGGCTTGGGAGCGCACGGCGGGATCGCGCGGCATCGCGATGGCGGCGAAGTCTACGCCGGTATTGAACGCCAGCGGCCGCTGCGTGAACGCGCGCTCCGGCGCATAGGGGAACGCCGTTTCGTTGACCGGAATGTAGACGAGGCCGGTCTGCGGGCTGAACGACATCGGATGCCAATTGTGCGCGCCGCTGGGGCCGGGGGTGACGACGAACGGCGCGCCAGTTTGGCCGTAGCGGGCGGCGGCGACTTCGATCGGCCTGCCCGTGCGGCGATCAATCCCCGTGGCCCAGTTCACCGGCGCGTAATTGTTCGCCGAGATGAGCGCGCCGGTGGCCGCGTCGAGCACATAGAAAAAGCCGTTCTTCGGCGCCTGCATCACCACACGGCGCGACGCGCCGCCGATCTCGAGATCGGCCAGGATGATGTGCTGGGTGGCGGTGTAGTCCCAAGTCTCGCCCGGCGTCGTCTGATAGTGCCAGACGTATTCGCCTGTCGCCGGCCGGAGCGCGACGATCGAGGAGAGAAACAGATCGTCGCTGTCGCCGGGGCTGCGCTGCGCCTTGTTCCACGGCGCGCCATTGCCCACGCCGATATAGAGCAGATCAAGCTCGGGATCGTACGCCATCGAATCCCAGACCGTGCCGCCCCCGCCCGTCTGGCGCCATGCGCCTTCGGCGCTCCAGGTGGCCAGGACGCGTTCGCGCACCGCATCGGAGGCGGCGTCATCCGGGCCCTCGGGATTGGGCGTAGTGTAGAAACGCCAGCGCAGCGCGCCCGTTGCGGCGTCATAGGCGCTCACATAGCCGCGCACGCCGAACTCGGCGCCGCCATTGCCGATGATGACCAAGCCCTCGATCACGCGCGGGGCGCCGGTGATCGTGTAGGGCCTGGAACGGTCGATCGTCAGCGTCTCCCAGGCGACGCTCCCGTCGCGCGCATTGAGCGCGATCAGACGCCCGTCGAGCGCGCCGACGAACACCTTGCCGTCCCATACGGCCACGCCCCGGTTGACTACGTCGCAGCAGGCGTTGACGGCCCATTCGCGCGGCACCTCCGGGTCGTAGGACCACAGCGGCTCGCCCGTGGCCGCGTCGAACGCCTTCACCATGCTCCAGGCGGTGGAGATGTAGATGACGCCGTCCACCACGATGGGCGTGGCTTCCTGGCCGCGATTGGTGTCGAGATCGACATACCAGGCGAGGCCAAGGCGGCTGATGTTTTCGGCGTTGATCGCGTCGAGCGGGCTGAACCTCTGTTCGTCGTAGGTGCGCCCGTGGCTCATCCACAGGCCTGGCTCCCGATCGGCGTTCGTGAGCCGGCGCGCGTCAACATCGGCCGGCGTGCGCGCGCACGCCGCGAGCAGACAGGCCGCCGCCGCCATCGCGATCGCCAGTCCCGCGCGCATGCTCAGCTCCCTGCGGCGCCGCTTTCCGCGGCGCTTTGAAGATTTGACCAATCCTCTCAAGTTAGCCGCGCCCGGCCCAGCCGGTGCGGACGATGCGGCACAAAAACCCGGACGCCCGGCGGCGGCGCGGCTCTCGCCGGTCAGGGCTCCTCGCGCGCCTCGCGCAGGAGCGCGGCGCCGGGCACAAAACGCATCAGTTCGAGCCGGCCCTGGGCGAGGTCCAGGTTGCGTCGCGCCAGGCGCGCGTGCTCGCGTGCGAGCGACTCGGCGCGCGCGCCTTCGCCCAGCGCGATCGCCTCCACGATCGAGCGGTGCTGCGCCTGGGCGATCAGCAGCACCTCATCGCGGGCGTTCACGCGCGCCTGGATCTCCACAAATGCGTTCGGCGAGGCGAAGGGCAGCGATTGCACGTGCGCCAGGGATCGACGCAGCATGGGGCTGGCGGCGAGATCGAGCAGCAGCCGATGGAAACGCTCATTGAGGCGCACATAGTGCTCGAGCGCCTGCTGACTCGGATGCGCGGCGTGGAGCACTTCGTCGGTCTCCTCGAGCACGGCTTGCATCGGCGCGAGTTCGGCGGGCGAGGGCTTGCGCTCAGCGGCGCGGCGCGCGGCGGCGCCCTCGAGCACGCCGCGGATGTCGATGGCGTCGTGGATGTCCGCGATCGAGAAATCCCGGACGATGAAGCCCCCGCCCGGCAGCGTGCGGAGGAAGCCCTCATGCTGGAGCATGGTCAACGCCGCGCGAATGGGCGTGCGTGAGATGCCGAGGCGCCCCACCACATCCAGCTCCGAGACGCGCTCTCCCGGCGGGAACGCTCCAGAGAGGATCAATTCGCGCAGCTTGAGCAGCGCTTGGATCTGCTGGCGGGAGCGCGGCGCCGGGCGCGCGACCGCATCGTCGAAGGATCCCTGCTTCACCATGGCTCAATCGGGGAACACGACCGTCTTCGCGCCGTTGATAAAGACGCGGTCCTGCAAGAAGTAATGCACCGCGCGCGCCAGCACACGCCGCTCGATGTCGCGGCCCTTGCGGACGAGGTCGTCAGGGGTGTCGGCATGCGAGATCTGTTCGACATCTTGGGCGATGATCGGGCCTTCGTCGAGATCGGAGGTGACGAAGTGCGCCGTCGCCCCGATCATCTTTACGCCGCGTTCGTGCGCCTGGTGATAGGGCCGCGCGCCTTTGAAGCCCGGCAGGAAGCTGTGGTGAATGTTGATGCAGCGCCCGGCGAGATGCGCGGCGAACTCCGGCGACAGAATCTGCATGTAGCGCGCCAGCACCACGAGCTCGGCCCCGGTCTCATCGACGACGGCTTTGATCTGCGCCTCTTGCTGGGCCTTGGTTTCCTTGGTGATCGGAAAATGGTGATAGGGCGTGTCGCCGATCAGCGTGAGCTTCTGGGATCCCTTCGGATGATTGGAGACGATGCCGACGACATCCATGTTCATTTCGCCGATGCGGTTGCGATAGAGCAGGTCGCCCAGGCAGTGGCCGAGCTTGGACACCAGCATCAGCACGCGCTTCTTCTGGGCTGCGGGCCGGAGGCGCCAATCCATGTCGAACTTGGCGGCGACGTCGGCGAGCGCCGCAGTGAGGGGATCGGCGCCGTCCAGCCGGCGGGCGTGCTCGAAACCGATGCGTAGGAAAAAGCGATCGGTTTCGATGTCGGAATATTGCTGCGCCTCCAAGATGTTCGCCCCATGCGCAAACAGAGCGCCGGAGACCCCGGCGACAATCCCAGGACGATCCTTGCACGACAATGTGAGGTTGAAGGCGGTGCTCACTGCGTCTCCCTCCCGCGTTCGACTTCGGGCGTTTCTCGCGTCTAGACATAAAGGATTTGGGTATTGTATGCAATTTGCGCTATGAAGGGCCGGAAATCGGCCCGATAAGGGCTGTTTGTATGCAGCCTGGGAGGGCCGGCGATGACGGCAAGGAACCTGGAAGAGGCCATCGCGGCCGCAGGCGGCGCTGCGCAGATGCTGCGCCATTCCCAGATCGGGGCCTATGTCTACCCCGTCGTCGCGCCCGAATTCGCGAACTGGCGCGAGGAGCAGCGCGCCTGGCGCGAGAGCTGCGTGCTGTTCGACCAGTCGCATCACATGGTCGACCTCTTCATCGAGGGGCGCGACGGCCTGAAGCTTCTGTCCGATCTGGCGATCAACACCTTCGCCAATTTTCCGGTGAACCGGGCCAAGCAATTCGTGCCCTGCAGCTATTCCGGCCACGTGATCGGCGACGGCATCCTGTTCCATTTGGAGGAGCAGAAATACGTCTTCGTCGGCCGTGCGCCCTCGGCGAACTGGCTCATGTATCACGCCGAGACCGGCGGCTATGACGTCAGCATCGTCAAGGACGACCGCTCGCCGTCGCGCCCGATGGGCAAGCCGGTGGTGCGCAAGAACTACCGCTATCAGATCCAGGGGCCGAACGCGGAGAAGCTGATCCACAAGCTGAACGGCGGCCCGTTCGCGGACATCAAGTTCTTTCACATGGACGCCATCACGATCGCCGGGCGGCGCGTGCGCGCGCTGCGCCACGGGATGGCGGGCGCGCCCGGCCTCGAAATCTGGGGGCCGTACGAGCAAGGCGATGAGATCAAGGCCGCCATCGTCGAGGCCGGCCAGGAATTCGGCATCGTTCAGGTCGGCGCGCGCGCCTACGCCACCAACACGCTGGAGTCGGGCTGGATTCCGTCTCCGCTTCCCGCAGTCTACACCGGCGAAAAGATGAAGCCGTACCGGCAATGGCTGCCGGCCAATTCGTATGAGGCCTCAGGCTCGCTCGGCGGCAGCTTCGCGTCGGACGACATCGAGGACTACTACGTCACGCCCTATGATCTGGGCTACGGGCCGTTCGTGAAGTTCGATCACGACTTCATCGGCCGCGAGGCGATCGAGAAGATGGACAAGCGCGCGCAGCGCCACAAGGTGACGCTCGCCTGGAACAAGGAAGATGTCGTCAAGGTGCTCGCGTCGATGTTCGATGACGAGCCGATCTACAAGTATATCGACTTTCCGCTCGCGAACTACGCCTCGTCGAACTACGATCGCGTGCTGCTGAACGGCAAGCACGTCGGCTTCTCGATGTTCACCGGCTATTCGTACAACGAGCGATCCATGCTGTCGCTGGCCACGCTTGATCAGCGCGTCCAGATCGGCGACGAGGTGGTCGTCGTGTGGGGCGAGGAGAACGGCGGCACACGCAAGACGACGGTCGAGCGCCACCGGCAAGCCGAAATCCGCGCGATCGTCAGCCCCGCGCCCTATTCGAAGGTCGCCCGCGAAAGCTACCACAAAGGTTGGCGCACCGGCGGCGCGCACTGACATGTCGGCCGAATGCGCAACCGATGCACGCGCCGCGCTCACGAGGCTGCTCACGCGCTACACCGCCGAAGTCACGACGCGCGATCGCTCTTCGCTCGACGCCGCCGGCGATTTGTTGGCGCCGGGCGCCGAAGTGTTCATCGCCGCGCTCTTCCGCGACTCGCCTGAACAGCATGTGGCGGCCGCAGTGCAGTTGCGGCGCGCCGGCCTCAAACCGGTGCCGCATATCGTTGCGCGCAATCTGACCGGCCACGCGGCGCTTGATGCTCTGCTCGCCCGGCTTGCGGGCGAAGCCGGCGTCACCAAGGCGCTTGTGCTCGGCGGCGATCGCGACCGTCCCGCAGGCCCGCTCCATTCGAGTCTGCAGCTGATCGAGACGGGCTTGTTCGAGAAGCATGGCGTGCGCGAGGTCTTGTTCGGCTGCTATCCGGAGGGCCATCCGCGGATTCACGAGAGCGCGCTTGAGTCTGCGCTGAGCGCCAAGCTCGCCGCGGCGGCGCGGGCGGGGCTCGGCGCCGGCCTCGTCAGTCAATTCTGCTTTGACGCAAGCCCGATCATCGCGATGGCGCGGCGCCTGCGCGAAGCGGGCGTCGCCGCGCCGATCAGGGTCGGAGTCGCCGGCCCGATGGAGCGCGCGGCCTTGCTGAAATACGCGGTCATCTGCGGCGTTGGTCCGTCCTTGCGCGCATTGAAGGAGCGTCCCGACCTCGAGCGCGGCGCTGTCGCCGGCGTTACGCCTGAGGCGGTGCTGCGCGAGGTGGCGCGCGCGCAGGCGCAGACCCCCAGCCTCGGCGTCATCGGCGCGCACTTCTTCACCTTCGGAGCGCTCGCGAGCACGGTGAAATGGGTGCGAGGCCTGTTGTGAGGCGCTCATGCGGCCGCGCGGGAGATCGCCTCAGCGCGCGAGGCGGCGCAACCGTCCTCGTGTCATTGCTGCAACAAGGCCGGTCGGCGCGCGCGGACGTCCGATTCTTTGTGCGTCTCAGTCCGGTAGGGGTTGGGGAGAGTTTGATAGCTTTCGATCAAAATTGATGAGTCTGCGTAGACGGTCGCCAACGGCTGCAAGGCCATGGCCGTGAGGGGAGGCGGAAAGATGCACTCGGTCAACAACACGTTCAGAACGAATCTCTTGGCGTTTTCGGCGTTGTCGCTCGCCATCGGCATGTCGGCGGCGCCGGTCATGGCCCAAGAAGCCGAAGCGGAACAGGAAGCAAGCGAGTTCGACACCATCGTCGTCACCGCCCAGTTCCGGGAGCAGAACCTTCAGGATACGCCTGTGGCGATCACGGCCATCACGGGCGAAATGCTGGAGGCGCGCGGCCAGCAGAGCGTGCAGGAAATCGCCGCGCAGGCGCCCAACGTGACGCTCACGGCGGGCGGGTCGTTCGCAGGCCCCTCGCTCATCGGCTTCATTCGCGGCGTCGGGCAGACCGACTTCAATCCGGCTCTCGAGCCGGGCGTCGGCCTCTATGTCGACGACGTCTATTATTCGACTTTGACGGGATCGCTGCTTGACCTTCTGGACCTCGATCGCATCGAAGTGCTCCGCGGGCCGCAAGGAACGCTGTCGGGCAAGAACTCGATCGGGGGGGCGATCAGGCTCTTCTCGCAGCGGCCGGACGAAGAGGCGAACGGCTATATCGAAGCGTCCGTGGGAGAGTTGAACTCCGTCGGCATTCGCGCCGCCAGCAACTTCACGCTGATGGAGGATCGGCTTTATGCGCGCGTTTCCGGCGTCTCCCGCTCGCGCGACGGCCATGTCACGAACCTCGATTACACCTGCACCCATCCGGGCTCCATCTACCCGGCGGGCAACATCCTCGGCGGCTGCGAGACCGGGGCCGAGGGCGGCATAGATTATACGGCCGCGCGGCTGGCGTTGCGCTGGCTTCCTTCGGACAATCTTGAAGTCAACCTCTCGGCGGACTTCGTTGACGATAATTCGGAGGCGGCGGCGAACGTCTTGCTGGGCGCCGCGGGGACGCGCGCGCCGGTCTTCTATCCAACGCCCGGCGCCTTCGCGTGGGATTTCTCGGTGGCGGCGCCGAACGGGAGCGCCATCCCCATCGTCGCGGGGCTGGGATGCCAGTTCATCGCCTACGGACCGGCATCGTGCGATCCGAACAGCCCCAACAACCCTTACGTCAATTACTCGACCTACACCGATCTGCGCACCGGCGTCGCCATTCCGCGCGAGCAGACGCTCGACGCCAAGGGCGTGACGCTCAACATCGACTGGGATATCGCCGAGGGCCTGCAATTGCAGTCGATCACCGGCTACCGCGAGCTCGAATCAAGCTTCGGGACCGACTATGACGGCTCGCCGGTTCCTGTGGCGATGCTCTACCAGACGGTCACGCATGATCAGATCAGCCAAGAGTTTCGTCTCAATGGCGGGCTCGGGCTCCTCGACTACACGCTCGGCGCCTTCTATTTCGACGCCAACACCGACCTCGTCGGCCGGATCGATCTCGGCTATGTCGGCTTCGACTTCATCCATGGACCTGACCCGGTCAGCACAACGAACTGGGCGGTGTTCGCCAACGGCATTTTCCGGTTCACGGATGATCTCGAACTGGCGGCAGGCGTTCGCTACAGCGAAGACGAGAAGGAGTACAGATTCCAGCGCCGCAATCCAGATCTCTCCAGCATTCAACCCTGCATCGGGCCGCCGGGCACGCCGGGCAATCCGCCGAATTGCCTGATCTCGTCGCTCAACGGCGTGACCAGCACGTTCCAGGACGAACGCGTCGATTATCGTGTCGCGCTGAGCTACCACTTCACGCCCGACATCATGGCCTACGTCCAGTATTCGACGGGCTACAAAGGCGGGGGCGTCAATCCGAGGCCGTTCTACAATGTCCAGGCGGTCACCTTCCAGCCCGAGGAGCTGACCGCCACTGAGCTTGGCTTCAAGTCCGAGCTGTTCGATGTGCTGCGGCTCAACGGGGCGATCTTCTTCAATGACTACACCGACATCCAGCTCACGCTGAACTCCTGCACGGGACTCTTCCCGGCGCCGTTCGACGCGCCCTGCTTGGCGAACACCAATGCGGGGGACGCCGAGGTGCAGGGCGCCGAGTTGGAATTCGACTTCATGCCGTTCGAGGGGCTCTCGATCGACGGCTCGATCAGCTATCTCGATTTCGAGTACCAGAACCTTGATCCGCGGCTGGCGGCGCTGGGCTATCGCGGGCGGCCGCAAGTGCCGCAGGACGGCATCACGCCGTACACGCCGGAGGTGAAGTGGAGCCTCGGCGTCGAGTATGAGTTCACCGGCGCCTATGGGTCGATCACGCCGCGGATCGACGCGTCCTACCAGGACGACGTCTTCACCGAGCCGCACAATTCGCAGCAAGGCATGATCGAGGCCTACACGCTCGTGAACGGCCGCATCACCTGGCGCGCGCCCGACGATACCTGGTCGCTGGCGCTTGAAGGGCGCAACCTGACCGACGAACTCTATTACACCTCGACGATCGACTCGGTGGAGGGCTATGGCGGCCTCACCTATGGTTCGCCGGGCTTGCCGCGGACGTTTGCGGTGATTGTCCGGCGGAACTTCTGATCCACACGAACGGGATCTGGGCGTCCTCCCAGACGACTCGTGCGCCTGGCGCAGCCCTGAGCTGCGCCAGGCGTCCCTTTATGGCCCGGCCCAGGGGAGGCATGGATGATCAACAGGCGTGTCGCGGCGCTGTCGGCGGCCCTGATCGGCCTGATGGCAGCGGCGACGCATTCGGCGGCGGCTCAACCGCTCTCCGTCTCCAATTGCGAGAACACGCCCGCGCCGATGCTGGCTGCAAGCGCCAGCGATGTCGCGCCGGCGGTGCAGGAGCTGCGCCGCCGCATGCTCGACGCCGGCGTCAACACCCTCACCTTCCACAACATGGACGAGATCTTCCTGACCCGCAGCGTGCCGCGGGCGGGGCCGGTGTGGGCGTTGCCGACGCGGACCGCCGCGCTCGACTTCACCTATAACCATGACGGCGCGCGGCTGGCTCCGGAGGCGTTCCTCGAGCGCACCTACACCAACGCGCTGCTGATCATGAAGGACGGCGTGATCCGCGCCGAGATCTACCGCAACAATACCGGACCGGAGACGCGCTTCGTGTCCTTCTCGATGGCGAAGTCGATCACCTCTCTGTTGGTCGGGGCGGCGCTTGCGGAGGGCCATATCCGCTCGATCGACGATCCCATCGACGCGTACATCACCGAACTCGCCGGCAGCGCCTATGCGGGCGTGAGCATCCGGCACATCCTCGAAATGCGCTCGGGCGTCGATTACGAGGAGCGCTACGATTTCGACAATCCGGGCGTTGCGGCCATAAACCACAACAACGCGCTGGTCCTGAATCTGCGGCGCTTCGCGGACGCGGCCTGCGCCGTCGAGCGGAAGGCGGCGCCGGGCGCGCTGTTCGAGTACAAGACCCTCGATACGGCGGTGCTGGGCTGGCTCATCGAGCGCGCCACAGGGATGACCGTCGCAAGCTACATGGCCAGCCGCATCTGGGCGCCGCTGGGCGCGGAAGCCGACGGCTACTTCATCATGGACGGCCCGCCCGGCGTGGGCCGCGAGTTCACCGGCGCGGGCTTCAACGCCACGCTGCGCGACTATGCGCGGCTCGGACAAATGGTGCTCGACGGCGGCGTGGCGGACGGGCGGCGTGTGCTGCCGCAGGCCTGGGTGACGCAGTCGACCGCGCCGCGCCATGCCGAGGACGAGCAGGGCGGCTACGCGATGCAGTGGTGGACTGCGCCGCGTTCCGACGCATTCTATGCGCTCGGACTGCAGGGACAGTTCATCTATATAGACCCGGCCAGCCGCACGGTGATCGTGAAGCTCAGCTACTTTCCGCCAGGCGATGATCGGCCTCTCCTGGAAGAAAGCCTCGCCTTCATGCGGGCCGCGGCAGCCTGGCGTCCATGAGGTAGGCGCGGCGGGCGAAAGGAGAAGCGCATGGAGCCGATGGCGCGCTTGCTGGCTGAGGCGGAGATCGCCCGCCTCGTCCTGCGTTATGCGGCGCTCAATGATGCGGGCGATTACGAGGCGCTCGCCGCGCTCTTCACCGCGGACGGCGTGTTCATTCGCCCCTCGGGCGGCGAGCCCGTCGTCGGGCGCGCCGCGATCCTGGCTTCTTACAAGGCGCGTGCGCCGCGCATTTCGCGCCATCTGGTCTCGAACATTCTCGCCGACGTGTCCTCGTCCGAGAGCGCGCGTTGCACCAGCGCCATCCTGCTCTACAGCGCCGCGCCCGGCGCGCAGGCTGCGGCGAGCCCCGCTCTGTTGGGCGGCTTCGCGGACAAGCTTGTGCGCGTGAACGGCGCGTGGCTTTTCGCGGAGCGCCGCGGCTGGATCGACCTGAAGATCGGATCATGATGCACATCCAAACCACCCATGTCGGGAGTCTGCCGCGCAGCGACGCGCTCTCGCGCCTGCTGCTTGTTCGCGACAAGGGCGAGACGATCGATCCGGCGCGCCTCGACGCCGTGGTGCAGGGCGAGATCGCCGCGGCGGTGGAACGCCAAGTCGCGGCCGGCGTGAGCATCGTCAGCGACGGCGAACTCGGCAAGGTCGGCTACGCCACCTATATCACCGAGCGGCTCGAGGGATTCGGCGGCCATGTCGATCGCCGGCCCGCGCTTGATCTTGCCGAGCTGCCCGAGCTGCGCCGCAAGCTCTCCGCAATCATGGGCACGCAGGAATTCGTGCGCGCGGCCTGCGTGGGGCCGGTGCGTTTGGTCAATCTTCAGCCTGCGCATGACGATATCCGTCGCTTCCGCACGGCGCTCGAGGCCAAGGGGCAAGGCGTGCGGGGCTTCATGAACGCGGCCTCCCCCGGGCTCATCACGGCCTTTCAGCCCAATCAATTCTATCCGAGCCACGAGGCCTATCTCGCCGATCTCGTGGAGGCCATGCGTCCGGAATACGAAGCGATCGTCGCGGCCGGGTTCGACCTGCAGCTCGACGCGCCCGATCTCGCGATGGCGCGCCACACCGGCTATCAGGATCTGAGCGAGGCCGAGTTCCTCGCCCGCGCCGAGCAGAACGTCGAAGCGCTGAACGCGGCGACGGCGAACGTTCCCGCCGCGCGCATGCGCATTCACATATGCTGGGGCAATTACGAGGGCCCGCACGACCACGACATCCCGCTGGAGAAAGTGATCGGGATCGTGCTCAAGGCCCGCCCCGCGCAGATCCTGTTCGAGGCGGCCAATCCGCGTCACGAGCATGAATGGATCGTGTGGCGCGACGCCAAGCTGGGCGGCGAGAAAATCCTCGTGCCAGGCCTCATCGACACCTGCTCCAACTATATCGAGCACCCCGAACTGATCGCGCAACGCATCGAACGCTATGCGGCGATCGTAGGCCCTGAGCGCGTGATCGCCGGCACCGATTGCGGCTTCGGCACCTTCGCCGGCTACGGCAAGATCGATCCTGTCGTCACGTGGAAGAAGCTTGCCGCCCTGCGCCAAGGCGCCGACATCGCAGCCGCGCGCCTTTAGGCGCCTCAGAAGACGCCGTTCGCGTGCGGCATCGATTCCGGGATCGGCTGGGCTGCGTCCCAGTGTTCGGCGATGAGACCGTCCTCGATGCGGAAGATGTCGATCACGGCGTTCCCGCGTGTGCCGGGCTCGATGATGACGTGCACATGGGCGATGACGAAGTCGCCGTCGGCGAACACGCGCTTGACGATGTGTTCGGCGTTTGGCGAGCGCGCCTTGGCCCAGGCGAGAAAGGCCTTGAGGCCGTCCGCGCCTGTCGCCGCCATCGGATTGTGCTGGATGTAGCCCGGGACGAAGTAGCGATCGACCTGATCGGCGTCGAGGGGCTGGAGCACGTTCTCATACATCTCCGCGACGAGCGCGAGGTTTCTCCGCTCGGATTTCGAATAGGCGCGCGTTGCGGCGCCGTCCTCGGTCCGGCGCGCGAGCAAGAGCGCGATGCTGGCGGCGGCGAGGGCCCAGCCGAGCGCCATCAGACCCAAGAACGGGCGCCAGTCGCCGGCCGCGGCGAGGCTCAGCCAGAGCGGCGGATTGAGGAGCGTGGCGATCGCGCCGGCCTGGTTGAGCAGGGCGGTCGCCGCGCCGCGCCGCTCCGGTTCGGCGATGGATGGCAAGACGGCCATGACCAGCGCCATCGCCGCGCCCGAAATCGCAAACCATGCAAGCAGCACGACGAAGCGCGCCGTTGTCGGCACGCCGGGCGCGAATGAGAGCGAACCGAAGGCGATTGCGAGCCCCGCGCCGACCAGGAACAAGCGCTGCGCATCCGCGCCTCGCGAAAGCATAACGCCCACTGCGAGCGCGCCGGGAATCATCGCCAGCGTGGCGAGCGCGGTCATGCCTGATGCGGCCGCGGTCGAAATCGAATGCGCGCGCGCCAGGTAGCCGGGAAAGGCCGTGCTGGCGCCCAGGCCCAAACTGACCAGCAGGAAAAAGCATGCAGCCAGCAACAGCAGGGGCGTCCGGCTGTAAGCGCGGTGCAATTGCGTCATGCGCTCGGTGAACCTGGCGGCGGGCGCCAACGGCGCCGCTGCAGGCAGCAGCAGACCGATCAGCAGCGCCAGAGCCTGGAGCGCCGCGTGCGCGGCGAACGTCATCCGCCAAGCTTCGCCGCCGGCGAACAGGCCGCCCAGGACGAGGCCGAGCGCCGTGCCCGCCGGCATGTAGGTCGCCCACACGGTCATCGCTGTCGTGCAGCGGCGGCCTTGCACTGTCCCCATCAACAAGGCGGGGCCGGCCGCGTAGGCGAACACGATGGCCGCGCCCTCGATAAAGCGCGCGATGAAAAAGAGCGGCAAGGCGTCCGCGACGAGATAGATGAGGTTGGCGAGCACGCCCGCGCCGGCGCTTACGAGCAGCACGATGCGCGGGCCGTAACGATCAACGACGATCCCGCCGGGGATTGCGAGCAGCGCGGCCGGAACGCCCAGAAACGAGACGAGCAGTCCAAATGCCGCAGGGCTTGCGCCAAAGGCGCGTTCGATGTCGACGCCCAGCGGTATGAGTTTGGCGAGCGTCGCGCCGCCGAGCACGCCGAACAGGAAGATCGACAGGATCGACGCCCATGAGCCCGGCTTGAGCACGATCATGCGAGGCGCGCTGCTGCGGGCGCCGCGCACAGAGCCGCGTTCGCGCTTGAGGCGCCGGCGCCGCCGCCATAGTCTGGGCTAATGGAACGCATCGTCTATGAACGCTACGCCGCCGCCTTCGCCGCGCGGGACTATGACGCCGTCTTGTCCTACTGGGCCCCGAAGTTCTCCGCGACGATGCAGGGCGAGACCTTGTTCTCGACGCCCGAAGAATTGCGCCGCTTCTACGCCTACCTGCACGGCTTCGTCGACGAGAGCATTGAGGTGACGCGCTATCTCTCCGACGAAAGCGCAATCTTCATGGAAGCGAACGTGCGCATCGCCGCGCGGCGAACGATGACGCGCGAGGATATCGACAAGCTGGGCGTTGCCTCGATGCTGCCCATCGAGCAGGGCGCCGTGCTCAAGATTCCGCAATTCGTCCATTACCACCTCAGGGACGGGAAGTTCGTCGCCGTCGCGTGTCTCATCAGCGGGCCGCCGGTTCCGGGCTAGGCGCCGGCGGGCGCGGGACCGCGCAGCGGATCTCCCGTATGAGCGCGCCATCGAGCTCATAGACGATGAGCAGAGGAACCTCGACCTGCGCTCCGCGCGGCACCGGCGTGAAGCGCGAGAATCCGTGGCTGTCCAGCACAGACTGGCTCAGGTCTTCAAGGCCGGTGAACCGCATGATCACTTCGGCGAAGAAGACGCCGGGGCCCGCAGCCGTGTGCTTGGCGACAATCTCCTCACGTACGTAGGCGTGGAGGAAGGCGTAGAAGCGCTTCACGCCCTCACGCCCGCGGATGACGTAGCCCTCGGTGTTGAGAATGACGTCCGGCGTGAAGAAGCGGCAGAGCCCGTCATAGTCGCGGGCGTTGAACGCGGCGAGGTAGCGCTCATAGTCGGCGGCGGTGCGCATGGCCTCTCCGAGTCAGGTCAAGGCGTAATAGCGCACGAGGTTGCCGTCGGCCTTGCGCTCGCCGACGCCGACGATGACATGGCGCATCAGCCAGTCATATCGCCCCGCGGAGCATTCAAAGGTCGGGCATGCGCGCAGGTAATAGTCCTCGAACGGCACGTCCGGGCCGTTGTTGAAGATCCACTCGCGAATTCGCGGCATGACGTCGGGCCGGCGGCCCCACAGATAGCCGCGATTGTGCATGAGGATGAGCGCGCCGTCGTCGGTCTCGAGCATGTAGCGCGCGTCGAACGACAAGACGCCGTCGGGACGGAACAGGGCGTAGTCGCCGCCCGTATTGCCCAGCGCGCGCCCGTTCAACATCGGCCCCTCGATCACGCCGTCGTCGAGATAGACGGCGCCGCGGCCCGCGCCCGTGGGCATGTCGGGAATGTTCTGAACGCGCGTGAACGTCAGCCGGATCTGGAAGATGTATTCCAGGTGCGGCTGCTGCGCCCCGGAGTGCGTGGAGAACACCTCGGGAAATGAGCCATCGGCAGGCGCCGAAGCGTTCATGGGCGAGGAACCGCCGGATCGGGACTCGTCCAGGAGCGGCAGCATGATCCCCGCATTCAGTCCTCCCCACCCTGCGTGCACGAGGCGACGACGATTTAGATACATCGTGTAACTATCCATCCGCTTTGGTCAAGCCGGCAGCGACGGCGCAACGCGCTCAGCTGCGCGTTCGCTTGGCCTTTTGCGCTGCGGCGGGTCTCGCCGCGCGGTCCGGGCGCCAGATTCTGGACAGAAGCGCGATGAGCAGCTCCTTCTCCTCCCGGCTCATCATCGCGTCGAAGTTGCGGCGATGGCGCGCGTGAGCGGCGTGGAGACGGGGCATCAGTTCCTTGCCCTTGCGGGTGAGGGCGATCGCCTGGGTGCGCTGGTCGGTGGCGCTGCGCTCGATGAGCCCGCGATCCTCCAGTTCGCGCAGCACGACGACCGTGTTGGTGCGCGGAACGTCCATCCACTCGCTGAGCTCGGCGCCCGAGGCGCCGGGATTGTTCTCCACCGCCACGAGCACGGTGAATTGCGCGGGCCGCAGGTCGAATTGCGCAAACTCCTCCATGAAATCAGCGACGACGGCGTTGGTCGCACGGCGGAGGTTGCGCCCGAGCCAGTACTCCAATTGTGCGTCGGAGGGTGGGGTCTTGGTGGGTTTCGCCACGAGCTTCGCCTCTCATTGCGCGCAGGGGGACCGTGAAGAGCGACCGCCCGCGGCGCCCCCATCTTTACGACGATAGTTACATCATATAACAATCACAGGAAAGCGCTAACGGGCGCACGGCCGTCGGCGGATCGGCGCGGGCCGCCAGCGCATAGGGAGTCGCCATGTCAGATCTGCTTCCCGCCGGCGTACGTCTGTCGAACGCCGCCAAGCTCTATATCGATGGGCGTTGGCAGGCGCCGCGCGCCGACGGCCGCATCGACGTGGTCTCGCCTGATACTGAGGATATCGTCGCGCGCGTCGCCGAGGCGCGCGAGGCGGATATGGATCTGGCGGTGGCGAGCGCGCGCGCCGCGTTCGATCGGGGCCCTTGGCCGCGGATGAGCGTCGCCGAGCGGGGCGGCTATCTCAAGAGGATGGGTGAATACCTCGCGCCGCGCGTGCCGGAGCTCGCCGAGGCCCTGCGCGCTTCGATCGGCGCGCTGCCGCCTTTGGCCGCGGCGATGGCCGGGGGCGCGGCGCAGAGCTTCGCCGGTCACGCTGAGCTGGGGCTAGTCTATCCCTGGATATCGAAGCAGGCGAGCACGGAGCCAGGCTACGAGACGATGATCGTGCGCGAGCCCGTCGGCGTCGTCGCGGCGATCGCGCCGTGGAATTCGCCGTTCGCGATCATGGTCAACAAGGTCGCGCCCGCCTTGATCTGCGGCTGCACGGTGGTGATGAAGCCTTCGCCGGAAACGCCGCTCGACGCGTATTTCATCGCGGAGGCCGCGGAGGCCGCGGGCCTGCCGCCCGGCGTTGTGAATCTGGTCCCCTCGCACCGCGAAGCGGCCGACTATCTCGTGCGCAATCCCGGCGTTGACAAAATCACCTTCACCGGCTCGACGGCCGCGGGCCGGCGCATCGCCAGCGTGGCCGGTGAGCGCATCGCGCGCGTTACGCTCGAACTGGGCGGCAAGTCGCCGGCGGTGATTCTGGACGATTATCCCGTCGAGGCCGCCGGCGCCCAGCTTGCGCGCACGATCACGGTGATGACCGGGCAGGTGTGCGCGATGTTGTCTCGCGTCATCGTGCCGGCGCATCGGCAGAATGAGCTTAGCGAGGCGATCGCGGCGGAGATGAAGCGCGTCAAGGTCGGCCATTCCGATGATCCGAGCACGGAAATGGGGCCCCTCGCCATGCGCCGCCAACTCGATCGGGTCGAGGGTTATATCGCCAGGGCGACGGCGGACGGGGCGAAGCTCGTCACCGGCGGCGGGCGACCGAGCCACCTCAACAAGGGCGTGTTCATCGAGCCGACCTTGTTCGCCGACGTCGACAATTCCTCTCAGCTGGCGCAGGAGGAAGTGTTCGGACCCGTGCTTGCGCTAATCCCGGCGCGCGATGAGGCGCATGCGTTCGAGCTCGCCAACGAGACGAGCTACGGCCTCAACGCGGCGATCTTCACCAATGATACGGAGCGCTTCACGGCGCTGGCGCGCGGCATACGTTCGGGAACGGTGGTGCAGAACGGCATGGTGCTGGACTTCGCCGCGCCGTTCGGCGGGTTCAAGCAATCCGGGCTGGGGCGCGAAGGCGGCGTCGAGGGCGTCGCGCCCTACACCGAAACCAAGACTGTTCTGGTCAAGCAGGCGGCGCACTGAATCGCGGCGCCAAGGGAGCGGATGCGCGTGAGGAACGCGGGTCCGCACGGGGAGGAAGGCATGACGGCGCCCGGCGTATCGCCCAGGGTGTTTGCGCGCGCGCTGAGCGCGTTCAGAGCCGCGGTGGGCGCCCAACACGTCTTCACCAGCGAAGACGATCGTCTCGCTTACGCCGATCCCTATTCTCCGGATGAGCAAAGCCACTTGCCATCCGCAGCGATCGCGCCGGCGAGCGTGGAGGAAGTGCGCGAGGCGGTGCGCATCGCCAACCGCTATCGGATTCCCCTTTGGCCGATCAGCCGCGGCAAGAATTACGGCTATGGCGGCCCAGCGCCCGTCCTACGCGGCTCGATCGTGCTTGATCTCTCGCGGATGAAGAAGATCGAAGTCGACGCCGAGAACGGGACCGTGCTTGTCGAACCGGGCGTCGGGTTTTTTGATCTCTATGATCACCTGCAGGCCAACAATATCCCGCTCTGGCTCTCTGTTCCGGGCAATTCCTGGGGTTCGGTCGCCGGCAACGCGCTCGATCGCGGCGTCGGCTACACGCCCTACGGCGACCACGCGGCGCGCATTTGCGGTTTGGAGGTCGTGCTTCCCGATGGCGATCTGGTGCGCACCGGCATGGGCGCCATGGACGGATCGCCGAACTGGCAGCTCTACCGGCCGGGCTACGGCCCGTCGTGGGATTCGATGTTCTGCCAGTCGAATTTCGGCGTGGTGACGAAGCTCGGGCTTTGGCTCATGCCGGCGCCGGAATCGGTGATGGGCCTCGACTTCGAGTTCGACAAGCCGGAGGATCTCGGCTGGGTCGTCGATGTGCTGGCGCCGATGCGGCGCGAGGGGATCATCCAGCAATCGCCGTCGATCGGGAACTGGCTGCGCGCCGCCGCCGTGCTCACGCGCCGGGAGGAGTGGGTCGAGCCGGGGCGTCCGCTGAACGATTCCGCGATCGAGGCGATCCGCAAGCGATTCGAGATCGGCTGGTGGAGCGTCTCTGTGCGCTGTTACGGCCCGGTCGAGATCAATGAAGCGACGGTGCGTTTCATCAAGCGCGCGTTCCGCGGCCGATCGGTCCTGGCGATGAACGAGGCGCGCTGGGTGCAAGGCGATCCGCCCGAGGGCTCGCCGGTGACGGGCACGCCGATCACGTTTCCGCTCGCCAACGCCAATTGGTTCGGCGGGCGCGGGGGCCATATCGGCTATTCGCCGGTGTTGCCGTCGAAGGGCGATCTGGCGTTGCGCCAATTCCAGCGCACTTACGCGCTCTATCAGCAATACGGCATGGACTATCATGCGAGCTTCGCCATGGGCGAGCGTTGCCTGACCAACGTCAATCAGGTGCTGTACGACCGCGACGATCCGGACATGATGGGGCGGGTCGATCAATTCTTCCGCGCGCTCGTCGCTGACGCATCGGAGAACAGATACAGCGAGTATCGCACGCACATCGAATATATGGACCTGGTCGCCTCCACCTATGATTTCAACCGCCACGCGCTGCTGCGGCTCAACGAACGCGTCAAAGATGCGCTCGATCCCAATGGCGTGATCGCGCCGGGGAAAAGCGGCATCTGGCCGGCGAGCAGAAGACGGAGGCGGCGGTGAGACGCGTCCTGCTCGCCGCGGCGCTCGTCGCGCTCGTCGGATTGTCCGCCTGCGGACGGCAGGGCGGGCGCGGCATGGGCGCATCCGCGATCCAGGACCGCAGCTCCGAATCTCCCGCGGAGGCGCTTTTCGTCGAGAAATGTGCGATGTGCCATCGCCAGATGGGCATGGGCACGGTGATCCTGGCGCGCCGCATGGAGCGCGAGCAGGCGATGCTGGAGAACCGAACCGACCTCACCGCCGAACTTGTCGAATCGGTGGTGCGCCAGGGCGTCGGCAACATGCCGCGCATCTCGCGCGGCGAGGTGAGCGATGAGGAGCTCGACGCCATCGCGCAATATCTGGCGAAGAGCAAGCAGCCATGACGCCGGGCTGGACGCGACGGGCTGCGCTCGCCGCCATGGCCGTGGGCGCGATGGGGCTCGCGATGCTGCGGGCGCCCAAGGCCGCCCAGGCGCCAAGCGTCGCTCCGGACCTGTTGCTGCTTGACCCCACCGTGGACGCGCCGGGGCGCCAAGCGGCGGACGCGGTTGTGTGCGCACACTGCATTGCGCTCGAAGCTGATCTGGTGCGCCAGTGGCGTCGTCAGCTGGGCGCGGACGTCGTGGCGTGCGCGGCGGCCGTCGCCTTCGTCCGTTGGGACAAGGCGCTTATCCTGCAAGGCCTGGCGCGCGAGGCGCGGATGTCGGTTCAGATCGTCCGTGTGAGCCGCGGCGCGTTTCGCGTGACGATGCGCGCGCGGCTATTCCACGATGACGCCGCCATCGACGCTGAGCAAGGCGCCGACGATATAGCTGGCGGCGTCTGAGGCGAGGAACAGGATCGCGTTCGCGACCTCCTCCGGCTCGGACATGCGCCCGATCGGCGCTTTCGCCTCGAAGAACGCGCGCATCTGCGGATCGGCCAGCGCCGGCGCGATCATCGGCGTGCGCGTAAGCCCGGGACACACCGCGTTCACGCGGATGTTGTGCCGGATAAGATCAAGGGCCGCCGCCTTGGTGAGGCCCGCGAGGCCGTGCTTGCTCGCCACATAGCCCGCCATGCCGGGCGCAGCGACGCAGCTCGCGACCGAGGCGGTGTTGACAATGGCGCCGCCGCCTGCGGCCTTGAGCGACGGCGTCGCGGCCTTGATGCAGTGAAACGCGCCGCTCAAATTGACGTCCATCACATCGCGCCACTCGTCCAGCGAGAAATCCTCGAGCTCCTTGTAGATTCGGCTGGGGACGCCGGCGTTGTTGACGAGGACGTGGATGGCGCCGAACGCCTCGACGACGCTGCGGACCGCCCGCTCGCATGCGTCGTAGCGGCGCACGTCGCAGGCGACCGCGAGCGCTCTTTGCCCGCGCGCAGCGATCTCCTGGGCCAGCGACTCGGCGGCCGGCCCATCGACGTCGGCCAGGGCGACGGCGCCGCCCTCGGCGGCGAACGCCAAGGCGGCGGCGCGCCCGATGCCGCTCGCCGCGCCGGTGATGAGAATGCTCTTGCCGGCGAAACGCATGGACGGCCCCTATCCGGTCCCTATCAGTTGTTAGCGATGCACAAGCCCGGCGTGACTGCAAGCCGGCGAGGCGGCCGCGCGGCGCAAGAATGCTGTTCTCTCCGTCGCCTGTTTATGGCAGCAGCGAGGGCGAGGACCAACGAATGACGCGCTCCGCCGATACGACCAAGCTCGGCCTGGCCGGAACCGATGCGCAATTGCTCATCGAGCTGCTCAAGTTCGCAACCGTGGTGACGCGGCCGATGAAGGCGACCGTGGCGGCGCACCACGATCTCTCGGTGAATGAATTGCGCGTGCTGATGTGCCTGTCGGGCGAGGGCGCGCTGGCGGGGCAGGAGATCGCCGGCCTCATGTCGATGGCGCCGATGAACGTCAGTCGCGCCTTGGCGCGGCTGGAGGCGCTCGGCTGGATCGAACGCGTCGAGGACGGCCATGACCGGCGCCGGCAGCCGGTGCAGCTCAGCAAAGCCGGCTGGAAGGCGTACAATTCCATACTGCCGGACATCCGCGAGACGGCCCGCTGGCTCTTCGCCCCCCTCGCCGGCGCCGACCGGCGCAAGATGCTCGCCATGATCGCGAAGCTGAACGCGCGGATCGAGGCCTGGGGCGAAGAGGAGGAAGACGTTTCCCGCGGCCGCCGCTAGCTAAAGCTCAATGCAGCCGCCGTCGACATAGAGGTCGATTCCGGTGATGAAGCTCGCCTCATCGGACGCCAGGAACAGCACGGCGCGCGCGACTTCCTCCGGCTCGCCGATGCGTCCCATCGGCGTGGCGGCGCGCATCTGCGCGCGCATGGCTTCGACATCGGCGTCGGTCATGCCCGGATTGCGGCGGAAGAGCGGGGTTTCCGTCGGCCCGGGGCTCACGACGTTCACGCGGATGCTGCGGGGCATGAGTTCGACGGCGAAAATGCGCGCGACCGCGCGCAGGCCCGCTTTCGCCGCTGCGTAAGCGGCGTTGCCTGGGATCGCGGCGACCGAGCCGATCGAGCCCGTGAACACGATCGCGCCGCGCGCGCGCATGTGCGGCAGCGCGGCCTGCGCCGCGAAGAAGGCGCCGCGCAGATTGACGCCGTGCACATCGTCCCAGAACGCCTCGGTGACTTCGGCGATGGGCGAAAACCCGCCGACGCCGGCATTGACGAAGAGCACGTCGATCGGGCCATGCCGCGCGACCGCCGCCGCGACGGCGTCCCGGCTTTGTTCAGGCGCGGCGATATCGGCGCAGAGCGCCAGCGCGCCGGTCTCTTCGGCCGCGGCCGCGAGCGTCTCGGGGGACCGCCCGGTGATGGTGAGCCGCGCGCCTTCGGCGGCGAAGCCTCTCGCCGCCGACAGACCGATGCCGCTATTGCCGCCGAAGATGAGGACGTGGCGGTCCTGAAAGCGCTGCATGGGCGAGCCTTGTGCCGAACGCGTACATACTGTAACAGTTGTTAGCATACTGCCCGCATCTTGCCCGCCGGCGCAAGAGAGACAAGAGCAGGGCGTGGGGAGGAGTGGATGCGATGGTTGATGGCTCTGGCGGCATGCTGTGCAGCCCTGATCGCGCCGGTCCTCGCACATGAGGGAGCTCCGGGCATGAACCCGATCGAGAACGCGGCGCCGGTCCGTCATGAGCGGCAAGCTCTCTACGCCGTGCTGGACAATTACCTGGAGGCGCTCGCGGCGCGCGAACCCAGCCGCGTGCGCTGGGCCGCGCGGGTGCGCAATACGGAGAACAACGTCGCGATCCTGGTCGGCGACGGCCTCTGGGGCACCATCACCGCGCTTGGCGCGTATCGCCTGCGCTTCGCCGATCTCGATACCGGGCAGGTCGGCTTCTTTGGCGCTGTCGAGGAAACCGTTGAGACCTCAGCGTTCACCCTGCGCCTCAAGGTGGAGCCGGACGGACGCATCTCGGAATCGGAGACGCTCGTCGTGCGCCTTTCGGACAGCAACATGCCGGTCTTCGCCGACAAGCGCTTCTGGGACAAGCCGGTGCTCAACGCGATCGTTCCCGAGAGCCGCCGGACGCCGCGCGCGCGCATGATCAGCCTCGCCGACGGCTATTTCGACACGCTGCAGCTCAATGACGGAACATTGTTCACGCACTTCCACCCGGATTGCAACCGGGTGGAGAATGGCGTGCAGACCACCAACAATCCAGACTTCGCCCGCATTGTGCCGATCGCGGCGCTCGGCTGCGAGGCGCAGTTCCGCCTCGGGAACTATCGCTACGACGATCGCCTGCGGGCGCGGCGCTTTCCGCTGGTCGACGAGGAGCGCGGCCTGGTGCTGGCGGCCGGCTTCATCGATCACTCGGGCCGGCTGGGCGATTTCCAGCTCACCGATGGAACCACCGTATCGCCCGTCTTCCGGCGCCCGCACAGCTTCTATCTGTTCGAGCTCTTCAAGATCGAGGACGGCGCCATTCGCCAGATCGAGGCCAACTTCATCACAGTGCCCTACAACATGCCGAGCCCGTGGGATTCATGGCCGCAATGAAACAGATCTGCGCGCTGCTCATCGCCATTCTGCTCGCCGCATGCGCGCGCTCCCAGACGGGGGCGGGCGACGATTGGACCAATCCGGGCGGCGATCAGGGCAAGACGCATTTCTCGCGCCTCGACGACATCAACAGCGAGAACGTGACGCGCCTTGGCTTCGCCTGGGAACTGAGGCTTGACACGACGCGCGGCATGGAGGCGACGCCCGTCGTTATCGACGGCGTCATGGTGACGAGCGGCGTGGCGGGACGGGTTTACGCGCTGAACGCCGCGACCGGGGAGGAGCATTGGCGGTTCGAGCCCGAGATCGATCCGCGCGTCCATCGCGGCACATGTTGCGACATGGTCAATCGCGGCGTCGCCGTGAAAGACGGCCGCGTCTTCGTGGGCGCGCTCGACGGCGTTCTCTATGCGCTGGATCTCCGCACGGGCCGCGTGCTGTGGCGGGTGGACACGATCGTCGATCGCAATCGCGCCTACAGCATAACCGGCGCGCCCGAGGTGGCGGGCGACGTCGTCATCATCGGAAATGGCGGCGCGGAGTTCGATGTGCGCGGCTACGTCACCGCCTATGACGTGCGCACGGGGCGCGAGCGTTGGCGGTTCTACACCGTGCCGCGCGATCCGGCGCAGGGGCCGCAGGAAAGTCCCGATCTCGAGGCGGCGCTCGAAACCTGGGACCCAGAAAGCCGCTGGGACATCGGCGGCGGCGGCACCGCCTGGGATACGATCCACTACGATCCCGAATTCAACGCCGTCTATGTCGGCGTCGGCAATGGCGGCCCTTATCACGTCGCGCGCCGTTCGCCGTCCGGCGGGGAGAATCTCTATCTCTGCTCGATCGTCGCGCTCGATCCGCGCACGGGCCGCGTCAAATGGCACTATCAGGAGACGCCGGGCGACAGCTGGGATTACACCGCAACGCAGCCGATGGTGCTGACGCGTCTCGACATCAACGGCGAGAGCACGCCGGTGCTGCTGCACGCGCCTAAGAACGGCTTTCTCTATGTGATCGATCGGCGCAACGGGCGCGTCATCGCCGCCAACGCGCTGGTCTACATGAACTGGGCGAGCGGCGTCGATCTCGCGACGGGGCGGCCGAATCTGACGCCGGAGACCTCGAATTACGCGCTTCGCCCTCAGATCGTGTTTCCCACCGCCGCCGGCGCGCGCAACTGGCACCCGATGGCCTTCAGTCCCGAAACGGGGCTGCTTTACGCGTCGGTGCTCGACATGGGCAATCTCCTGTTCATGAGCCCCGGCGCCAAACCGCACCGCGTGCGCGCGCTCAACAATGACGCTGCGATCGTGTTTGCGGGCGACATTCTGGATGTCCTGCCGAGCTTGCCGCCGCCGGTGCGCGCGGCCGTGGAAGCCTCGCCCGAACTGGCGCGCGTGCGCAACAGGCCGGCGAGCCAGGAGCTGCGCGCGATCGATCCGCTGACGGGACGCACCGTGTGGTCGGTTCCGCGCGCGGCCTGGCAGGATCGCGCCGGCGTGCTCGCGACCGCAGGCGATCTCGTGTTCCAGGGCGACCTCATGGGCCGCCTCAACGCTTACGACGCGCGCGACGGGCGGCGCCTGCACACGATCGAAACTGGGACGAGCATTCTGGCCGCGCCGATGACGTATCGCGTGGACGGCGTGCAATATGTCGCGGTGATGGCCGGTTGGGGCGGCGGGGGCTGGTCCTACGTGCCGCGCCAGAGCGCCGCCTATGAGCGCGGCAATCAGAATCGCATCCTGGCCTTCCGTCTCGACGGCGGCGCCACGCCGGTTCCCGATCCTCTGCCGCCGCTTGAGCCTGCGCCCGCGCCGCCGCCGCAACTGGCGGGCACGACGCCGGCGCGGATCGAGCGGGGGCGCGATCTCTTCTTCGGCAATTGCGGCATCTGCCACTCCAATCAGGCGCGCTCGCTGCTGCCGGATTTGCGGCGCATGCAGCGCCCGACGCATGACCTCTTCCAGGAGATCGTGCGTGAGGGGCTTTACGAAGCCAACGGCATGCCCGGCTGGTCCGATCTGCTGTCGCGCGAGGATGTCGACGCCATCCACGCCTTCCTCATCGAGGAGCAGCGCCGCACGCGCGCGCGCGAACTCGATCTGCAGCGCCGCGGCCAGCCTCTGGATCCGCCGCGCGCAACGATCACGTCGAGCAATTAGTCGAGCGCGTCTCGGCTAGAACGCGGGAAGCTCCGCAGCAGGCGCCCACCAGCCATGCACTTGCGAGCGCAAGCGCACCGGGATGGCGATCTTTGCGACGGGCGGGGCGGCGACATCATCTGCGCGCATGATCCACGCGGCGTGCTCGTACTGTCCTTCGCCGATCATCTTGTCGACGATGGCGATGAGCCATCCGCCATGATCCTTCGCCGGCACATGGATGGGCTCGTGAATGGCATGGGCAGGCGGCAGCGCCATCGCATCCAGGCGCCGCGTCTCAGGCTCGACGCGGACGAGCATGTTGAACTCGACGCCGACAGGGCCGCCGAGAAGCGGCGGGCCGATTTGCGGATTCATGGCGGGATACCAGCCGCGCGCATAGGGGCGGCCCTGATCGGCGTCGGCCAGGCGCGGCAGATCGCCCGGCGGGCCAAGCTGCGTCTGCGCGATGTCGCGGCCGCCGCGCGTATCGACCGTCCAGCGCATGAAGCCGCCCTTGATGTCCCATTGCGCGCGCTCGATGCCGGATGCGGCGCGAATGAAGGGGAACGCGTTGGTGTCGGACACGAACATGTCGACGTGGATGCTCCCGTCGGCCTCGAAGGCGTTCATGATGTGAAAGGCCGAGACGCCCTTCGGGCCCTTGACCCAGCGCATCTCTCCCACATCGCCCTTGCGCGGCATGAAGCCGATCCAGCTCTCGAGGTCCGGCTCATGCACCCAGTGCGCGCCGCCGGCCTTCAGCCGTTCGAGATCGGCGATGGTGGGAAAGATCGGGAACACCGCCCAGTTCTCGGTGATGGCGAAATCGTGCATGAGGCCGCAATAGGGCGCCTTGAACCATTGCTCGGAGACGAGCTTGCCGTCCGCGTCGGCGATGCAATAGGCGACGTCGGTCGTGCACAGGCCGCCGGCTTCATAGCCGAAGAAGAACATCTCCTTGCTGAGCGGATCGATGCGCACATGCGCGGTCATGGTCTCAGAGCGCAGCGCGCCGCCGAAATCGTAGGAGCCCTTGGTCTCCAGCGTCATCGGATCGATTTCGTAGGCGCGTCCATCCTCCTTGGTCATGAGCAGGCGGCCGGCGTGGAAGACCGGCGTGGTGTTGGCCACGGTGCGGTCGACGCCCTGCGCTTCGGGTAGGTCTGTGAACGGATTGCGGTAGCGGCCGAACAGCGCCTTGCCGACCCGCTTCTCAGCGAGATAGCGGGCGGTATGAACGTATCGGATGTCGAAATCGACCTTGCCGCCGCGAAACAGGAGCCGGCTGATCATGCCGTCGGCCGAGAGCGCGGTCTCGTCTTGGAAGAGCGGGGGAAACGCCGGATCGGGCACGGCGCGGAAGAAGGCGCCCTCG
The DNA here is from genome assembly GCA_013389015.1 of Hydrogenophilaceae bacterium. Lineage (GTDB taxonomy): Bacteria > Pseudomonadota > Alphaproteobacteria > Caulobacterales > Aquidulcibacteraceae > CADEEL01. Next base: position 22,785 of record JACAEE010000033.1, on the reverse strand, counting down.
ATCTCGGCCGGGATCCGCCCTTCGACTTTCAAGTTCTCGCACGAGGCCTCCACGCCCAGGGGTTCATTCAGGCCCATGAACTCGATCGTCCGCGGAAACCCGGTCATGGCGCCTTCTCCCATTTGTGTTTCTGGGGCGGAATGCTAACAATTGATATGAATAAAGCAAAGGGAGGCGCTTGTGAAAATCGCGGTCACCGGAGCGTCGGGCAATTACGGGCGCCTCGCCGTCGCGCGGCTCATGGAGCGAATCGCGCCCGGCGATCTGATCTTGCTGTCGCGCACGCCGTCCAAGCTCGCGGCCTTCGCCGAGCGCGGCGCCGTCTGCCGGCGCGGGGATTTCGACGAGCCCGAAAGCCTCGCGCCTGCGCTGGCGGGCGCGGATCGGCTGCTGTTGATCTCCGCGACGCGCGTCGGTCAGCGCGTGGCGCAGCATCGCGCTGCGATCGAGGGCGCGGTCGCGGCCGGCGTCAAACACATCGTCTATACGAGCATCGTCGGCGTGGCGCCGGGCAATCCAGCGCTGGTCGTCGCCGACCACGGCCCCACCGAGGACCTGATCAAGGCCAGCGGACTTGCCTGGACCATCCTGCGCGACGCCCACTACACGGACGCGATCGTCGAGGTGATCGCCGCCAACGCCATTCAATCGGGAAGATGGATTTCGTCGTGCGGCGATGGACGAGAGGCGCCGGTCTGGCGCGACGACTGCGTCGACTGCGCGGTGGCCGTGCTCACCGGCGAGGGCCACGCCGGCAAGACCTACAACATCACCGGCCCCGAGCGCCTCTCCATGCCCGAGATCGCGCGAATGACGGCCGAGATCAGCGGCGCCTCGATTGAGTATGTGCCGGCGGACGAGGCCGCCATGTTCGCCATGTTCGACGCCATGGGCGTGCCGCGCGAGCCGGTCGACAACCTGGTGGTCGGCAACAATCCCTGGAACAGCAACGACATCGTGAGCTTCGAAGCGGCGATCCGGGGCGGCTGGTTCGACGTCATCAGCGACGACGTGGAGCGCCTCCTTGGGCGAAAACCACGCGCACTGCGGGACATGCTTGAACTCCGCCGCCAACCCGCCCCCTAACGCCGGCCGGCGCGGCGAACTGCTTGGTTGCGCTCGGGAGCGAATAGCAATAACATATAGCAAAATGAGCCGGGCGCTCCCTCTCCCTGGCGAAGGGGGCGGCGGGCCGCATGGGAGGATGTTCGCCGATGCTGCTCCAGCAGGGGGCATGCGGAGACGTCAGCTGGACGTCGCAAGGGGCGCCGCCGCTTGAGGCGCTCGCGCGCTGGCGCAGCCTGGCCCGCGAAATGCTCGCCCCCACGCTGGAATTCGTCGTCCCCGAACCCGAGGGATTTTCCGCCCATTGGCGCAGCTTCACCGTCGGCCCCGCGCGCCTGGTGACGCTGGAAGCCTCGCCGCTCACGGCCATCCATCCCGGCGCCGGCGCCGGCGAGCCGATGTTCCAGCTGTTCTATTGCCGGCGCACGCCGATTCTCACCCGTGTCGGCGCCAAGCGCTTTTGCGTCAATGTCGGCGAATTCGTGCTGGTCGATAACGCCAAGCCGCTCGAAATGCGCCTGGACGACGTTCACGACGCCATTGATCTGGTCATGCCGGGCGCATGGCTCAGGCGCTGGCTGCCCGATCCCCTGGCCTTCGTCGATCGCCCGTTCTCCGCCACGAGCCGATGGGGCGCCCCGCTCGCCGCCCTGCTGAGCGCGATGGCCGCAGATCTGGAGGACGCCGCGCTTCCGCGCAGCGTGCTGGCCGATCAGGCCGGCGGGCTCCTGGCCCTGGCCGCCGGGCGCGACCAGCCGGTCGTGAGCCGGCACAAATCCGCCCTGATCCAGCGCGCGCTCTTCGTCATCGAGGAGCGCCAACACGACCCGGAGCTGCATCCGCGCGACGTGGCCGGCGCGTTGGGCATTTCGAAGCGATATCTGCACGCCCTGCTTGCCGAGGCCGGCACAACGTTTGTCGGCGCGCTCACGCGCGTGCGCCTTGAGCGCGCCAGCCAGATGCTGACGGATCCGCGCATGGCGCGCCTGCAGATCGCCGAGATCGCGCTGCAATGCGGGTATCTGGATCCGAGCTATTTCGCCCGCGCCTTCCGCCGCCGCTTCGGCATGGGGCCGCGCGACTGGCGCCGCGTGCGCCTGACGGGCTCGGCGTAAGCGGCGGGCGCGGCTAAGGCGCGACGGACACCGTGATCTTGCCGAAGTGCGCGCCCGACTGCATCCGGCGCAGCGCGTCCGCCAGCCGATCGAGCGGAAAATCCTGATCGAGCGCCGGGCGGACGCCCGTCGCTTCGAGCGCTTGAACCAAATCGAGCTGGTGGCGGCGGTTGCCGACCAGAACCGCGCTAATGCGCAATTGTTTGCTGAGCAAATGCATCGGGCCGACGGCGCCTTGAGGCCCGCCCAGCAGGCCGATCATGTGAATGTGGCCGCCAATCCGCGCCGCAGCGCAGGATTGCTCCAACGTGCCTGCGCCGCCGACGTCCACGACATGGTCGACGCCGACGCCGTCGGTGTACGCGTTGGCCAGGCGCGCCCAGTCCGGGTGGCTGCGATAATTGATGACCTGATCGGCGCCGAGCGCCTTCAGGCGCGAAAGCTTCTCCTCGGACGAGGACGTGGCGATCACGCGCGCGCCCATGGCTTTCGCGAGTTGCAGGGCGAAGAGCGAGACCCCGCCCGCGCCTTGCGTCAACACGGAGTCGCCGGCCTTGAGCGCGCCGTTGACGACGATCGCGCGCCAAGCCGTGACGCCCGCACACGGCAAAGCGGCGGCCTCGGCGTGGCTGAACCCGCGCGGCTGGCGTGTGAACCAGCTCGCCGGCGCGTTCACGATCTCGCGGGCGAAGCCGTCCACCCCATCTCCGGGCGTCGCTGCGAAGCTCGCCGAGCGCGAGGGGGGGCCGTCATGCCAAGTCGGGAAGAAGGTGGAGATCACCCTGTCGCCGGCGACGAACTCCTCCACGCCCTCGCCTATCGCGGCGACCTCGCCGGCTGCGTCAGACAGCGGAATGCGCGGCGGCGCAACGGGAAGCGCGCCGACGGCGACGGCCAGATCGTGGAAGTTGAGCGAACAGGCGCGGATGCGCACCTGAATCTCGCCAGGCCCCGGCGGCGGCGGCGGCGGCAGCTCAACGATGTCGAGCTTGTCCAGGGAGGGCGGAGCGCGGAGTATGACGGCTTTCACGGCGGCGGCGCCCGTTGCTCAGCGATTGGTCAGGTGGATGCGCCACAAGAGACGCTGTTTCTCTTCGAGGGCGAGGCCTGCCGATGACAGTCCTTGGAGCAGACATGCCAGCGGGCTGGGCCTCAGGCAAGCCGGCGGAGAAGGCCGCGGGGTTCAGTTCTACTCGCCTGCGGCGTGTACGCGCAACGGCACCGAGCCGATGATTTATCTCATGAAGGCGCTGAGCGTCATGGATCAGTTGCAGCGGTCGATGGCCGCGTTTCGCTTCGAGCCGCCGTCCGTCGCCCCGAAATCAATGCCGGAATTCATCCTCGCAGCCGCCTAGGGGCAGCGGAGACACGGAGACCAAGATGGCCACGACGCCGCGCATTCCCGAGCACCTCGCCCGCGGTTTCACCATGTTCGCTGACGATGAATCCACGCCGGCGGCGCGGATCGCCATTTCCGCCGAGCTCACGCGGCTCGCGGGCATTCCCATCGCCAGCGCGCGTTCGCTGCAGCTTGATCCCGTAGTCCATGAGTGCGCGCGCTTGTTCAACGCAAGCTACCAGGGCTGCGAATATTGCAAGAACGCGCGCCAGGCCGTGGCCGTGCAGGGCGGGTGAGGGACATCGCCAATGCGATCATGACGCCTTCGGCGCGACAAGGCGCCGGCGCCTGCGTTAATGGAATTGGACAGTGAACAATAAAGCGTCATGAGCCGCTGATCTTGAGACGGGGAGAGTGAGATGGCGAACCGGCGGGCGTTGCCCTTGGGGATTTCGTGCGCGGCGTTGCTGGCGAGCGGGGCGGTGTGGTTCGCGCCATCGGCTTGGGCGCAAGGCGCGCCCGAAACCGAGGAAGAGATCATCGTCACCGCGCAGCGCCGCGAAGAGGCGCTCCAGGACGTTCCGCTTTCGGTCTCCGCCATTTCCGCCGAGAATCTCGCCGTTCGCGGCGTCGATTCGCTTTCCGATTTGCGCGTCGGCGCCGTTCCGGGCGTCGATTTCGGCCAGTTCGCGGGCACGCCCACGGTGCTTGGCATCACCATCCGCGGCGTCTTCGCCTCCGACCCTTCGCAAGGCACGCAGGAGCTCCCCGCGCCCGTCTATGTCGACGGCGTGTTTCTCGGCCGCGCCCAGGGGCTTGGTCTTGACCTGATCGAGCCGGAGCGCCTGGAGATCCTGCGTGGCCCGCAAGGGCAGCTGTTCGGGCGCAACGCCGAGGGCGGCGCCGTGCAATTCGTTTCGCGTCGGCCTTCCGGCGAATTCGGCCTCGACGCCAGCGCCAGTTTCGGCAACCACGACTCGCGCCGCTATCGCGTGCGCATGGATCTGCCGGAGTTCGCGGACATCAGCTTGCAGCTGAGCGCGCTGCACAACGAGCATGACGCCTATACCGACAACGCGCCCGAGGGCGTCTATGCGAGACAGTCGGACTTCGCCTTCCTCGACGCCGACGGCTTCCGCATCGCCGCGCGCTGGGCGCCGACCGACACGTTCACGCTCGACTACACCTACGACGACAGCACGACCGACGATTCCCAGCCCTACCTCACCTATATCGATCTCTCCGGCGCGGTTCCTCAGGCCGGCAGCCAGCCTGCGTCCAGCGACTATCCGGAAACGTCGAGCCGCGCCTATCTGAATGATTCCTACCGCACCGAGGCGAGCGGGCATGCGCTGACGGCGACCTGGCAGCTCTCCGATGCGGTCACGCTGCGCTCGATCACCGCGTTCCGCGAGGCCAGCCGGCACGGCACGGGCACGCTGAGCGACGCGATTTCGGTCGATCTCACCGGCGGGCTCGCGCCCTATTGCACGGTGGCGGCCTGCGCCATCGCGCCGAACGCCGGCGAGGACATCGAGCAAAGCCAGACCAGCCAGGAATTCCAGCTGCTCGGCTCTTGGGAGCGTTTCGATCTCACCATCGGCGCGATCTACTACAACGAAGAAGTGGATGATCAGCGCACCGGATTCCTGACTGGACCCGGCCTGGCGCTCTTCGCCCTGCCGGACCCGCTGCCGACCACACTGAACATCCAGGATTCCGAGACCGAATCCTACGGTATCTACGCGCAGGGGACGTACACCCCGCCAATCCTGAACGATCGCCTCGATGTCACTTTGGGGCTGCGCTACTCGGATGATTCCAAGACCGCCCGGCGCACGGTTGCAGGCTTTGTCCCCCTCGCCGTGCCGATAGTCAGCGAGTTCGCGGCCGAGCGCTGGGATCCTGCGGTCACGCTTCAGTACAACTGGACCGACGATCTCAACACCTATGTCCGCTACGCCACGGCCTATCGCGCCGGCGGGGCCAATGTGCGCTCGTCCGTCTTCAGCTCCTACGAGGAAGAGGAGATCGCGACCTGGGAGATCGGCCTCAAGTCGCAGTTCTGGGACGACCGCGCCACGCTCAATCTCGCGCTCTACCGCAACGAGATCAATGGCGCTCAGCTGACGCTGCAAGAAGCGCCCACGGTGAACCCCGGCCTCACCAATACGATCAATGCGCCGGTTACCTACGAAGTCCAGGGCCTCGAAGTCGAGTTCTCGGTTCGCGCCACCGACGATCTCACCCTCGGCGTCAACGCGGCGTTCATGGACTCCGACCTGCCGACATTCGACAATCCGCTCACCGCCCCGGTCGACGTCCAGCGCTTCTTCCCGACCGCGACGCCCGACAGCTCAGGCTCCATCCTGGTCGATTGGTTGACGCATTTCACGCCGGTGGGCGAAGTGCTGTGGCACGCCGATTATTCCTATTCGAGCGGATATTGGACCACATCGGGCCCGCTGCCGCTGACCTTCCCCTTCGCGCGCCCGCAATCGGAAGTGAGCCAGCTCAATGCGCGCATCGCCTGGCGCGACATTCCGCTTGGACAGGGCTTCTTTGAAGTCGCGCTCTGGGGCCGCAACCTGCTCGATTCCGCGGACATCGTGTACAGCTTCGACGGCTGCGCCAATGGCGTGGGCGGCTGCGCGTTCCGCTCCGAGCCGCTGACTGCAGGCGTAGAACTCCGCGTTCGCTATTGACGCCGGCGATGGCGCCCGCGTTCGACTATGTCATCGTGGGCGCCGGCGCCGCCGGCTGCGTTCTGGCCGAACGGTTGAGCGCTGATCTGCGCACGCGCGTTTGCCTGATCGAGTCGGGCCCCTCGGACAAGAGCCCGCTGGTGGCGATGCCGAAAGGCTTCGGCAAACTGTTGAGCGATCCCGGCCACGCCTGGTTCTTCCCGGTCGCGCCGTCGCGCGGCGTCAACCGCCAGGAGGTCTGGGCGCGCGGGCGCATGCTGGGCGGATCGAGTTCGATCAACGGCATGATGTACACGCGCGGCGATCCCGCCGAATACGACGCCTGGGCCGAAGCGGGCTGCGCCGGATGGGGCGCGGCGGAGATGGCTGAAGCGTTCTGCGCGATCGAGGATCATGCGCTCGGCGCTGGCGAAGGCCTCTGGCGGCGCGGCGCGGGCGGGCCGCTGCATGTTTCACTGCAACGTGAGCGCCACCCGGCGTGCGACGCGTTTCTCTCGGCCGCGGAGAGCGTCGGCCTTCGCCGCAAGCTCGACATCAACGACGCTGACATCGAAGGCGTCGGCTACTTCCCGCGCACGATCAAGAACGGCAAGCGGTGGAGCGCGGCCGACGCGTTCCTGCGCCCGGCCGAGAAGCGCGCCAACCTCACCGTGCTCATGCATGGCGATGTGTTGCGGATCGTGTTCGATGGGACCCGTGCGTGCGGGGTGGAGCTGCGCCGCGATGGCCGCTTGGAGACGCTGAACGCTGCGCGCGAAATCGTGCTGTGCGCGGGCGCGCTCAACAGCGTGAAGCTGCTGCAGCTTTCGGGCGTGGGGCCCGCAGCGGCGCTCAAGGCGGCCGGAATCGAAGTGCGCGCGGACCGCGCGCAAGTGGGCCGTCGCATGCGCGAACATCGCGTGCTGTTCCTGCAATATCGCGCGCGCAAAGCGGCCTGGAGCCGCAACCGCGAGCTGCGCGGCCTGGGCTTGTTGGCGTCAGTGCTGAACTACGCCTTGTTCAAGCGCGGCGTGATGGCGTTGGGCGCGTTCGAGGTGGGCGGTTTCTTCAAGTCGCGGCCGGATCTCGCGCGTTGCGACGGACAGTTCTTCTTCTCCCCGGTCTCCATCGATCCCGACGATCCGATGTCGCCGGAAACCGCGCCCGGCGTGCAATGCCTGGCCTTGCCGCTTCGGCCCATCAGCGAAGGCTTTGTGGAAATCATATCTCCGGCGCCGGACGCGCCGCTCAGGATCGAGCCGAACCTGCTGGCCGCGCCGGAAGATCGCGCCGCCATGCTCGGCGCCATCCGTTTCGTGCGCCGCATCTTCGCAGAGCCGCCGCTTGCGGACTTGATCGAAGGCGAAACCTCTCCGGGCGCGCAGGTCCAGACCGACGAGGATCTACTCTCCGCCGTCGATCGCTTGGGCCTGTGCGGCTATCACGCCATCGGCACGTGCCGGATGGGCGCCGATGACGATGACGTCGTCGATCCGCGCCTGCGGGTGCGCGGCGTGTCGGGGCTCAGGGTGATGGACTGTTCGGTGATGCCGACGATGGCGTCGGGCAACACCAACGGCCCGGTGATGGCGATGGCCTGGCGCGCCGCAGACCTGATCCGCGCGGACGCGCGCTGAACCCCTGGCCGGCGTGTTGAACTTCCCGCGCTTTCTAATATAGGGATGATCATCATTAATTAACGTGCTGTTATAGGGAGAGCCGAATGAAGATCACCGTCAAATACGAACCCATGAACGGCGAAGCGGGCGATGTCGTCTATGACGACGTGGCATGGACGGCCACGCTGCCCGACGGCAAGGTCTGCCCCTACGCCTATGTCGAGGGCTCGAACAGCTTCAAGGTGACGGTCGACGGCGTCGACGTCACGGTCACGTTTGATGCGCCCTCGCGCGACGTGGGCCACGTCACCGGCTTCTCGACCAGCACCGGCCTCAAGGGCAAGGCGACTGTGGTCGCGGCGGCCTAAGGCCTGAACTTCGCCACGCCGCCTCGCATCGGGGTTCGCGCTCATGCCTGAACGCTGACGCCGACGCCCTTGATGCGGATGAATTCGTCGAGCCCGGCTTTGCCGCCCTCGCGGCCGAAGCCGGAAATGCCGTTGCCGCCAAAGGGCGCGGCGGCATGGAAGCTGGGCGTGGCCTTGTTCACGTAGACCGTGCCGGCGCTAAGCTTGCGCACCATGCGATGCGCGATGTCGAGACTGTGCGTCTGCACGTAGGCGGAAAGTCCGTAGGCAGTGTTGTTGGCGAGTTTGACGGCCTCGTCCTCGGTTGTGAACTTCATCGCCGCGAGCGCCGGGCCGAACACTTCGGTTTGCGCAATCGGGCTCATCGGATCGATGTCGGCGATCAGCACGGGCGCGATGAAGCAGCCTTGCGAAAGCGCGCCGTCCAGCCGGCCGCCGTCGACAAGAAAACGTCCAACCCGTTCGCGGCGCGCCGCATCAATCACGCCCGCGACACGCGCGCAGGCGGTCTCATGCACCATGGGTCCAATGATCGTCGCCGGGTTGAGGGGATCGCCCACGCTCATCTCTCGCATCGTGCTCGCGGCGATGTCGAGGAACGCGTCATAGATGCGCTCATGGATGATCATGCGGGTCGGCAGCGCGCAGCCCTGGCCGCTGTTGGAGACGCCGAACATCGTGCAATAGGGCGCGCACTCGGCGAGATCGACGTCAGAAAAGATCACGTTCGCGGATTTGCCGCCAAGCTCGAACACCAGCGGCTTCAGCGTCTCGGCCGCATCGCGCATGATCGCGCGCGCGCCGGTGGGCCCGCCGGTGAAAGAAATCTTGTCGACGTCGCGGTGACGCACGAGCGCCTCTCCCGCCGCGACCGCGCCGGGCACGACATTGATGACGCCGGGCGGATAGCCCGCTTCAAGGGCGAGTTCAGTGAAGAGCTGCGCCGTGTAAGGCGTGAATTCCGCCGGCTTTATCACCACCGTGTTGCCCGCCGCGAGGCAGGCCGGGATCTTCATCGAGAGCGACAGCAGCGGCGCATTCCACGTGATCACGTGGCCGACGACGCCGTAGGGTTCAGCGATCGTGTATTCGAAATGGCCTGACGGGTTCGTGCCGACCACTTGGCCTTCGATCTTGTCGGCCCAGCCGGCGTAGTAGCGCATCCAGCCGCGCACGCGCTCTGCATGGCCGTACTTGAAATTGCTGTAGGGAATGCCGTTCTCGATCGCTGCGATTTGGTTGAAGCGCTCCATCTCGGCCTCGATCAGCGCGCAATGGCGCTCCATGATCAGCTTGCGATCATAGGGCTTCATGTCGCGCCAGGCCGGGAACGCCGCGCGTGCGGCCTTCACCGCGTCGTCGATATCGCGCGCGCCGCCCATGGGGACTTCGCCCAGCGGGCGCCCGGTCGAGTTGGATCTATGGATGAAGACGCCTGCTTCGCCGGCGTCGCGCATCTCGGCGCCGATGATCAGCTTCGGCTTCGGCAACTTCGCGATGATGGCGTCATGCTTGGCGACATCGATCGGGATGATCTTGACCATGGTCGGGTCCTCTCAGTCGAAAACCACAGGGAGCGCCGCGGGCGCACGCATGCCCAGGCCCACGATCTGCGGCGTCGGCGTGGAGGGATCGAGCCGCATGTTGGGCAGACGATCGAGCAGGGCGTTGAGCGCGGTGCGCATTTCGAGCCGCGCGAGCGGCTGGCCGACGCAAAGGTGCGGGCCAAAACCGAAAGACATGGGCTTTGGTCCGGCGCGGTGGATATCGAAACGGCCCGCATCCTCGAATGCGGCCGGGTCGCGGTTCGCGGATGCTGCGCAGACATGCAGACACGCGCCTTCGGGCAGCATGACGCCTTCAAGCTCAAGGTCGCGCCGCGGCGTGCGCGTGAGCGACAGGATCGGCGCCTGCCAGCGCAGGCCTTCGTCCATGGCCTTGTCGATCAGGGAGCGATCCGCGCGCACTTGCTCCAGCTGTTCGGGGTGGGTGAGCAAGCCCGTCATCATGTTGGCGAAGCCGCGATACGTGGTGTCGCCGCCGGCGTTGAGCAGAAAGCGGAGGAAGGTGACGACTTCAGCGTCGCTGAGCCGTTCGCCGTCGATTTCGGCGGTGGCCAGCGTGCTGATCATATCGTCGCCGGGATGGGCGCGATACTCGTCGAGGACGGCGGCGAAATAGTCCCAAAGCTTTTGCGACGCCTCCATCGCGTGGGGGAAATCGAACGAGATGCAGGTGAGCCCCATCGCCAGACGATGGAACAGCGGCCATTCATCCTCCGGCAGCGCGCAGATCGCGGCGATGGTGTGGAACGGAAAATGCAGCGCGAAATCGCCGACGAGATCGGCTCTTCCCTTGTCGGCGAAAGAGTCGACCAGGCGGTTCATCACCGGCGTGACGACGAGCTCGGCGCGGCGGCGCAGCTCGTTCGGGCTGAACGCCTTCTGCACTAGGTTGCGCAGCTTGCGGTGATCGGGGTCGTCCATGGCGACAATGATGCTCTCGCCGAACGCCAGCCCCAGATTTCGCTTGTAGAGCCGCGGCGAGAAGCTCTCCGAGTCTGAAAACGCGCGGCGCACGCCCCCGTAGTTCAGCACCGTATAGTGCTCAAGCCCCGCCATGGTCTGATCCCTGGGGGCGCCGAACATCTCGGCAAGATCGAGCTTGTGGACGGGTCCCTGCGCGAGGAGGCCGAGGATGGCGGGGTAGGGATCGACGACCAGCGCGCTGCCGTGACCCTCATCGAACGTGCGGCGGGGATCGAAGTTGGGATCATCATAATCTAGAATGCGCAAGCGCTTGGCCGCCAGTTTGGCCATGGCCCGATCTCCCTTGCGACGATTATTGATCGTCGTCCAATTAGTAGCTATGCCGGGTTGGAGGCGTCCGCAATGGCGGCGAGGAACCGAAAGGCTGATATCGCGTCCACGGTGTCGCCAGCGCGATCGAAGCGCGCAAGAAAGCGCAGTCCCGGTCGTCCTCCGGCGGCCGACGGGCCGGGGCTGACGCGCGCGCGCGTGGTCGCCGCCGCCGCCGACTTGGCGCGCCGCGAAGGGTTCGAGGCGGTGAACGTGCGGCGTCTGGCGATCGAGCTTGGCGTTTGGGCCGGCGCGGTTTCGCACCATGCGCCGAACAAAGACGATCTCTTGGACGAGGTCGTCGACCTGCTGCTCGGCGCGTGCCCGGTCACATTTCCCGCAAGCGTGGACTGGCGCGTGCGCCTGCGTCTTGTCGTGCGGAGCCTCGCGAGCGTCTTTAGCGATCATCCCGGGTCTTCGGATTGGGCGGTGCGGCGCGTGGGGGTGTCGAAAACGCGGGCTAATGGAGAAGCGGTCGGGCGCGTGTTCTACGACATCTTCCTTGCAGCCGGCCTTTCCCAGGCGACGGCGCTCGAAGCGACCGCAGCTGCACATGCGATGACCATGGGGGCGATCAAGCTATCCGACGCGGCGAGCCGGCGGGGAAGCGCGGAAGGAGGATGGCTTGTCGTCGGCGAAGGCGAAAAGAGCGTTCGCTTCGCGCCGCCGCAGATCCTGGATGCCTGCGTGGACTGCCTGATCGCGGGCGTCGAGAAGATGACGACACGGCATCCGCGGCGGCGAGAATCGGCAAAGAAGGAGCGCGCGGATCGCTGAGCGTGCGCCCCGGCCCAGAAATCATAGGCCCCAATCCGCTTGGTTTCGCCGGAGCGTGGGCGCCAAGCGCGCGGCGCGGCTAACCCCGTGCGCGACCCTGGAAGCGGTACCCTACGCCCGGTTCGGTGACGCAGAGCGTAGGCGTCTCCGGATCAGGTTCGATCTTCTGGCGCAAATGGCGCATGTGGACGCGAAGCGCTTGCACGTCGGCGCTTTGGTCGTCGGGCCAGGCTGATTGCAGCATCTGGCGATGCGTCAGCACCTTTCCCGCGTGCAGAACCAGCTGATGCAGCAGGCCGTATTCGCGGGGCGTGAGCTTTGGGTCTTGGCCGTCCACACGCACGAGCCGCTTCCCCAGATCCACAACGAGCCGTCCGTCGTCATAGACTGAAGGTCCGCCTTGCATCTGAACGCGGTGCCTCAGTGCGGCGCGCACGCGCGCCATGAATTCGGCGACGCCGAATGGTTTGGTCACAAAGTCATCGGCGCCGAGATCGAGCGCCTGGACCTTGCGCGCTTCTTCTTCGAGCGCTGACAGAACCAGGATCGCAGGCTGGCTCAGAGCGATGAGGGGCCGAATAAGATCGCTCCCGTCCCCATCTGGAAGCCCGAGGTCAAGAACCACGAGATCGGGCTTCGCGCTTTCGCCTAGGGCGCGCGCCTCGGCGATGGTCTCGGCTTCAAAGACTTCGAAGTCTTCGGCGACAAGCGTCGAGCGAAGAAAGCGGCGGATCGCCTTCTCGTCATCGACGACCAGGGCTTTGAGGCGGCTCGGCGGCATGCTCTCGATTCATGCCGTGGCGGATTCAGGAAAGGCAAGCGTAAAGACGGCGCCCCTATGGCCGCGTTGATTGTGCGCTTCGATCTTGGCGCCCATGAGCTCAGCAAAGCCTTTGACGATCGCCAAACCGAGCCCAGTGCCGCTGGCCGGATTTTGGTCGCCTCGGAAGAAGCGTTCAAAGATGCGGTTCTCGGCGCCGGCGGGGAGGCCCGGGCCGTTATCGGTCACCGTAAAGACTATCCCGCCATCGGCCATGCGCGCCGCGAGGCGGACCTCGCCGCCGTCCGTCTGGCGCGCGCCGTGGACGATGGCGTTCTCCACCAGATTGAACAATGTCTGATGCAGCAGCGTCGCATCGGCTCTCAGGAGGGGCAATCCGGGCGAAACATCGCCATCGATCCAAATGCCTTCGGCGAGCGGCGCGGCGCGTTTCAGCACGGCGGCGACCACGTCAGCGGCGTCCAAAGGCTCGACTTTTTGCTTGACCCCGCCGCTCTCCAATCTCGTCATGTCGAGCAGCTTCACGACGTAACGCTGCATGCGCTCCGCTTCGGCTTCGATACCCGCCAGCAGCTCCGCGCGTGTGCCTTCGTCATGTTTGTCGCCATAGGTGCGCAAGCTCGACGCGGCGCCGAGAATGCCGGCGATGGGTGTTTTCAGATCATGGGATAGCGAGGCGAGCATGGTCGCGCGGAGTCGCTCGGCTTCCATCTCCACGCGGCCTTCCTCATAGGCGCGGGCGATGTGGGCGCGTTCCAGAGCGGTGGCGGCCTGATCGGCCATTGCGTCCAGGCGCCGGCGTTCTGCAGGGGATAGCGTTTTATCGCGTGCAATCGCGAGCACGCCCGAGAACAGGCGCGCGGTGCGCATCGGCACGAAGAGCCAGCGCGCGCCTGGCAAGGTATCGGCGCCGCGCCCCGCGGCTTGCCCCTTGGCGGCGGTCCAACGCGCGGCGGCCATGTCTGGTTCGGCGATCGTCACCGCCGCCGGCGCGCAGCCGGCGAGCCGCAGGTCGCTCACGCCCTGCCGGGCGAAAACCGCGCATTCAGCGTCGAAAGCGCGCGCCGTGTAGGCCGCCAGGGTTTGCGCGACTTCATCTTCCGACGCGACGCTGGCGAGCCCCTTGGCGAGACCGAACAGCTCACGCGACGTGCGCGCTTCCGCGCGCGCCGATTGGGTTTGTTCGCGCGCGCGCGATGCGAGAAAGGAAACGAGAATGGCGGCGCCGGAAAAGGCGATGATGGCGAGGACGTTTTCCGGGTCGGCGACCGTGAAGGTGTAACGCGGCTCGGTGTAGAACCAGTTATAAGCGAGGGCGCAAAGGATGCCGGTGAGCAAGCCTGACCATAGCCCGCGCGCGAGCGCGCTGATGAGGACTGCGGCCAGGAAGACCAGCGTCAGATTAGAGACGCCGATGTAGCGGTCGAGCGGAAAGGCCGCGCCGACCGCCGCAGCCGTGAGCGCAACGCTCTCAAGTGCGGACTGGAAGCTGATTGCGGGCTTCGGAATGGGGCTCACAAGGCGACGCTTCCTCGCTCCATCCCCTTCCTCTGGCACGACATAGATGGCGATGGTTTCCGCCTGATCGATCAGTTCGCGCACGACTGAGCCGAACATGGCCTCAAACAGAAACGGCCGCTTGGCCTTTCCTACGACGATCTGGGTTATGTTCTGCTCGCGCGCATAGGCCAGGATCGACTCGGCGACGCGGTCGCCGGGCAGCGTCGCCGTATCCGCGCCGAGCCGCGTGGCGAGGCGCAGCGTTTCGGAGATGCGTCCGCGCTCGGTCTCAGAGAGGCGCGTGTAGCGCTCGGTCTGAACATAGACGGCGACCCACTGCGCCTTGGCGCGATCGGCGATGCGCTTGGCATGTCTAACGACTTCGGCCGCATCGGGCCGCTCATCTACGCACACCAAGATGCGGTCGCCGGCCGCCCACGGCGCGCTTTCGCCTTGGGCCTGACGAAGCCCCCGGACCTGTTGATCGATGCGATCGGCGGCGCGCCGCATGGCGAGTTCGCGCAAGGCCGACAGATTGCCCGGCGCGAAATAATTGCGGATCGCGCGCTGGGCTTGGTCCGGCGCATAGACTTTGCCTTCCTTCAGGCGCTCGATCAGTTCTTCCGGTGTGAGGTCAATCAGCTCAATTTCATCGGCGCGTTCGAGCACGGCGTCGGGCACAGTCTCGCGAACGCGGACGCGCGTGATGCGAGCGACAATGTCGTTCAAGCTTTCAAGATGCTGGATGTTCAGCGTCGTCCAGACATCGATGCCGGCGGCGAGCAATTCCTCGACATCCATCCAGCGCTTGGGATGGCGCGAGCCTTCGACATTGGTGTGGGCGAGTTCATCGACCAGCGCAATCTGCGGTCTGCGGGCGAGGAGGGCGTCGAGGTCCATTTCCTCAAGTTCTCGCCCACGATAGCCGAGCTTGTGCTTTGGGATGAGTTCGATGCCTTCGCACAACGCAAGCGTTTCCTTGCGGCCATGCGTCTCCACCACGCCCGCGACGATGTCGACGCCGTCCGCCAGCTTTTTGCGCGCGTCGGAGAGCATCTCGAAGGTTTTGCCGACCCCGGGCGCAGCGCCCAGATAGATTTTGAGTTTGCCATGCGCTTCGGCCTTGGCTTGCGCCAGCAGGGCATCGGGCGAGGGACGGCGTTCGTCTGGGTCGGTCATGAAGCGCCCTCGTGAGCGGGCAGTCCGTCGAGCGTGAGATTGAGTTCAAGCACGTTCACGCGCGCTTCGCCCAATATGCCGGCGACAGGCCGTTCGATGTTGGCCTCGATCAGGCGACGAACGGTCTCGACCGGGATGTGGCGCGCGTCCGCTATGCGCTGCGCTTGGAAGTGGGCAGCGGCGGGCGAAATGTGCGGGTCTAGGCCGGAGCCGGATGTCGTCAGGAGGTCCACCGGAATGTCTCTCGCCGCCACGCCGAAACGCTCGGCCTCCGTCCGGACGCGGTCCGCCAGGGCTTGCGCGGTCGGGCCGAGGTTAGAGCCGCTCGACGCGCGCGCATCATAGCCGCTTCCGGCGGCGGATGGGCGCCCCCAGAAATAGTCGGCGCGCGTGAAGCTCTGGCCGATCAGTTCCGAGCCGACGACGCGCCCATCGCGCACGATGGGCGAGCCATCGGCGGGGTTCTGAAAGAACGTTTGCCCGATCGCGGTCAGAGCCAGCGGATAGGCAATGCCAGTGAGAAAGGTGATAAGGGCGAAGAGGATGAAAGCAGGGCGGAGCGTTTGCAGCATTGGGAAGCGCCTTAGGCGAGGTGGAGTGCGGAGACGACGACGTCGATCGCCTTGATGCCCAGGAACGGCGCAATGAGTCCGCCTAGGCCGTAGATGGAAAGGTTGCGCGCGAGGAGTTGGCCCGCGGGGGCCGCGCGCCAGGCGACCCCCTTCAGAGCCAGCGGGATCAGCAACGGGATGACGATCGCGTTGAAGATGATCGCCGAGAGGATGGCGCTCTGCGGGCTGGAAAGGCCCATGATGTTGAGCAGCCCCAAGCCGGGATAGAGCACTGCAAACATGGCCGGAATGATTGCGAAGTATTTGGCGACGTCATTGGCGATGGAGAAGGTGGTCAGCGAGCCGCGGGTCATCAGCAATTGCTTGCCGATGGAGACGATTTCGATGAGCTTCGTAGGGTCGCTGTCGAGGTCGACCATGTTGCCGGCCTCGCGCGCGGCCGGCGTGCCGGTCTGCATGGCGACGCCGACATCGGCTTGCGCCAACGCCGGCGCATCATTGGTGCCGTCTCCGCACATGGCGACGAGCTTGCCCTCGGCCTGTTCCCTGCGGATGAGGGCGAGTTTATGCTCCGGCTTTGCTTCGGAGAGAAAATCATCGACGCCGGCTTCCGCTGCGATGGCGGCGGCGGTAAGCGCGTTGTCGCCGGTGATCATCACGGTTCGGATGCCCATCTTGCGAAGCTCGGCGAAGCGCTCTTTGACGCCGCCTTTCACGACGTCCTTCAGGTGCATGACGCCGAGGACCTGACCGTTGCGTGCGACCGCCAGCGGCGTGCCGCCATCGCGGGCGATGGCCTCGGCGGCGCGGCGCACGTCCCCCGGCGCGCTGGAGCCGCCATTCTGCGCAGCGACGAATTGTAGGATGGAATCGACGGCGCCTTTTCGGATCTGCATGCCATCGACATCGACGCCGCTCATTCTGGTTTGCGCCGTAAATGGCACGAACTTCGCGTGCGTCGGCGCCATTTCGCGCCCGCGCATATCGAACCGATCTTTGGCGAGTACGACGATGGATCGGCCTTCCGGTGTTTCATCCGAGAGCGAGGCAAGTTGCGCCGCGTCGGCGAGATCGCGCTCGCTGACGCCAGGCGCGGGAATGAAGGCGACGGCTTGCCGGTCGCCCAGCGTGATCGTGCCGGTCTTGTCGAGCAGCAGGACATCGACATCGCCTGCGGCTTCGACCGCGCGCCCGGATGTTGCCAGCACATTGAAGCGCACGAGACGGTCCATGCCCGCGATGCCGATTGCGGAGAGGAGGCCGCCTATCGTGGTCGGAATGAGCGCGATGAATAAAGCCGCGAGCGCGATGACGCTGACGCTTCCGTTTGCATACGACGCGAAAGCCGGCACGGTAACGACGGCGAGAACGAAAATCAGCGACAAGCCGGCAAGCAGAACCGACAACGCGATTTCGTTGGGCGTCTTCTTGCGCGAGGCGCCTTCGACGAGCGCGATCATCCGGTCAAGGAAGGTCGAGCCTTGCGCCGCCGTAACGCGCACGACGATGCGGTCCGAGAGGACGCGCGTGCCCGCCGTGACCGCGGATCGATCGCCGCCGGCCTCACGGATCACGGGCGCGCTTTCTCCCGTGATGGCGCTTTCGTCCACTGTCGCGACGCCTTCTATCACTTCGCCATCGGCGGGGATGAATTCGCCTGCGACAACCTCCACAAGATCATCGATTTTCAGATCACTCGCCGCGGTGGGCGGTTGCGGCGCGCCGTTGACGAGACGCCGCGCCTTCAATTCGGAACGCGCGCGCCGCAGGCTCGCCGCCTGCGCCTTGCCGCGTCCTTCCGCGACCGCCTCGGCGAACGCCGCGAACCACACGGTCAACCAGAGCCAAAGCGAGATTTGGCCGGCGAAGGCCGTCTCAGCGCCCCCCGCGAGGAGATCTCGTGCGAACAGGATCGTGACATAGATCGCGACCAATTCGGTCGCGAACATCACCGGGTTGCGCCACATCTTCATGGGGCTCATTTTGCCGAACGCCTCAAGCGCGGCCGGGCGCAGGATGTCGCTGTCGAACAGCGAGGCGGACTTCGCTTTCTCAGACATGGAAAGACTCTCAGAACAAACGGCCGGCCGTCGCCTCGGCCAGGGGGCCTAGCGCGAGCGCTGGGAAGAAGGTCAGCGCGCCGACAATGACGATGATGAAGGCCAGCAACCCGATGAAAAGCAGGCCGGTCGTCGGAAATGATCCCGAACTGGCGGGCGTGACTGGCTTTGCTGCGAGATTGCCCGCGATAGCGAGCGCCGGAACGATGACGAGGAAGCGACCGATCAGCATCGCCGCCGCTTGGGCGTAGGTGTAGAAATCGCTGGTCGCCGTGAGGCCGCCGAAGGCCGAGCCGTTATTGCCGGCGGCTGAGGCGAACGCATAAAGCATCTCGGTGAAGCCATGCGGGCCTGGGTCCTGCACGCCGGCGCGGCCCAGGTCTGTGCCCGCGGCGAGCGCCGTGCCGATGAGAATCGCAAGCGGCGAGGCCAAGATCGCGAGCACGGCGAGCTTCACGTCGCGCGCTTCGATCTTCTTTCCCAGATAGGCGGGCGTGCGGCCGACCATCAGGCCGGCGACGAAGATCGTCAGGATCGCGAAGACGAGGATGCCGTAAAGGCCTGCGCCGACGCCGCCCACGATCACCTCGCCGGCCAGGATGTTCGTCAACGGAACCATCCCGCCCAGCGCCGAAAAGCTGTCGTGCATGGCGTTCACCGCGCCGCACGAGGCCGCCGTGGTGACGGCCGCGAACAGCGCGGACGCGGCGATTCCGAAGCGCGTCTCTTTGCCCTCCATATTCATTGTTGAAGGATCGACGCCCGCTTGGATCAGGGCTGGCGTGGCTTGCGCCTCGGCCCAATAGGCGACGCCCGTGCCGAACAGAAACAGCACCCCCATGGCTGCGAGCAGCGCCCAGCCCTGGCGTTCGTCGCCGACCATGCGCCCGAACGTGATGGTGAGGCCCGCGCCGATCGCAAAGATCGAGAGCATCTGGATGAGATTGACGATCGGGCCCATGTTCTCGAACGGATGCGCGGCGTTTGCATTGAAGAAGCCGCCGCCATTCGTGCCGAGCATCTTGATGGCGATTTGGCTGGCCACCGGGCCGATGGCGATGTCTTGATGGGCCCCTTCAAGCGTTGTGGCCTGAAGCGATCCCGCCAGCGTCTGCGGCATTCCGAGCGCGATGAAGGCGATCGCCAGAATTGTTGAAATCGGCAGAAGCACGTAGAGCGTGGCGCGGGTCATATCGACCCAGAAATTGCCGATTGTCGCGGCGCCCCTACGTGCGAAGCCGCGTGCGAAGGCGATCGCCACGGCGATCCCAACGGCGGCGGACAGGAAATTCTGAACGGTGAGGCCAAGCATCTGCGTCAGGTGGCTCATCGTGCTTTCGCCGGCATAAGCCTGCCAATTCGTATTGGTCACGAAGCTGACCGCCGTATTCATGGCGACGTTGGGCGCAACGGCGCCAAACGCTTGCGGATTGAGCGGTAGCGCGCCCTGAAGGCGCAGCAGCGCATAGAGCGCGAGGGTGCAGATAAAACTGAAGAGCAAGACGGCGAGCGCATAGGCTTTCCAATCCTGCTCGACGTCCGCTTTGACGCCCGCCAGGCGATAGAATGTGTTCTCAACGGGCCTCAAAACCAATGAGAGCAAAGTGCGCCGCCCTGCAAACACGGCGTCGAGATAAAGCCCGAGCGGACGCGCGATCGCGGCGACAAGAGCGATGAACGCGAGGATGAGAGTCCAACCTTCCAAGGTCATGACGTTCAGCCCTCAGAAGCGCTCGGGGCGCGCGAGGGCGGCCAGAAACAGAATGAGCAAGGCGGCGCCGAGCACGCCGCCAAGGAGGAGATCGAGGCTCATCCTCAGAGCCTCCGCACGCCAGCAAAGGCGGCGAGCAACGCCGCAAAGCCAAGGCAGATGAATGCGATTGCGAACACGTCCTGCATGCGCGTCGTCTCCCTCAGCGCATGAGGATGGAGGGCGTCACATTAAGGTTCGAGGCGGGAGCGAGGCTTGGCGCATTAAGGGGGCATGAAGATTGGCGGTGAAGTACGCCATTTCGGTCGGGCTTTCGCGGCGTGCGTCCTATGCGCGTTGGCGAACCGGGAGAAGCGCGGAGGACTTGTGGGATCACTGGAGATGGCGGCGTCCCGAGGTCGTCATGCCGGAGCGCGCGTCCCGCATCTGCCATCGATCATGGCTGGAGGTTGCCGCGTCAATCAGGAACGGATTGAGCGCGCGCAAGTCCTGAGCGACATGCGACGTCGGCCGCCGCCATAACGAAGCGGCCTACGACATCGACGCCCGCAAACCTACCTAGGCGCCGCGCTACACGCCCTGCGCATCCGACCATCTCGCGCGCCTCCTCCATGAGCGCCCCGGGGCAGACGAGAGGACCGTTGCCCGTGCTCTTCTCCTGCATCAGGCGTCGATCAGGCGCTGGAGGTTCGCAGCATCGACTAGGAATGGATTGAGCGTCCGCATTCCGTCTTTGGCGAAGCCGTCCTGCAAGTCCTCAGAAAAGAGAACTGCAACGCCCGCCTGTCGCGCGGCCGCCCAAATGACGCCGTCCCATACCTGGAACTGGTGCAGGCGAACCATGCTGAGCGCTTCGGCCACGACGCGGTCGGTTGTGGGCGCAGTCTCGAATGTCTTGGACCAGGCTTCCGCTTGAGCGATCGCATGCTCGGTGAGCGCCGGGGCGCGCCGTCTGACGACAGCGACGAACTCCAGGAGCGCTTGGCTTGAGAGAACGCCCCGCACCGCCGCCCGAGCGACGAGGTCTTGCGCATGGCGCCCCTTGACCGTCTGGGGCTCAAGTGCGGCATAGATGAGGACGTTGCTGTCGAGGCTGACGCGGGCCATTGCTCACGCGTCGCCGTATTTATCTTCTTCCGTGATCTTGCCGACCTCATAGCCGCGATCGGGCCAAGCGCGCATCAGCTCAAGCATGCGTTCGTACGCCGCGAGCCACTCGGGATCCTCGCGAGGGTCGTCGGCGCGGGGGCGCAGTTCGGCCACGGTGCGCCCATTCTTGGTAATGAGCACGGTTTCACCCTGCTCGACTTCGGCGAGCAGCTTGGAAAAATTCTGGTTCGCGTCTCGAGCCGTCGTGGATCGCATACCTTGCCTGTGTTCTACAGTAGCACATCAGATCAACGAGGACAAGCAGCGCCAATGAAGGCTCCTCGCAGCGGCTGGCTCGGGCGGCGCCCGAAGCGTGCGCGGCGCTGACGCGCGTGTGAGCGCCGGCGCGAGCGTGCTTGGGAAGTCGGGCTGGACGCCTCCACTGCATAGGGCGCGTGCTGGTCTTGGGGGGATGCCCGCAATCAGCGGCGCGAATTTCTCCAATAGCGCGACACTTGAGGGCTACGTAGGCTCAGCGCCTCAGATTCGGAGGGCGCCTCATGGCGGAGAAGCTCGACGTCCTCATGGCCGAACTGGCGCACGCGACGCGCGTTCCGGAGGCGGCGCTGCGCGCGGCCATGGCGCATGCGGCGCAGCTAGCGCCGCGCATCGAAGCGCTCGCGCGCCGGCGCATCGACGGGCAATGGCTGGCTCCGTCGGAAGACAATCTGCTGTTCTACGGATTGTACGTGCTGGCCGCGGCCCGGCGATGCGAGGTTTGGCCGATCTGGCTCGAGCTGGCGAAGCAGCCTGGGGAGACGCTTGAGGGATTGTTCGGCGACGGTGCGATCATGGCTGTCTCGGCGATCACGTTGGGTCTCGTGGGCGATGCGGCTGAAGATGTAGCGGCCTTGGCCGGAAGCCCTGATACCTGCGAGGACGCGCGGGCGGGCTTGGTGGACGCGCTCACGCGCCTCATGTGCGAGGGACGCTATCCGCGCGAGAGCTTCGTTGCGCTGATCGACGCGCTTGCAGTCATGCGCGGCGCGGATGACAGCGATCGCTGCAAGTGGTGCGTGGAGCAAGCCGTTGTCTTGGGCGGCGTCGCCGAGCGCTATGATCTGTTGGAGCAGCTTTGGAAGACGACGGCGTTCGCGGACTGGCGCGACGTCGACAAGGCCGACGCGCGCGAACATTTTCACGCCGTCGTCGCCAATCCCGCCGATCTGACGCGGTTCGATGAGGCCTTCATCGCGCCGCCCGATGATCCCGCCGGCGCGCTCGGCTGGCTCAAGCGGATGCAGGCGAACCGGCCTGATCCGGCCGAAGGCGTGGCGCTCGATTGGCGCGAGCGCGAATGGTTGGCGGCGTTCCTGAAGGGCGAGACCATGCCTGCCGGGTCGATGAACTTCGAAGCGCTCGACGGCTTCTTCCACGCGCTCGTGATCGGTCCCGACCTCGTCATGCCTTCGGAATATCTGCCTGAAGTCTGGGGCGAGGGGCCCGTGTTCGAGGGGAGCGAGCAGCTGCAGAAGGTGATGACGCTTATGCAGCGGCATTGGAACGCTATCGCTGCGCGCCGCAGCGCGGACGCGCCGCCAGCGATCTGGCTCGAAGCCCACGAAGACGCGCCGCCAGGCGCGCACTGGGCGATGGGCTTCGAACGAGGCGTCAGGTTGCGTGCGCTGGGCTGGGCGGCGGTCGCGGTGGATGAATCAGCGGAGCTCGCGCTGGAGTGCATCCGCGCCTTGGCTGTCCAGGCTTTGCAGGATTGGGAGCGCGCGGAACATCTCGATGCTCTGCCCGAGCACGTGGCCGAACTCGCGGCGTTCTGGCGCGCGCGGCCGGCGCGGCGCGAGCCCATCCGTGCGCAAAAGGTCGGACGCAACGAGGCGTGTCCCTGCGGGTCAGGCAAGAAATGGAAGAAGTGCTGCGGCGCCGGCTCGATGGGAGTGGTGCATTAATGCGATCGGTTCATGTGGCTCCCCAGCACATGGAATCGAGTCGCGCAGGCGCAGCCGGCGGCCTAGTATGAAGAATTATGTTTGCTGTCGCCCCCATGATGGAT
>JACAEE010000057.1 GCA_013389015.1 Hydrogenophilaceae bacterium | reverse complement strand
TTGCGTAGCAACGCGGAGAGCCGGAACCCAGAAGATCGTCCCCTCGCTTTCGCGAGGGTTCGCCCGGAATGAGGGAGGAGAGAATGAATCCGCTTGATCGCCACGCGCTCTAGCCCCCGCGCGCCGACGCGCTGTTAGCGCAGCTCGAACACGACCGTGACATTGGCGCTGGTGCGGATTTCGCCCGGCGCGATCGGCGTTGAGGCGGCGCCGTCCATCGCTTCGGCGCGCATGTACGGCATCGGGACCGGCGGGGCGACATGATAGCCTTCGGTGATGGCGATGATCCGGTGCACCCGCATGCCGGCCGCTTGCGCGTAGAGATCGGCGCGCGCGCGGGCGCGCTGCATCGCCTCGCGGCGCGCTTCGTCGAGCCGCGGCTCGGGATTGTCCAGGCCGAACGTAACGCCATTGACATTGGTCCCGCCGGCGGCGACCGACGCGTCGATGATGCGCCCGAGATTACCGAGTTCATGCACCTTTACGGTGACCATGTTCTGCGCCTGATAGCCGCTGATCCGCGGCGCTTCGTTCTCCTGGTAGACATATTGCGGATTGACCGAGACGTTGGACGTCTGGATGTCGCGTTCAGCGACATTGGCGCGCCGCAGCGCTTGCGTCAGCGCATTCATGCGCTGCGCGTTGGCCGCGAGCGCCGCCTGCGCGGTCTGGCCCTCGGTGGTGACGCCGAGACTGATCGTGGCCATGTCGGGCGCGGCCTCGATCTCGCCTTCGGCCGTGACCGTGAGCATCGCGCCTTCCATCATCATGTGGTGGCGGCCGGACGGGCCCGTTTGCGCCTGCGCGGCCGCTGGCGCGGTCAGGGCGGCGGCCGTCAGGGCGGTGGCGGCGATCAAGGAACGCATCTGGGTCTTCTCCCGCTGAAACCCGGGTTCGCCGGGCCGAAACACGCCCTCGATCCGCCCGAGAACCAAGCCGAAATTGCGGCGAAAGCGCCGTATGCGGAGGGTTTCGGGCCATCACGATCGCGTGGGCGCCGGGCGGCAAAAATCCCCTGACTCGTCAAGCCCAAATCCGAATCAGTGTATAATAGGGGCTTACCTCAGCTCCCCCCGAAGACTGGATGCGGTTCTCAGACGACTTCCTGCGGACCTTGCGCGACCGCGCCTCGATCGTCGGCTACGCCAGCCGGCATCTCACGTGGGACAAGCGCAAGTCACAGCCCGGCAAGGGCGATTATTGGGCGTGCTGCCCATTCCACCATGAGAAGTCCGCGAGCTTCCATGTGCTGGACGCGCGCGGAATCTACAAATGCTTCGGCTGCGGCGAAAGCGGCGACATCTTCACCCTGTCGATGAAGCTGGAAGGCGGCACGTTCCCGGAAGCCGTCGCGCGCATCGCGGAACAGAACGGCATGCCCCTGCCCGCCGCCGAGCGCGAGGACAAGGAAACCGCCGATCGCCGCAAGCGCCTGCAGGAGGCGATGGCCCGCGCCGCCAAGCTCTACGCCGAGGCGCTGCGCGGGCCCGAGGGCCGCGCCGCCCGCGCCTATTTGCAGGGCCGCGGCTTCGATGCGGAAACCTGCGCCCGCTTCGGAATCGGCTATGCGCCGGGTCCGCACGCGAACGGCGCCTGGACGTGGCTGGCTGACCGGCTGAAGGCTGAGTTCCGCCAGGAGGAGCTGAGCGAGGCCGGACTCCTCAAGCCGCCCGAGGACGGCAAGCGCGCCATCGATGCGTTCCGCGACCGCGTGACGTTCGAGATCGCTGATTCCGCCGGCCGGGTGATCGCGTTCGGCGCCCGTGCGCTCGATCCCAACCAGCCCGCCAAATACATCAACTCCCCCGAGACGCCGCTCTTCTCCAAGAGCCGCACCCTCTATCGGCTCAAGCAGGCGCGCGAAATCCTCGCCAAATCAAAGGCCGCAGATGAGGCGGGCCTGGTGGTCGCGGAGGGCTATTTCGACGTCATCGCCTTCGAGCGCGCGGGAATCGCCGCCGTTGCGCCGATGGGCACGGCGCTGACGGAAGAGCAACTGCAGCTGCTCTGGCGCGCCGGCGGCACGCCCATCCTGTGCTTCGACGGCGACGACGCCGGGCGGCGCGCCGCCGACCGGGCGCTTGACCTTGCGCTCCCGCACTTGGGCCCGGGGCGGACCATCCGGATCGCGCTTCTGCCTCAGGGCGAGGATCCCGACGACCTCTTCCGGCGCGCCGGCGGCGAGGGCCTGCGGCAAGCGCTGGCCGGCGCCGAACCGGCGGCCGCGGCCTTGTTCGACCGCGAACGGGCCAGGCGCCCGCTCGCAAGCCCCGAGGCGAAAGCCGATTTCAAGCGGCGCCTGCGCGAAGCCGCCGCCCGCATCGGCGATGAGGAAACCCGTCGCTGGTACATGCGCGAACTGCTGTCCCGCGCCGACGCCGTGCTCAAGCAGACGGGCGCAGCGCCAAGGCGCGGCGAGCTCCCGCGGCGCGATGGCCGCGACCGGCGCTTTCCGCGCCCCGAGCCGCAGCCGCAGCCCACGGCCGAGCTGCGCGCCCTCGCCGCCGGCCGTCGGGATTCGCATTTCGAGCGAATTCTGCGCCTAGCGGTTGATCATCCTCAGCTTCTGGATCGCGGCGCCGATGCGCTGGCCCAGATTCCCACCCGCGATCGGGAGCTGGAGCAGATAAAATCAGCCCTGTTGCGGCTGTGGTATGAAGCGCAGAGCATTGACCGGGCGAGTTTGAGCCTCCATCTCCGCGACCTGGGAGAATCGCGCGCCGCAGCCCGCCTGGAGGCTTGGCCGCGCCCGAAAATTTCAGCTGAGGAAGTGGAGGGCGACTGGTTGAGGCTCGCAGCGCCCGACGGCTCGGAACGGAACTTCGCCGCCGCTGGCGAAACCGAGGCGCGCGTGGCGCGCCGCGCCGCGCTCAAGGCCCAGATTGCGCGTCCACGCCCGATCAGCGGCCGCCACGAAGAGGAATGGGAGGCCGGCGTCGGCGAAGGGATCGCCGCCGCCGCCGCCCGCGACGAAGCCCGCGCGCTGCGCGACCGGGTCGAGGACGACCCTGACGCCATGGCCCGGGCCCAGGAATTGCTGAAGGACCGTCTCCGCGCCGCCGCCGACGCGCTCCGCGTCAGCCAAAGCGCGACGATGGGTAGAGACGAAGAAGACGACGACACATGACCGGAAAAGCGCGCGCCAAGGGAAAAGGCATGAGCAAGACTGACGAGCAAACCGCCGAGAAGGAAGAGGCCGCCGACGGCCCGATCCTCGACCTCTCCGACGCCGCGGTGAAGAAGATGATCAAGGCCGCCAAGGCGCGCGGCTTCGTCACCCACGAAGAGCTCAACAAGGTGCTGCCCTCCGAAGAGTTCAGCGCCGACCAGATCGAAGACGTGATGGCCCAGCTGAACGACATGGGCATCAATGTCGTCGACAATGAAGAGGAGGCCGCCGAATCCGAAGAGGCCGCCTCCACGGCCGTGGCGACCCGCGAGGACGGCAAGCCCCCGGTCACCAACACCCGCGAGGACGCCGACCGCACCGACGATCCGGTGCGCATGTATCTGCGCGAAATGGGCTCGGTGGAGCTGCTCTCCCGCGAAGGCGAAATCGCCATCGCCAAGCGCATCGAGGCGGGCCGCGACGCCATGATCCGCGGCCTGTGCGAAAGCCCGATGACGTTCGAAGCGATCATGGCGTGGCGCCATGAACTGCAGACGCAGCAGAAACTGCTGCGCGACATCATCGATCTGGAAGCGACCTACGGCGCCGAAACCGGCCCGGCCGCCGCCGGCGCCATCGTTCCCGCCGATGCGCCCGATCCCGACGAGGTCGACGAAAAGAGCGAAGACGAGAAAGCCACGGCCGAGGCCGAAAGCGATTCCGATTTCGACGAGGACGAAGCCGCGATCTCGATGTCGGCGATGGAGACCGAGCTGCGCGAAGGCGTGATGGCCACGCTCGACGCCGTGGCCCACGCCTTCGAGGATTTCCGCAAGCTGCAGGAAAAGCGCATCGCCGCGCGCCTCAAGGGCCGCTCGCTGCCCGCCGCGCAGACCGAAGCCTACGACCAGCTGCAGAACACGATCATCGACGAGCTGAAGAAGCTCAAGCTCAACAACATGCGCATCGATGATCTGCTGCAGGATCTGTACGCAGGCAACCGCCAGCTGATCGCGCTCGAAGGCCGGCTGATGCGCCTGGCCGAGGCCAATGGCGTGCCGCGCACCGAGTTTCTCGAAGCCTATCAGGGCGCCGAGCTCGATCCGAAATGGATCGACAAAGTCTCCGCGCGTTCGAAGGCGTGGGCGAAGTTCGTCAAGACTGAAGACGCGCAGATCAACGAGCTGCGCAGCGAGATCGGCGCCATCGCCAAGAAGGCGGGCATGCCGATCGACGAGTTCCGCCGCATCGTCCACGCCGTGCAGAAGGGCGAACGCGAAGCGCGCCAGGCGAAGAAGGAAATGGTCGAGGCCAATCTCCGCCTCGTGATCTCCATCGCCAAGAAATACACCAATCGCGGCCTGCAATTCCTGGATCTGATCCAGGAAGGCAATATCGGCCTGATGAAGGCGGTCGATAAGTTCGAATACCGCCGCGGCTACAAGTTCTCGACCTACGCCACGTGGTGGATCCGGCAGGCGATCACGCGCTCGATCGCGGATCAGGCGCGCACGATCCGTATTCCCGTGCACATGATCGAGACGATCAACAAGCTCGTGCGCACGAGCC
Organism: Hydrogenophilaceae bacterium; assembly: GCA_013389015.1. Taxonomy (GTDB): domain Bacteria; phylum Pseudomonadota; class Alphaproteobacteria; order Caulobacterales; family Aquidulcibacteraceae; genus CADEEL01. The sequence continues at coordinate 7,843 of JACAEE010000057.1, read as the reverse complement.
GTCAGATGCTGCACGAAATCGGCCGCGAACCGACGCCGGAGGAATTGGCCGAGAAGCTCGGCCTGCCGCTGGAGAAAGTGCGCAAGGTGATGAAGATCGCCAAGGAGCCGATCTCGCTCGAAACGCCGATCGGCGATGAAGAGGATTCACATCTCGGCGACTTCATCGAGGACAAGAGCGCCGTGCTGCCCGTCGACGCCGCGATCCAGTCCAACCTGCGCGAAACCACGACGCGCGTGCTCGCTTCGCTCACCCCGCGCGAAGAACGAGTCCTGCGCATGCGCTTCGGCATCGGCATGAACACCGACCACACGCTGGAAGAAGTCGGCCAGCAATTCAGCGTCACCCGCGAACGCATCCGCCAGATCGAAGCCAAAGCGCTGCGGAAGCTGAAGCATCCGAGCCGGAGCCGGAAACTGCGGAGCTTTTTGGATAATTAGCCCGGCGCCTTTTACGCAGGCCGAGAAGGCAAACACTCTCCGTCATTGCGGACGCGCGGAGCGCGATCCGGAACCCAGGGGATCGTAGCGTTGTGCATTCGCCTCTGGGTTCCTGGTTCTTGCTTCGCAAGCCCCGGAATGACGAGTAATGCGCCGAAGCGGATCAACACGCCTGGACGCACCCGCATCTGGCACGGCAAGGAGAGCCGCCCATGACGCCGCCCGCGGCGATCATCTTCGATTGCGACGGCGTGCTGGTGGACAGCGAGATCATCGCGCTCGACGCCGAGCTCACGCTCCTCGCGCAGCATGGCGTGCGCTTTGATCCGATCGCCTATCGCCGCCGCTTTCTCGGCACGGCGGAAGCCGCGTTCTTCGCCATGCTCGCCGAGGACGTCGCCGCGCAGGGCCGCACGCTGCCGCCGACGTTTCGCGATGAACTCAAAGCGCGCGTCCGCGCGGAGATAGACGCGCGCCTCGCCGCCGTCCCCGGCGCCGCCGCGGCCATCGCCGCTGTCGCCCAGCCTAAGGCCGTCGCTTCCTCCTCCACCGCCGCCGGCCTCGAGCGCAAACTCAAGCGGACCGCGCTCTGGGACGCGTTCGCGCCGCATGTCTATTCGGCCGATCTTGTCGCCCACGGCAAGCCCGCGCCCGACATCTTCCTCCACGCCGCCGCCGCGCTCGCGATCGCGCCCGGCGCCTGCGTGGCGCTGGAAGACAGCGTCAACGGCGTCCTCGCCGCGCGCGCCGCCGGCATGACCGCCTACGGCTTCATCGGCGGCGCCCATTGCGACGAAGCCGCCGCCGATGCGTTGCGCGAAGCCGGCGCCGTCGATGTTCTCGCCGATTGGGCCGAGGCCGAGGCGCTGTTTTGTCAGTGGCGATGATCCGCGCGCCGCACGGCGTGTAGACGACCGCGCCGCCCCGCGCTTAAGTGCGCCAAAGAGGCGATCATGGCCGCGAACAAGCAAGAACACGAGATCCGCGTCGGCGTCGGCGGCTGGACGTATGATCCCTGGAACGAAACCTTCTATCCGGCCGATCTGCCGAAGAAGCGCCAGCTCGAATACGCCTCGCGCAAGCTGACGACGATCGAGATCAACGGCACGTTCTATCGCACCCAATCGCCGGCGACGTTCCAGAAATGGGCGGCCGAGACGCCTGAGGGTTTCGTGTTCTCGGTGAAGGCGCACAATTATTGCATGAGCCGCAAGACGCCCGACGAGATGCGGGACTCCATCACGCATTTCATCGGCTCCGGCGTCACCGAGCTCGGCGCGCGCCTCGGCCCGATCAATTGGCAATTCCACCCCTCGAAGAAATTCGCGGCGGACTATTTCGAAAGCTTCCTCTCGCTGCTGCCGAAGGAACACAAAGGCGTGCGCCTGCGCCACGCCATCGAAGTGCGCGACAAGAGCTTCGATGTGCCGGCCTTCGAAGACCTCTTGCGCAAACACGGCTGCGCGGTGGTCTCCGCCGACGATGACGATTGGCCCCGCGCCGATCGCGAAACCGCGGACTTCGCCTACGTCCGTCTGCAGCGCACCAAGGCCGAGGAAGAAACCGGCTATCCCAAGAAGGAGATCGACTCCTGGGCCAAGACGCTGAAGGACTGGGCCAAGCGCCGCGACGTGTTCGCCTTCTTCATCGCCGGCGCCAAGGAGCGCAATCCCGCCGCGGCCCAAGCCCTCATCGCGAAACTCTGAGCCATGCCCCTCTTCCGTTTCGAGCATCACACCGAGCGCGTCGCGCCCGACGGCGTCTTTATCGGCCGCATGGCCGCGAACCTTTTCGCCGGCGCCGTGATCATCGCCGCCGCGCTCGCCATCGGCATGATCGGCTACCACGCCACCGAGCGCATGGACTGGCTCGACTCCTTCCTCAACGCGGCGATGCTGCTCGGCGGCATGGGCCCCGTCGATCCGCTGCACACGACCGCCGGCAAGATCTTCGCCGGCGCCTATGCGCTGTTCTGCGGCCTGCTGATCGTCTTGGTGAGCGGCATCGTGCTCGCCCCCGTCTTCCACCGTGTGCTGCACGCGCTGAAGGTCGAGCGCTCTACCAGCGATAATTGAAGCTCACGCTCACCCGCGCCCGGCGCGCGCCGTTGGGCGGCACTTCGTGGCGCACGAAGCTTTCCCACATCAGCACATCCCCCGCCTGCGGCGCGAGATAGACGAAGGTTTGCTCCGCCTCCGGCGCATCGGCGCGGCGCGGCGGCGCCGCCATCATCTGCGGCAAGCGCGGATCTTCGAGCTTGAGCGCAGAGGCGCCCTTCGGCGTATCGACATAATACGTACCCGAAAGCACGCTATGCGGATGGATGTGCCCGCTATGCGTTCCCCCCGGCGCCAGCACATTGATCCAGATTGAATCGAGCGCGAGCTTGCGCCGCCCGAGATCGAGATGCAGCGCCTGCGTGAACGCGCGCGCATGCGGATCGAGCGCGCGCTTCAGATCCGCGAACGCTGGATCGCGCGTGGTGAGATCATCGAGCGAGGCGTAGCTCGTATAGCCTTTGTATCCGTGCGCGCGACTCCAGGCTTGGCCGGCCTTGTCCGCCTCCGCGATGGCGAGACAGGACGCAAGCAGGCGCGCATTCAGCGCCGCCGCCTCCGCAAGCCGGGCGCGATAGAGCTTCGTGACGAACAGCGTGGACATGGCGGCGTCGGTCATGCGCGTCTTGTCAGACCGGACGCGCCGCGGCGCAAGCATGCGCCCCCTTCGCGTGCGCGCGCCCGCGCCCTACATTCTCCGCATGCAGCGCTGGCTGATCATCGCCGGACTGATCATCCTCGCCATCGGCCTCCTCTGGCCTTGGCTGTCCAAGCTCGGCCTCGGCCGCTTGCCCGGCGACATCGTGATCCGGCGCGACGGCTTCTCGTTCTACTTCCCGCTGATGACCTGCCTCATCGTCAGCGCCATGCTGACGCTGGCGTTCTGGTTCTTTCGCCGCTGACGCGCGCGTCTCACCGCGCCGACCGCACGCGCAACAATGCGCCATCCTCCGCGTCGGTCAGAAGGTAGACGAACCCGTCGGGGCCCAGGCGCACGTCGCGGATGCGCCGGCCCTCCCCCGCCAGCAGAGTCTCCTGCCGCACGCCGCCCTCGCCGACGCGCACGCGCCGCACCTGTTCGCCGGCGAGAAAGCCGATCAGCAGATCGCCCTCCCATGCCGCGAACGCGTCGCCGCGATAGACCGCCATGCCCGAGGGCGCGATCGAGGGCGTCCATTGCGTCACGGGATCGACCATGCCGGGGCGCGAGCGCTCCTCGGTGATCACGCCGCCGGAATATTCACGCCCGTACGTGACGATCGGCCAGCCATAGTTTGCGCCGGCTTCCAGCCGGTTGAGCTCGTCGCCGCCGCGCGGACCGTTCTCGTGCAGCCAGATCGCGCCGGTTGCGCCGTCGCGCGCGAGCCCCATGGCGTTGCGATGTCCGTAGCTGTAGATTTCCGGCGCGGCGCCCGCGCGCGCAACGAAAGGATTGTCCGCGGGCGGACGGCCTTCACGGTCGATCCGCAGCACCTTGCCCAGATGATTGGAGAGGTCCTGCGCATTGTCGCGCAGCGGATCGGGAACGCCGACGAAGAGGAGCAGCGTTTCGTCCGGCAGGAACGCCATGCGCCCGCCTGGGTGCACCGCGCCTCCACGCGGGCTCGCCCGGAAAATCACCCGCCCGTCGACGAGCGCGCCTTGCTCGTAGCGCGCGCGATAGAGCGCGAGCCGGTTGGCGTCGCGTCCGGCCTGCATGAAGCTGATATAGACGAGCCCGTTCTCAGCGAAGCGCGGATCGAGCGCGACGTCGAGGAGCCCGCTCTGGCCCTGCCGGAGCACGCCTTCCGGCCCGCCGGAAACGAGCGTCTTCTCGCCCGCCGCGCTGACGCGCACGACGCCGCCGTTGCGCTCGGTCACCAGCATCGCGCCATCGGGCAGGAACGCCAGACCCCATGGGTGCGCGAGTCCGTCCGCGACAGTCTCCGCCTCCAGGGGGCCGGACGCCTCGGCGATCTCGGCGACGTTCTGCGCCTCGCTGCTGCATGCGGCGAGGGCGAAGAGCGCGGCGGCGAAGCCCGCACGGATCGCCTTCATGGTCATCTCCTGTCTCGGTTCAGCGACACAGGAGACGTAGAGCCGTCAGCGCACGGATCAACCGGCCTGCGCAGACGCCGCTTGCGGCGCGTCCGGCGCGTCGACGGACACCACTTGCCGGCTCGCGGGATCGTACGCGCATTGGGCCGAGACCCGGTACCCGGCCGCATTGCGCACGAGAAACCGGACTTGATAGGCGCCGCCGCGCCGGTCGACGCGGTTGAGCCGGACCTCGTCCTGGGCCTGTTCCGCGCCAATGGCCTCGGCGATGGCCGCTCGGCAGGCTCGGATCGCCTCTTCGCGCGGGTGGCCCGCATAGGCCGGGGCGGAAAGCCCCGCCAACGCCAGCAGGGCGGCGGTAAGAAGCTTGCGCATGAAATCCTCCTGATCACAGCGGCGAGGAAGTGATCTCGCCGTAGATAATATGACGTACGGTCTACATCCCATCGAAGCAACTAGACCGTCCGTCATAGATCGGAGTATTTCTAAACCGGGCGATGGAGATTCTGCAGGCGATGCCCAAACGGACCGATGCGAAGGAGCACTTGATCGCGGCCGCGGTGCGCCTGTTCCGGGCCCACGGCTATGACGGCGTCGGCGTCGCCCAACTCCTGGAGGCTTCGGGCGCGCCGCGCGGCTCGCTCTATTTCCACTTTCCCGGCGGCAAGGAGGAGATCGCGATCGCCGCGATCCGCCGCGCGAGCGCGCGGGTCGGCGAGCGCCTGGCGGCGCGCCGCGCCCGCGGCGAAGCCCCTGAGGTCTATATCGACGGCGTGCTCAACGCCTGGGCCGAGGAATTGTCGGCCTCCGACTACGCTAATGGGTGCATCGTCGCGATCATCGCGCTGGAGATGGGCGAGCGGGCGCCGGCGCTGCGTGAGGAGACGCGCGCCGCGTTCATGAAGTGGGAGACGGAGTTCGCCGCCGCCGCGCGCGCGTGGGGGATGCGTGAGACGGACGCCGAAAGCTTCGCGTCCGCCATGCTCGGCGCGATCGAAGGCGCGATCGCGCTGTCGCGCGCAAAGCAGAGCGCGGCGCCCTTCGCCCACGCCGCGACCGCGCTCAAGGCGCTGGCGCGGGACTACTTGGCTGGGAGCGGTCCGTCAGGCTGAACGGCGGACGCCGCATAGGCGTTCACGCCGAAGAGCGCGATCAGCGTGAGCTGATAGAGGACGACGAAGACGATGTTCAGCGCCAGCGAGGCCGCGATGGCTTCCGGCGTCGTCATCATGGCGGCGATCGCCGCCGGATCGGGCCGCCCGCCCGCCTCCATAAGCGCCGCCATCGCCCCGCCCATGACCGTGAATAGGAACACCGTGTAAAGCATCAAAGACGCCACGAAGTAGAGGATCAGGATGAAGGCGAAGGCCCCGAACAGCGACCAGAAGCGCCCCTTCGTCACGGCCCACGCGCGCAGGAACGCATAACGCTGTGCGCGGATCGTCACCGCCGCCGCCGGCGCGAACCGCACCCCGACGAAGATGAGCCCGCCAAGAAACAAGAGCGGCGCGAGCGCGAGGAAGAGTCCGACCGGCGCGCGCACGAGGGCGAACAAGAATGCGAGCGCCGTCCCCACGACGATCATCGCCATATAGACCGCCAGCACGACCCCGACCCAGGTGAGATAGACGAGAAGAACCCGCGCCGCATCGGCGTCGAGTCTGAGCCCGAAGAAGCCTCCGCCCGCTTCGCCGCGCACGAGCCATCTGAGGCACGCCGCCTCATAGACCGCCATCAGCACGAGAAAGAGAAGACCAAGCAACAGCGCCGCCGGAACCGCGTTGAGCACCGATTGCGGCGGCATGGGCGGCGGCGTTCCCGAGGCGAGGCCGCCGCTTTCCGCGATCTGCGTGGCCCAGGCCATGTAATCGGCGAACGCATCGCGCATGAGATAGGCGGAGGCGCCGTAAATGAGGGCGTTGATCAGCAGGAACGCCAGCGCCGCGCGCAGCAGCACGAAGCGCCGCTCGCGCTTGGCGAAGGCGTAGCTGACGGCATTGCTCATTCCAAAGGCGGCAGGCTGCTCGGTCATCGTCGGTCTCCAGCCAGACGGCGCCGCGGCTTTGCCGATCACAAGACGCCCGCTTGCGCCAACGCCGGTTATGGGCTCCATGCCCACTATGGAGCAACTGATCGAAGGATACCGGCGGTTCCGCGCCGGCCGGTGGCCGGAGCAGCGCGCGCTATACCGGAAGCTTGCGAGCCACGGCCAGGCGCCGCCGACCATGGTGATCGCGTGTTCCGACAGCCGCGTGGATCCCGCCACGATCTTTGACGCCGGTCCTGGCGAACTCTTCATCATTCGCAACGTCGCCAATCTCGCGCCGCCGTTCGAGTCGGGGGGCGTCTACCATGGCGCGAGCGCGGCGATCGAGTTCGCGGTCTGCGTGCTTAAGGTTAAGCAAATCCTGGTGCTCGGCCACGCGCAATGCGGCGGCTGCGCGGCCGCGCTCCATGACGATCCTGGCGCCGGCACGTACTTCCTCGCGCCCTGGCTGCGCATGCTGGAGAAGGCCAAAGCCCGTATCGAAGGCGCCGCGGAAGACCGCCAATCGGCGCTTGAGTATGAATCCATCCGCGTGACGCTAGAAAACCTGCTGACGTTTCCGTTCGTTAGAAGCGCCGTTGCTGCGCAAAAACTGAGCCTTGCGGGCGCTCGTTTCGGCGTCGCGGACGGGGTTCTGGAGGTAATGGACGCGAATTCAGGTCAATTCCGGCCGGTTGACTGAGTCTACGCGCATTTTGGGGAGCTGGGGCGGGTGTGCACGCGCGTCGGGCATGATATGCACCTTTCTTGCATACCGCCCCAGACATGCATGAGGCGGTGCGTTTTGGGCTTGGTGCGGGGCCCCAGAGGGGCGGCGGAGACGTCATGGCGGACGTACTGATCGTCTGTGTGCGGGAGGACGAAACTCTCGCCAAGGCGTTTGCGGACATGTTCGAACGCGCCGGCCTGCATGTCGGCGGGGCGCCGGGAGCGCCTGAAGACATGCGCCATTGCGGCGCCGCGCTGGTGGTCTGGTCGCAAGCGAGCATCCGCTCGCGCGCCTTCCTGGACGCGGCGCAGCGCGCCGTGAACGCCGGCAAGGCCGTGGTGGCCTGCCTGATCGCGCCCCCGCCGCCGGCCAGCATCAACCATGCGCCGGCCTTTGATCTCTCCCGCTGGACCGGCGATCCGGACGATCCGGTGCTCGATCCGCTGTTCTTCTCCGTAGATCGCATGGGCGCCGCCGCGCGCGCCGCAGCGGGCGGGACGGCCGGCGCAACGGCGCGGGAAGCGCCCCCGGCCTACGCTCCCCAGGCGCCGAC
>JACAEE010000032.1 GCA_013389015.1 Hydrogenophilaceae bacterium | reverse complement strand
GCGCCGCCGCGGTCGCCGGCGCGCGGCGATGCAGCGCGCTACGCCCGCGCGCTGGAACAAATCCAGGCGGGACGCGCGCGCAAAGGCGCGAGCCTGTTGCGCGTGGTCGCCGAACAAGGGCTTGCGCCGGCGCAGCATCGCCTGGCGCAACTCTATGAGCGCGGCGAAGGAGTGAGCGGCGACCTGGCGCGCGCGCGGCAGTGGGCGGAACGCGCGGCGCAGGCCGGGCATGTGCAGGCGATGTATGCGCTTGGACTCTATTGCGCGCGCGGCGAGGGCGGGGCGAAGGACGAGGCGACCGCGTTCCACTGGTTCCGCTTGGCGGCGGGGTTCGGCCATCGCGACAGCCAGTTCCATCTGGGCCGCTGCTACCGCGAAGGGTGCGGCGTGCGCGCTGACGCGGACGAGGCGCTCGTGTGGCTCCTGCTCGCGGCGCGGCAGGGCGACGCGGCGGCGTCGGGGCAAGCCGCGGAAATCGCCGCGACGCTCAGCCTTGCGCGCATCGAAGCCGCGCAGGCGCGGGCGGGGGAGTTCCGCCCGCTGGCGCCGGACGCTGCGGCCAATGAAGAGACCCCGCAGGCCGGCGTGCGCGCGCGGCGCGCGTGAGCGCGCTCCAGGCAGACGATGATCCGTATCGGGATTATATCAAGGCGCAGCGTGACTTCCCAAGCCGCGGCGGCAAGGCTAGGCTTGGCGCGCGGAGGGAGCGCCGATGACCTGGATCAACACGCAAGAGCGATACGGCTGGCTCACAATCGCGCTGCACTGGATCGCGGCGATCGGCGTCATCGCCATGTTCGCGACGGGGTTCCAAGCGTATCTGGCCGGCGAGGCCGGGGATCGCGCGGCGCGCGGCGCAGCGATGGGGTTGCATATCTCGATCGGGGGCACGCTGTTCGCGTTCTTCGCGGCGCGGATCATTCTCAATTACACGCAGCCCCGCCCGGAGAAGCCGAAGCAGGCGGCTTGGCTCAATAGGGTCGCGAACGCGACGCAGCATCTGCTGCTTGTCGCGCTGGCGGTGCAGATCATATCCGGGCCGCTCGCGGTGTGGAGCGGCGGACGCGCGATCAACATTTTCGACGTCGTCTCGCTCGCAAGCCCGATGGGGCGCAACGAAGCGCTGCACGAGTTCGCCGAACTCGCGCACGCCGTGGGGCGGATCACCATTCTCGTGCTGTTGCCGCTGCATGTGCTGGGCGCGCTGAAGCACCTCGTGCTCGACCGCGACGGCGCGTTCACGCGCATCCTCTGGCCGCGGCCGCTCACGAAGTAGCGGCGTTCCCCCTCAGTCATTTGCTGCGCAAATGACGGCTGCCCCGTGAACGGGGGCAGCGCTACAGCGTATAGCCGCCGTCGATGACGAGGGTGGCGCCGGTGATGGGGCTGGGGTCGGTCAAGAGCATGTCGATGTTGCGGGCGATGTCGTCGGCGGTGGCGTAATAGCGCAAGGGCGTGGCCATCTCGGCCATGCGGGCGAAGGCGGCTTCGCGCGAGCCGGTTTCGGCGATCAGCTCCTGGAACATCGGCACGCCGTCCCAGATCGGGGTCTCGACCCCGCCCGGCGCGACGCAATTCACGCGAATATTGTCGGCGGCGGCTTCCTTCGCGGCGATGCGCGCGAGCTGAAGAACCCCCGCCTTGGAGGCGCCGTACGCGGCTATGCCGGGTTCCGGCTTGAGGCCGGCGGCGGAGGCGACGACGACGATGGCGCCGCCTTGCGCGTTCTGGCGCATCAGCGGAATCGCCGTCTGCAGCGTGAGGAAGACGCCGTCGAGGTTCACCGCCATGACGCGGCGCCAGTCCTCGAAATCGTGGTCGGCGATCGAGGCGGCGTGGGCGATGCCGGCGTTGGCGACGGCGTAGTCGAGGCGGCCGTATTGCGCGTTGATGAAATCGGCGCAATCGCGCCAGCGATCGGGATCGGAGACGTCGAAGGTCAGCGTCGAGACGCGCTCGGGGGGCTGCTCCATGGCGTCCGCGGCTGCGCCCAGGGCGGCGGAGTTATGGTCGATCAGGATCAGCCCGCCGGTGGCGCGGGGCGCGAGGCGGCGGGCGAGCGCGGCGCCGATGCCGGAGGCGGCCCCGGTGATCAGGGCCACCGGATTGAGGCGGTCAGAAGCGTGTTCCATGGTCCCTGTTCTGCATCTTTGCCACGGCGCCGCAAGCGGGGGCTTTGCCAAGGCGAGATTGCCGTTCGCGGCGCCTTTCCAACGCGACGCCAGGGTGCTTAGGTCGCGGCTTCCGAACGAGCGGTATGGATGGAGGAGACGATGCGGCGCGCGGTGGTGGTGTCTTACGCCCGGACGGGGCTGGCGAAATCGGGACGCGGCGGGTTCAACGAGACGCACGGCGCCTCGATGACCGGACACGCGATCAAGCACGCGGTGGAGCGCGCCAAGGTCGATCCCAGTGAAATCGAGGACGTGGTGATCGGCTGCGGAGCGCCGGAAGGCGCGACCGGCATGAACATCGCGCGGCTTTCCGCGATCAAGGCCGGATTGCCGGTGACGACCTCGGGGACCACGATCAACCGGTTCTGCTCCTCGGGACTGCAGGCGATCGCGTCGGCGGCGCATTACATCATGCATGAAGGCGCCACGGCCGCGGTCGGCGGGGGCGTGGAATCGATCTCCCTGGTGCAGTTGAGCGGCGCGCAGAACCGCGACCATATCGTCGAGCCCGATCTCTATTCGCACATGCCGGCGCTGTGGATGCCGATGATCGAAACCGCGGACATCGTGGCCAAGCGCTACGGCGTGTCGCGCGAGTACCAGGACGAGTATTCGCTGCGCTCGCAGATGCGGATCGCGGCGGCGCAACAGGCCGGGCTGTTCAAGGACGAGATCGTCCCGATGCAGACGAAAATGAAGAAGGTCGACAAGAACACCAAGGAAGAGACGATGGTCGATTATGTCGTGGAGAAGGACGAGTGCAATCGTCCCGACACGACGCTTGAAGGGCTCGCCTCGCTTGCGCCGGTGCGCGGGGAAGGCAATTTCATCACCGCCGGCAACGCCAGCCAGCTTTCCGACGGCGCGGCCGCCGTGGTGCTGATGGACGAGAAGGAGGCCGAGAAGCGCAATCTCGAGCCGCTCGGCGCCTTCATCGGATTCGCGGTGGCGGGCTGCGCGCCGGATGAAATGGGCATCGGGCCGGTGTTCGCGGTGCCGAAGCTGCTTGAGCGGCAAGGGCTCAAAATCGACGACATCGATCTTTGGGAGCTGAACGAGGCGTTCGCTTCGCAATGCCTCTATTGCCGCGACAAGCTCGGCATCGATCCCGACAAGTACAATGTCAATGGCGGCTCGATCGCGATCGGGCATCCGTTCGGGATGACCGGGGCGCGGTTGACCGGCCACGTGCTGATGGAAGGGCGCCGGCGCAAGGCCAAGCGCGCGGTGGTGACGATGTGCATCGGCGGCGGCATGGGCGCGGCGGGCTTGTTCGAGGTCTACAGTTAGCGCGCGCCCGCGACCCCATCGGCGCGGCGCCGATGGGTTCGGGCGCAAGTCTTGTTTGCAGGTTTGCTTGCGGGGCTGCAGGTCGAGCGCGCCCGGACTTGATCCCGGGGGGAGTTCCGGAGCTCAGAAGATCGTCGCGCGCTGCGGCGGCCCTTGGGTTCCGGCGCTGCGCAGTGGTGCGCACTGCTCCGGCCGGAATGAGGGAGGGCGTTCAGCTTGTGTCGGGGAGCGTAGCGGCGACGAGATTGGCGGCGCCGACGAGGTCGGACGGCGCCTCGGGATCGCAGACGCCGAGGCGGCGGCAGAGCGGCAGCAGCGCTTTCATCCGTCTGCGGAGCGTCCTGATCAGCGGACGGACGAAGCG
>JACAEE010000056.1 GCA_013389015.1 Hydrogenophilaceae bacterium | reverse complement strand
CCCCCCCCCCCCCGGCGATCAGGCGGCGTATTGGCTGAGCGCCGACAGCGTGACGGGCAGAACCATAGACGCAACCGCGCACAAGGCGAAGACGCTGACGGCGTGAGCGCCTTGGCGGGCGCGGCGGGCCAAGCGGGAGAATGTGTGGGTCATCGGGGTCAGCTCCGGGTCCTTCAAGTCAGCTCCGCCGACTGCGGGTCGGCTGAGCGTGGATATCTTGGGCGGCGCCCGCCGGCCGTGACCTTGGTCACGGGCCGGGACGGCCGAACGCCTCGCTGCTAAGAGATGCGCGATCACGGAGTCCTGGATGCCCAAGGAGCCTCAAGACGACGCCGCACGGAAGGAGAAGGACGCAGAGAAGCGGCGGCTGGACGAGCGCTTAGACGAGGCGCTGGAGGAGACCTTTCCCGCATCGGACGTTCCCGCCATCCAGGTTTCCTCCGCCCCGGCTAGAAGAAGCCAAGGGGAAGGCCGCGCCGCGTCGCCGCGCGATTGATCGCGGTCAAAGCGACGGGCGCGCCGCGCGGCTAAGCAAATCAAGCGCAATCGTGAGGGCGCGCGGACGCAGCGCGCGGGCCGCGTCAGTCCTCGAAACCCCATGAGGCGGACCATGAATGACAAATCGCTCACGCCGCGGCGCAGTGATCCGACGCCGTTCTTTCGTCGCCCGTTCGAACAGCTGTTCGAAGATTTCTTCTCACGCGATTGGGGGCTGCCCACCGCGTTCTCGAACGGCTTCATGGCGCCCAAGGTGAACGTCGCGGAGACGGCCGAGGGACTCGAAGTGACCGCCGAGCTGCCGGGCGTGGATCAGAAGGATATCGACGTCGATGTCGCGAACGGCGTCTTGACGCTGCGCGCCGAGCACAAGCAGGAGCGTGAGGAAAAGGACGAGAAGAAGCGCTACCATCTCATGGAGCGTTCGCAAGGGACGTATCTGCGTCGCTTCGCGCTCCCGTTCGAGCCGGACGCCGACAAGATCGCGGCGACGTTCGAGAATGGCGTGCTCAGAATCGCGTTGCCGCGGGCGATGAACCCGCGCGAGCCGTCGCGGAAGATCGAGATCAAGGCGAGGTAGAAGCTCCTCCCATCGCTTCGCGATCACCTCCCCCCGCAAGCGGGGGAGGCATGCGTCTCGCTACAGGAAGCCGCGCAGTTCGGCGACGAAGCGATCGAATTGATCATGGTGCAGCCAGTGCCCGGCGTCGGCGAACTGGACGACCCGCGCGTGCTTGAAATGGCGCGCGCGCCCGTCCTTCTCCGGGTTCGAGGCCCAGCTCTTTTCGCCATAGAGCAATAAAGCGGGGCACGCGATCGCGGCCCATAGTTCTTCGATTCGCTCCTGCGGCAGATCGAGGACGGGGAAGACGCGCAGATAATTGTCGAACTTCCAGGAATATGTCCCGTCCTCGTTCTGGATCACGCCGTGGACGGTGAGGTGGCGGGCCTGCGCGTCGGTAAGATAGGCGTTTTCGGCTTTCATCCGCGCCAGCGCCTCTTCGATCGAGGCGTAGCGTTTCGGCAGGCGTGCGGCCGCGGCGCGTCGTTCCTCGATCCAGGCGCGCCAGCGCTCACGGAACGGAACTGCGTCGCGCTCGGCCATCATCCGTGGGGACGGACCCAAGCCCTCAATGGCGACGAGCTTCTTGACGTTCTCCGGATAGAGCCCGGCATAGCGCAGCGCGATGTTGCCGCCGAGCGAATGGGCGACGATTGAGACGGGCGCCAGCTTCAGCTGATGCACGAGCTGAGCGAGGTCGTAGACATAGGCCGTGAGCGAATAATCCCCATCCGGCGACCACGCGCTGTCGCCGTGGCCGCGCAGGTCCACCGCGATCACGCGCCAGTCGTGCATGAAGGCCTCAGCCGTCCAGTCCCAGGAGCGGCAGTGGTCGCGCCCGCCATGGACGAGGAGCAAGGGCGGCGCTTCGGACGGGCCCCACTCGACATAGTGGAGGCGCAGGCGCTGGGAGATGAAGCTGTGCGAGGCGGGGCCGATGGTCATGGGCGGCACATAGCCGGCGCCGGCGCGGGCGGTCCAGAGTCGCAGGGTTCTGCCGTTACGTGATGCGTGGACAATCCCATCCGCCGCTGAAAAATGCGTCCGAACCTCGCGTCCCGGAGACCTGCAATGCCCGAAGCCTATATCATCGACGCCTGCCGCACGCCGCGGGGGATCGGCAAGGTCGGCAAGGGGGCGCTGGCCCATCTGCATCCCCAGCACCTGGGCGCAACCGTGCTCAGAGCGCTCAAGGAGCGCAACAATCTCAACACCGCCGAGGTCGACGACATCATCTGGGGCACGTCCACGCAGGTGGGCAAGCAGGGCGCCGATCTCGGGCGCATGTCGGCGTTGCTCGCGGGCTACGACATCAAGGCCAGCGGCGTGACGCTCGACCGCTTCTGCGGCTCGGGGATCTCCGTGGTGAACATGGCCGCGGCCTCCATCATGTCCGGCATGGAGGATCTCGTCATCGCCGGCGGCACGGAGATGATGTCGTTCACCGCCTCGCTGCCGCCCAGCGGCATGATGATGGACCGCGACAATCCCACGCTGCGGGCGATGCACCCGCAATCGCATCAGGGCGTGTGCGGGGACGCGATCGCGGCGATGGAAGGGATCACCCGGCGCGCCACGGAGGAACTGGGCGTGGAAAGCCAGAAGCGCGCCGCCAACGCCATTGCGAACGGCCATTTCAACAAGAGCCTCGTCACGGTCTATAACGAGGACGGTTCGGTGGCGCTGGACCACGAAGAATTCCCGCGGCCGAATACGACGCTCGAAGGGCTTGCAGCGCTCAAGCCCGCGTTCGAGCAATTGATGGACATGCCCCTCGACGAGGCGGGCACCACGTTCCGCAAGCTCATCAATGCGCGCTATCCCGACATCGACATCAAGGGCGTGCACCACGCGGGCACATCGTCGGGCGTGGTGGACGGGTCGGGCGCGGTGCTGCTGGCGTCGAAAACGTACGCCGAGAAGAACGGATTGAAGCCGCGTGCGCGGGTCGTCGCGTTCGCCAATGTCGGCGATTGCCCCACGCTCATGCTGAACGCCCCCGTCCCGGCTGCGAAGAAGGCGTTGGCGAAGGCCGGCTTGACGATCGAGGATATCGATCTCTGGGAGATCAACGAGGCGTTCGCGGTGGTGGCCGAGAAGTTCATACGGGATCTCAGGCTCGACCGCGACAAGGTGAACGTAAATGGCGGCGCTATCGCGCTCGGCCACCCGATCGGCGCGACCGGCTCGATCCTGATCGGCACGATCGTTGACGAACTCGAACGGCGCGATCTCAAGCGCGGGCTCGTGACGATGTGCGCCGCCGGCGGCATGGCCCCGGCGATCATCGTCGAGCGGGTGTGATCAGCGCGCGCCGCGCAGGCGCTCGCTGAAGGCGCCCTGGTCCTCCAGCCAGATGCCGAAAAAGGCACGGCTGAAGCCGCGGCGCTCGAGGGTGCAGCGCTCGGCGCCGTTGTGGAAGAAACGAGCGCGACTCGCGCTTTCGGCCACTCCGGTGATGCGGTCGCCGGGCGCGACATCGGCGAAGCATTGGACGAGCCGCGGGCGCAGCGCCGCCGCCTCGGCGTAGCCGCGCCGGGTCATCTCCTCGACGGTGCGGTCGGCCAGCGCCTCGGCGGAGAAGGCGCGCCGGTAGGTGAGGGTGAGCGCGAATGGGCGCTCCCAAGCGAACGCGCCCGATCCGCTCCAGAGCGCCGCGTCGAAGACGCTCCAGACCAGCACGCGGTAGGGCGCCTGGCCCACCAGGCGGGCGTCGCCGCCGATGACGCGACCGACCTCGGCAGGCCGCGGGTCGGCGTCCGCGGGAAGCGCGCATGCAAGGCAGGCCGCGACCAGCGCGGCGGACGCTCCAAGGCATGCACGGGCCATGCTCGCTCCACAGGTCTCCGCGGCTGTTACGCCGCGCGTGCGGCTTCGGATCTGCGCAAACGGCCCGCTCCGTATTTTCCCTTAGGGGTTCCGGCGGAATTTTTCGCCGCGCCCCGCCGCCGTAGCGTGTCCATGCCAGCAAGGAGGCGGGTCATGGCTTATGCGGTCGCTTCGCAGGAATTCGTCAGGTCGACGCCGGCGCCGGCGGCGCTGCGCGATGTCGAGCTACCTTTGACTGCACAGGCCCTGACCGCGCCCTATGCGCGTGGCGAAGAAATCTACGCCGAGGAAGAACCTGCAACCTACGTGTATCGCGTGGTGAGCGGCGCGGTGCGATTGACTCGCATCCTCAGCGACGGACGCCGGCATATCAGCGCGTTCCTATTGCCCGGCGACTATTTTGGGCTCGAGGCCGGTCCCGAGCATCGGTACTCGGCGGAGGCGATCGTCGACAGCCGCATCGCGCTCATGCGTCGCTCGACGATCGAAGCTCAGGCGCACGGCGACGCCGGCTTGGCGCAGGCGCTGTGGAAGCTCACGGCGCAGGAACTCGATCGGCTGCAGGAGCATATGCTGCTCCTTGGGCGCAAGTCGGCCGTGCAGCGCGTGGCGGCGTTCCTGCTGGAGATGGCCGATCGCGGCGATGGCGGCGATAGCATCGAGTTGCCGATGTCGCGCAGCGACATCGCCGATTATTTGGGGCTTACGATCGAGACCGTATCGCGCACGCTCTCGCAACTTGAGCGCGACGGCTTTATCCGGCTGCCGTCAACGCGCACGATTGTGCTGAGGTCGCGGCGCTCTCTCGCACATATCGACGCGTGATCCGCCATGAAGCACGCGCTGATTCTCGGTCATCCGAAGGCGCGCAGCTTCGCTGGCGCGGTCGCGGGCGCCTATCGCGAGGCGGCGCAGGGCGCGGGCGCGCAGGTGGTGCTGCGCGATCTCTATGACATCCAGTTCGAGCCGCGGCTGAGCGCGGCGGAGACGCCGAGCCCGGATGGCTTCGCGCCGGCGGCGGACGTCCTACGCGAGCGCGAATTCATCGGCGACGCCGACGTGTTCGCGTTCGTGTATCCGCTCTGGTTCAATGCGCCGCCGGCGATCATAAGCGGCTATGTGCAGCGTGTGTTCGGCATGGGGTTCGGCTACGGTCCGGTGGCGGGCGGGGGCAACGCGCCGCTGCTCAAGGGGCGCAAGCTCGCCACCTTCACGTCCTCCGGCGCGCCGACCGAATGGCTGGTGCGCGAGGGCGGATGGGAAGCGCTGCAAAAGCTGTTCGATGAGCATTTCGCGGACGCTTGCGGCATGGTCGTCGCCGAACATGTGCATTTCGGCGGGCTCTCGGCGGCGACGCGGCCGGATGTGATCGAGTCCTATCTGGCGCGCACGCGCGAGACCGCGACGCGGCTTTCGCGCTGACCGGGTCATGGCGCGCGGACGCGCTGCTTAGCCCACCATCCGGCGGACGATGCGGATCAGTTCGTCGGATTGCAGCGGCTTCTCCACGATCGGCACGCCGGCGGCGGCGGCGCGGGCGCGCAGGGCGTTGCTCGGGTTCGAGGTGATCAGGATCGCAGGCCGCGGCGGCCGGCTATTGCGGCGCAACAGGTCCACGACGTCGAGGCCGTTTATCGCGGGCAGGCGTTGATCTACGATCAGGCAATCGAACGCCGGGACGGGCGCGCGGGCCAGCAATTCCAGCGGCGAAGCGAAGGGGGCCACCTTGTAGCCTTCCAGCTCCAACGCGAACTGCAGCGCGTTGCGCACCGCGGAGTCGTCATCGATGACAACCAAGGTGCGGACCGCCGCTTCGACCATTAACGAGTGCGCCTGCGCGAGATTCACCTTTGAAGGATAGAGCCGCAGCGGGTGCGGCGCCTTGACTTGCCGCAACCCGCGGCCGCCTCAAGGATCTGCGACGCCGGCGAGCAGGGCCATGCGGACAAGTTCGGACAGCGAGCCGGCGCGCATCTTGGACATCAGATTGGCGCGGTAAATCTCCACTGTGCGGGGACTGATGCCGAGTTCGGCGGCGATCACCTTGTTGGCGTCGCCTTTGACGAGGCCGCGCAGCACGTCACGCTCGCGCCCGCTCAGGCTGGCGATCCGCTGGGCCACCTCGGCGCGGCGGGCCTCGCGGTCGCCGGCGTCGGCGTCGGCGGCGAGCGCGCGCTCCACCGCGTTGAGCAGCTTCTCCTCGCTGTAGGGCTTCTCCAGGAAGTCGATCGCGCCGGCCTTCATGGCCTCCACAGCGAGGGGCACGTCGCCATGGCCGGTGACCACGATCATCGGCAGCGGCGTCAGCCGCCGGCTCTTAATGGCGCGGATCAGATCGAGGCCGGACATCTCCGGCATGCGCAGGTCGGTGATGATGCAGCCCGCGTGCGCCGAGGCCGCCGCCGCCAGGAAGTCGGGCGCGCTCGCGTACAAGCGCACGGCGCGGCCGGCCGTGGACAACAGAAAGCCCAGCGATTCACGGGCCGCTTCGTCATCATCGATAATGTGGACCACGGACTCTTGAGGGGCGGCGTCAGGCATCGGCGCGTCGCAAGGTGAAGCGGAAGACGGCGCCGCTGGACGAACTCGCGTCCGCCCAGATGCGGCCACCGTGATTTTCCACGATCGTGCGCGAAATGGACAGCCCCACGCCCATGCCGCTGGCCTTGGTCGAAACGAAAGGCTGGAAGAGCTGCGCCATCACCTCGGCGCTGATCCCTGGACCGGTGTCGGCTACGCTGACGAGGGTCATCCCGGCGTCGGCGGGGGCGGTCTCCACCGTCAGTTCGCGCTGCGGCGCCGCGCGCATCGCTTCGATCGCGTTGCGGAAGAGGTTCAAGAGCACCTGCTGGACCTGGACCTTATCCGCCATTACTGAGTCGACGGCGGGGTCGGCCCGCAGGCGGAAGCGGACGTCCTTCACGCCGACGAGTGCGAGGGCCGCGGCTTCCTCGATCACGCGGCTCAAGCTTTCAACCTGGGTCTCGGCGTCGCGGCGGGCGATGAAGTCGCGCAGCCGACGGATGATGTCGCCGGCGCGCAAGGCTTGCTCGGCGGCTTTTTCGACGGCTTCGAGCGCGCGGGGCCGGTCGGGCGGCTCGGCGCTTAGGAGCTTGGTCGAGCCCTTGAGATAGTTCGAGATCGCCGATAGCGGCTGGTTGAGTTCGTGGGCGAGCGCCTGGGCCATCTCGCCCAACGCGGTGAGGCGCGAAACATGGACGAGTTCAGACTGCAACTCCTGCAGACGCGCTTCCGTCTCCTGGCGCTCCGTCAGGTCGCGAATGAAGCCGGTGAAGCTGCGCACGCCAGCGACATGCGTCTCGCCGACGGCGAGCTCGATGGGGAAGGTCGCGCCGTCCTTGCGCTCGGCGGTGACGATGCGGCCGATGCCGATGATCCGCCGTTCGCCGGTTGCGAGATAGCGCATGATGTAACCGTCATGCGCCGAACGATAGGGCTCGGGCATCAGCATCGAGATGTTTTTCCCGATCACTTCGGCGGGCGTCCAGCCGAACATGCGCACTGCGGCGGCGCTGAAGGAGCGAATGCGTCCCTCTTCGTCAATCACGATCATGGCGTCGGGGGAGGCCTCCAGGATCGACTGCACGTGCGCCTCGCGCAGATCGAGCGCGGCCGTGCGCGCCGCAATCTCTGCTTCGGAGCGCCGCAATTGTTCGCCGAACCCTGCGATCGTCAGGCCAAGAACGGTGAAGATGAGCGCGAAGACGAGTTCGTGGCCGCTCACGGGTTCGCGCTGCACCGCAATGGCCGCGAGCAGGCTCGCCAAAGTGGCGAAGGCGCCGCCGGGGAATCCCTGGAGCGCGGCGCCGATCAGCACCGCCGGGACGAACAGCAGCAGCCGGAGTTCGCCTCCGAGGTTGATGTTGAGGGCCGTGAGCAGCGCGGCGACGGCCACCACGGCGGCGACCACGATGCAGGAAAGCAGGGGGTTCAAGGCCGCGCGCCGCCAGAAGGCCAGGAGCCTTTCCCCGATCGTGTGCGCCGGCTGTTCCATGCCCCGAGCCATAAAAGGCGGGCGCGGCCCCGCCAAGGGGGCCGATTGCGCTGGGTCAATCCGCGCTGCGCGCGGCCGCGCTAGGCATATCCATCAGGAGGATCGCCATGACCATTCGCGACGTGCTTGTCCCATTCATCGACGCTGAGCTCGACGAGCCCGTGCTCGACGCCGTGGAGGCCATGGAGGTCTTCGCGGACGCGCATCTCACTGCGCTGGTGATCTCGGCGCTGCCGGCGCCGATCGCAGCGGCGGACGCCTCGATGTCGGCGGCGATGATCGGAGAGGTGATCGCCCAAGTGCGCGAGGAGGGCGCGCGCACAGCAGCGCGGCTGCGCGAGCGGGCCAAGAGCCCGGCCTTGGAGGTGCAGGCGATAGAATCCTGGTCGCACGCGGCGGTGGACGCCGCGATCGCCGCGGCGCGGCACCGGGACATTACTGTGATGGCCATTGCGCCCCGCAATCGCGAGACCGGCGTGCGCAACGACGTGTTCGAGGGCGTGCTGATGGAATCCGGACGCGGTCTCCTGGCGCTTCCAACCGGCGTGAAGCCGCCCAAGGCGTTCAAACGCATCATGATCGCTTGGGACGCGACGCGCGAGGCGGTGCGTGCGACGGTCGCAGCTGCGCCGTTCTTCGACCGCGCCGATGCGATCAAGATCGTCACCGTCGATGCGCATCCTTCCCCGCGGGGCCTCGACGAGGCGCCGGGCGCCGAGTTCGCCGCGCATCTCGCGCGGGGCGGGCGCGATGTCGAGGTGCTCAATCTCGACGGACAGGGGCGCCAGATCAGCGAGGTGATCCTCAGCGCCGCCGTGGACATGGACGCTGACCTCATCGTGATGGGCGCCTTCCATCATGCCCGGCTGCAGCAAGCGATTTTCGGCGGCGTCACGCGGACGTTGCTTGAAACTACACGTATTCCGTTGTTGCTTGCGCATTGAGGATATCGAGGAAAGAACGCTGATGGGCGCGCTCACGGAAATCGTCATGCACCTTGCCCGCAACCCGAAGGCCGGCTTCCCGGAAGGCGACGCGCATCGCGGCTACCGCATCGTCGCGCCGCTCGATGCGACCGGGCGGCTCGACGTGGCGCTTTGGCGTGAGAAGAAGGCGCTCTGCACCGTCAACCGCTTCTCGCCGGACGAGGCCGAGTTGGCCGACGGGTGGCTGAGCCATCGCGGGTCGCATTGGTATTTCCGCTATGACGAAGAGGAGGAAGGGCCGGATGAACCGCTCTTCCGGCTGGGCGATCACGTCCTGCGCGTCGGCGAGTACGTGACGGTGACGGAGGAAGGCGAAGAGCCGCTGGTCTATCGCGTCACCGAGACGTCGCCATACAGGGGGTGAGAGAGCGTCATGCGAGCGATTGCGGCGATGGCGGCGGCGTTCTCGCTTGCGGCGTGCGCCAGCGCGCCGGATGAGGCGCGGTCTCGCGATCTGGCGGCGGACGGGCGTGTGATCGTGGAGCAGCGCTGCGTGAGCTGCCATGCGATCGGCGAGAGCGGAGAGAGTCCGCGCCAGGATGCGCCGCCGCTGCGTCGGCTGGCGGAGCGCTATCCCGTGACCGCGCTCGAAGAGGCGTTCGCCGAGGGCATTCTCGTGGGGCACCCGGCGATGCCGGCGCTCCGGTTCACGCCCGAGGAGATCGCTGCGATCACCGCCTATCTTGAGTCCATTCAAGAGCGGCGCGGCGGGTAGCGCGGGGACCGCTGCGCACCGCTCGAGCGCGGCGCGCAGCGTCGAACCTAGTCCTCGTCGTCAATGAGGATGCGCGCCGCGGCGCCCTTGAGGTCCTCGTACTGGCCGGATTTCAGGCTCCAGATGAACGCCGCGAGGCCGACGGCGCCCATGAACAGCGCAACGGGAATGAGATAGATGGCGACGCTCATTGGGAGCGCCCCTTCTCACGCAGCCGCAGGGCGTTGAGCGTCACGACAAGGGACGAGGACGACATCGCAAACGCTGCGATGAACGGCGTCACGAAGCCGAATATGGCGATCGGCGCAGCAATGAGATTGTAGAGCGCCGAGAAGCCGAGATTCTCGATCACGCGCCGTTCGGCCTTGCGCGCGACATCGAGGGCCTCGACGATGGGGGAAAGTCGCTCGCCCTGAAACACCAGATCGGCCGCGGCCTGGCTGGCGCCGATCGCGGCGCCGGGCGCGGCGGAGACGTGCGCCGCCGCAAGGGCGGCGGCGTCGTTCAAGCCGTCGCCGATCATGAGGGGCCTCCTGCCCGCGGCGGCGAGCGCTGCGAGGCGCGCGATCTTGTCCTGCGGGCTGACGCTCGCACGCCACGTAGCGATTCCTGCGGCGCGCGCGGCAGCCTCCACCGCCTCGGGCCGATCGCCGGAAAGAAGCTCGACATCGATGCCGCGAGCGCGAAACGCGGCGACGGCTGCGGCGGCGTCGGGGCGCAGTTTGTCCTCGAAGCGAAAGCGGATCGGCGCGGCCTCGCCGTGCTTGAACCAGAGTTCGGGGCCCGCATGCGCGCCGTCGTCGCCGGCCTCGGGCGCGGCGAAGGCGCGGCGGCCAAGACGCGCGGGCGCGCCGGCGAGACTCGCTTCGAGACCCTGGCCGGGATGCTCGATGACTTCCGCGGCGGGCCGGCCTGGCCCCGCCGCCTCCACAAGCGCGCGCGCGAGCGGATGATGCGAAGCGCGCGCAAGGGACGCGGCTTCTCTGAGCGCGGCCGCATCGACGGCGCCGACGAGCGCGGGGCGCCCGAGCGTCAAGGTGCCGGTCTTGTCGAGGACGACGTAGTCGGCCTGCGCCAGGCGTTCGAGCGCATCGCCGGATTTGACGAGCACGCCGCGCCTGAACAAGCGCGCGGTGGCGACGATCTGGACGGCCGGCACAGCGAGGCCGAGCGCGCATGGGCAGGTGATGATCAGCACGGCGACCGCGTTCAGGAGCGCGCCGCGCAGGCCGAGATCGGCGATGTCGTATCCCCACGCACGCAGCAGCGGCGGCGCGGCAAGCCAGCCGATGAACGTCAGCGCAGCCAGCGTGTGCACGACGGGCACATAGAGCGAGGCCGCCTTGTCGGCGATGCGCATGCGTCGCGCGCGCGCTTGTTCGCCGGCCTCGATGAGGCGCGCCAGCTCCGCGACCGTGGACTCGGCGGCGGCCCGCGTTGCACGCATGATGAGCGGCCGCGTGAGGTTGACGGCGCCGGCGGGAATCGCGTCGCCGGCGCCGGCAGGCGCAGGCGCAGTTTCGCCCGTAAGGATGGCCTTGTCGAACTCGGAGGCGCCTTGCTCGATCACGCCGTCGACAGGAACGCGGTCGCCCGGCGCGAGGTGCAGACGGTCTCCCGGCGCGACATCGCGCAGCGCGACCGCGCGGACGACGCCGTCGGGGTCGAGGCGCTGGGCCGTCACGGCCTGCAGCGCCAGCAGATCCTGCGCCGCCGAGCGCGCCTCGTGGCGCAGGCGGTGATCGAGATAACGGCCGATCAGCAAGAAGAAGAGCAGCATCGAGGCGCCGTCGAAATAGGCGTGCGGGCCGCCTGAAGCGGTCTCGTAGACGCTGATGGAAAGCGCGAGGATGACGCCAAGCGAGATCGGCACGTCCATATTTGCGCGGCGCTGCTTGAGCGCCGCCGCTGCTGATCGGAAGAACGGCTGCGCCGCGTAGAGGCAGGCCGGCAGCGCAATGAGCGCGGAGACCCAGTGCATGAGGCCGCGGGCGCCCTCGCCCATCTCGCCAACGCCGCTCCACACCGGCACGGAGAACATCATGATGTTCATCATCGCGAAGCCGGCGACGGCGAGGCGGATCAGGAGATCGCGGCCGGTCTCGTCCTTGCTGTGGCGGCTGGCTTCGGGATCGAACGGCAAGGCTTCGTAGCCTAGACGCCCGACCGTCTCGACGATCGCGCGCGGCGCAAGAGCGCCGGGACGCCATGACGCGAAGAGGCGGCCGGTCGTCAGGTTGAGGCGCGTGTTCTCGACGCCCGGCAGCGCGCGCACGGCGCCTTCGATCTTGCGGATGCAGCCGGCGCAATGAGCGCCTTTCACCAAGAGTTCGAGGCTGTCGCGGCCGTCTTTCTCGCGGCGCACGAAGGGCGAAGGATCGGCCAAGCGGGGCCCGTCAGCGGGCGGCCCGAGGCCGGAAGGGCAGCCATGCTGCGTGTTCAGGGGAGCTGGGACGGCGGCCATGTGAGCCTCTTGGCGAGCGAGAATTCGACGCCGCCGCGCGTGCGCGCGCGCAGCTCCCACGCCCCCGCAGGGAGGCCTTGGAACTGCGCCACGTAATCGCCATCGCCACGGTCTGCGAAGGCGAGCGGGACGTCCATGCGCGCGTCGAGCGGGCGGCGCAGCGCGCCTTCCAGCGACAGCCCCGGCACGCCGGCGCCGGTGGAATCCACGATCCGAATCCGGATGGTCTCGCCCTCGAACGAGGCGCCTGCGCGCCAGCCGAGGGCCGCCTGCTTGCGTCGATCCGCGAGCGTATCGTTGTAGGCGAGCCCCTGCAGGTAGGAGCGGCGGACGTCCTCGCCGGGAAAGCTCTGCGCGGCGAACACGGCGAAGGCGACGTTGACGGCGACGACAGCGCTGAAGAAGGCGAGGAGCAGCGCCAGGACATGCCAGCCGCGCAGTTCGCCTTTGCGCTTGGATACGGCGGCGTTCATGGGCCGCCTCCGACGAAAACGGATGGACTTTCCGCGATCGCCTCGCCGGTCTGCGGATCGCGCAGCACGAAGGCGATGTCGCGCGGGCCTGCGGCGGCGCCGCGCTGCGCCGTGACATGCACGCGCAGCGTGGTGACCGCATCGGCGCGGGCGCTCACCAGGATGGCGCCGTCGCGGGTCTCGTGCGCGAAGGACGCGAGATCGGCGTGGGGCGCTCCTTCGACGCGGAGGGCCAGGGTGCGCGCCGCGGGCGCCATGTTGATGACCTTGATGAGGTAGTTGTTGCGCACCGAGCCGTCGGCGAGGCGCACGAAGGGCGGGCTGCGGTCGCGCACGACGTCGAGTGAAAGGAGCTGGCGGTTTACGAGCTGCGTCAACATCAGGGCGGCGACGGCGACGAGGAGGACGGCGTAAAGGATCGTTCGCGGCCGCACGAGCCGCACCTTGGGTCTTTCGCCTCTGCGGCGGCGCGCGACGTTCGCGGGGGAATCGTATGCGATCAAGCCGATCGGCCGGTCGATCCTGCGCATGACGGCGTCGCAGGCGTCGATGCAGAGCGCGCAATTGATGCATTCGAGCTGATCGCCCATGCGGATGTCTATGCCTTGCGGACAGGCGGCGACGCACTGATTGCAGTCGATGCAATCGCCGCGGCCTTCCCAGGATGTTCCCTTCTTGTGGGCGCCGCGCGGTTCGCCGCGATCGGCGCGGTAAGTGACCGACAGCGCGTCATTGTCGATGAGCGCAGCCTGGATGCGCGGCCAGGGGCACATATAGGTGCACACCTGCTCGCGCATGGCGCCGGCGAGGGTGTAGGTGGTGAAGGTGAAGACGCCGACGAAAAGGTAGATCGTGGGCGACGCTTGGCCGGTGAATATCTCTCGAAAGAGCGTGGGCGCATCGCCGAAATAGAACACCCAGGCGCCGCCCGTGGCGGCTGCGATCAGCAGCCAAAGCCCGTGCTTGGCGAGCTTGCGGGCGGCCTTTCCAAGCGTCCAGGGCGCCTTGTCGAGGCGGATGCGGGCGCTGCGGTCGCCTTCGATCAGGCGCTCGACGTGGATGTAGAGATCGGTCCACACCGTCTGCGGGCAGGCGTAGCCGCACCAGACGCGGCCGAAAAGGGCGGTGACCAGGAAGAGACCGAGCGCGGCGAGGATGAGCAGGCCGGTGATGTAATAAACCTCCTGCGGCCAGAGTTCGATGAAGAAGAAATAGAAGCGGCGGCCTTCGAAATCGACGAGGACCGCTTGATCAGGCGCCGCGCCAGGACGGTCCCAGCGTATCCAGGGCGTCAGATAATAGATGCCGAGCAGAACGGTCATCGCCGCCCACTTGATGGCGCGGAAGCGGCCGTGGACGAGCTTGGGATAGATTTGGACGCGTTTCTTGTAGAGCTTGCGCGCGGCCGGCGTATTCACCGCCTCGACGTCGATGCGGTGCGAGTCGTCCGGGAGCGTGCGAGAGGTCATGGCGTCCATGTCACTCGCCTGCCGGCGTCTCCGTCGCAGACGATGCAGGCGCGGGGGCGTCCGGCTCCCCGCCGCCTTGCGCGTAGACATAGACTGCGAGGGCCCGGATGAGTCCGGGATCGAAGCGGCGGTCCCAATTGGGCATGACGCCGCCGCGCCCGGTCTCGATCTGGCGGCGCACCTCCTCGCGTGACCCGCCATAGAGCCAGATGTCGTCGACGAGGCTCGGCGCGCCCTGCGCCCGATCGCCTGCGGCGTTCGCTCCATGGCAGATCGCGCATTGTTCGGCGTAGACGATCGCGCCGCGCGCCGCGGCCGCCGCGTCCGGAGCGGCG
Source organism: Hydrogenophilaceae bacterium (assembly GCA_013389015.1). Lineage (GTDB taxonomy): Bacteria > Pseudomonadota > Alphaproteobacteria > Caulobacterales > Aquidulcibacteraceae > CADEEL01. The sequence goes on along the minus strand of JACAEE010000056.1, from coordinate 4,992 downwards.
CGCCTCCGAGCCTCGCTGAGCGAGAGCACATATTCGGTGACGTCCGCGATCTGGCGCGGCGCCAAGAGCCCGTCGCGGCCGAAGGCCGGCATCTGTGAGAATCGCGCCTGGGGGTGGCCGGAGCGCACGCCCACTGTGATGGTGTGCTCGATATCGGCTAAGGTTCCGCCCCAAATCCACACATTGTCGGCAAGGCTCGGATAACCGGGCGCGCCCGCGCCGCCGGCGCCGTGGCAGGTGGCGCAATTGTCGCCGAAGGCAGCTTCGCCGGCTGCGAGGGCGAATTCCTGCAAACTCTGATCGGCGATGATGTCGTCGAAGCTGGCGTCGCGCAGGCGTGCATAATCCGCCGCGCGCGCAGTCTCCAGCGCGCCGACGTTCTCCATCACGATGCGCCGATCGGAGTAGTTGAGCACGCCCTTGGTGTAGCCGTTGACGAGCGGCCAGGCGGGCATCAGCACCCAATAGATCACGGCCGCGACGATCGTGGCGTAGAAGATGTACAGCCACCAGCGCGGCAGGGGCGTATCGAGTTCTTTGACGCCATCCCATTCGTGGCCGGTGGTGGCCTGGCCGGAATGGGCGTCGATCTCGCGCGGTTCGTTGTCGCTCGCGCTCATGAGGCGTCTCCGGCGTCGTCGGGTTCAAGAGGCAGCGCGCTCGCGCGCTTGAAGGTCTCGCGGTTGGCGGGCCACAGCGCGTAGACGGCGGCGATGCAGAACAGGGCGATGAGCAGGAAGAGGCCCCAGCTCTGTGCGAACTGGGCCATGGCGGCGTATGTCATCTCAGGTTCTCCGGCGCCTCGGCCTCGTAGTTCGAGAAATCGACGTCGGTTCCGAGTTTTTGGAGGTAGGCGATGATCGCATCCATCTCTGTGAGGCGGGTCGGATCGCCGTCGAAGTCGCGCACCAGCGCGCCGGGATAGCGGCGTTCGAAGTCGAAGGAGGACATGGGATCGACTTGGGCGCGCATGTCCGCCGCAGCGTTCTCGACCTGCGCGTCCGTGTACGGAACGCCGACGACGCGATTGGCGCGCAGATGACGCTCCGCATCGTTCACGTCGAGTTCGCGCCCAGCGAGGAAGGCGTAGGGCGGCATCACCGATTCCGGCACCAGCGCGCGGGGATCGATCAGGTGGTCGCGGTGCCATTCATCGCTGTAGCGCCCCCCGACCCGAGCGAGATCGGGGCCAGTGCGCTTGGAGCCCCATTGGAAGGGATGGTCGTACATGCTCTCGGCGGCGAGCGAGTAATGGCCGTAGCGCTCGACCTCGTCGCGGAGCGGGCGGACCATTTGCGAGTGGCAGGTGTAGCAGCCCTCGCGGATATAGATCTGGCGTCCTGCGAGTTCGAGCGGCGTATAGGGGCGCACGCCCTCGACGCGCTCGATCGTCGATTCGATGAAGAAGAGCGGCGTGATCTGCACCAGGCCGCCGATGGAGACGACGACGAGAATCCCGATGAGCAGGATCATCGTGTGCTTTTCGAAGAGGCGGTGAAAGCGCCACATATTCCTTCGCCCCTTATTCGGCCGGCACGGCATGCGGAACGGGAGCGCGCGCAGGCGCGTCTCCGCGCGCCGTGCGCCAGAGGTTGTAGGCCATGAGCAATGCGCCAGCGAGGTAGAGCAGGCCGCCGAGCGCGCGGATGATGTAGTACGGATGCATGGCTTCGACGGTCTCCACGAAGGAGTATTGAAGGAAGCCGAGCTGATCATAGGCGCGCCACATCAAGCCCTGCATGATGCCGGCGACCCACATCGCGGTGATGTAGAGAACGATGCCGATCGTGGCGATCCAGAAGTGCCATTCGACGAGCGCGTTGGAATGAAGCCGTTCGCGTTTCCACAGCCACGGCGTCAGGCAGTAGAGCGCGCCGAAGCTGACGAAGCCGACCCAGCCCAAGGCGCCGGAATGGACGTGGCCGATCGTCCAGTCCGTGTAATGCGAGAGCGCATTCACCGTGCGCACCGACATCATCGGGCCTTCGAATGTCGACATGCCGTAGAACGCGACGGAGACGACCATCATGCGCAGCACCGGATCGGTGCGCAGCTTGTCCCAGGCGCCGGAGAGCGTCATGAGGCCGTTGATCATGCCGCCCCAGGAGGGCATCCAGAGCATGACCGAGAATGTCGCGCCCAGCGTCTGCGCCCATTGCGGCAGCGCTGTGTAGTGCAGATGGTGCGGGCCGGCCCAAATGTAGAGGAAGATCAGCGCCCAGAAGTGGATGATCGAGAGACGGTAGGAATAGACGGGGCGGTTCGCCTGCTTCGGGATGAAGTAGTACATGATCCCGAGGAAGCCGGCGGTGAGGAAGAAGCCGACGGCGTTGTGGCCGTACCACCATTGCGTCAGCGCGTCCTGAACGCCGGCGAAGGCCGAATAGCTGAACCAGTCCGCGAACGAGATCGGCATCGCCAGATTGTTGACGATGTGCAGCATCGCGATCGTCACGATGAACGCGAGGTAAAACCAGTTGGCGACGTAGATGTGCTTCTCCTCGCGCTTCCAGAGCGTCGCGAGGAAGACGAGGAGATAGACGACCCAAACGAGCGTCAGCCAGAGATCTGCATACCAGGGCGGCTCGGCGTATTCGCGGCCCTGGGTGACGCCCATCAGGTAGCCCGTCCCTGCCATGACGATGAAGGCCTGGTAGCCCCAGAACACGAACCACGGCCAAAGTCCGCCCGCGAGGCGCGCGCGCGAGGTGCGTTGCACGACATAGAAGCTGGTGGCGATGAGCACGTTGCCGCCGAAGGCGAAGATCACGGCAGAGGTGTGCAGCGGTCGCAGGCGCCCGAAATTGGTCCAGCCCAGATCTGGGAAGTAGAAGAGATTCGGAAACGAGAGCTGCAGCGCGATGACGACGCCGACGAGCAGGCCGGCGATCCCCCAGAACATGGAGGCGATGACGCCGGCCTTGACCACGTTGTCGTGGTAACGCGTCGCCTGCTCGGCTCTGTCCTGTCCCAGCCAGAAGGTCAGGCCGCCGAGGCCGAGCACGAAGCCGGCCATGGCCATGTACATCTGGACCTTGAACATCGGATCCGTCGCGAACGCGGCGCCGAAAACCGTGAGAAAGCCGCCGGCGATGAGGATCGCGGCGATGAGAGCGGCCTCCCAGGGGGCGGCGCGCCCGGTTATCGTCTCTGTACGGATCATGGCTTCCCCGGCGCGTGCACGCGATTCCATCGAATGGCTCATGCGTGCGGCCGCGCCGCCGAAGGAGCCTTGATCCAGGTCAAGGAGCGGCTGCGACGAGGCGGGCAGGCTCGCCGCGGAAGGTGAAGATGAGCGAGCAGGCGATGGTGCGCGCGGCGCTTCCGGCCGCTGTCGGCGGATTTCTTCTCGTCGCTGGTCTCGCGGGATTGCAGGCGGCGATGCGCGAAGCCGCGCTGGCGGGGCTGATGGCGTCCGCCTGGTGCGGCCCGTCGGCGCACCCGGAGGGCGCAGGGACGTTCCTCGGCCATTGCTGGCGCTGCTGGCCCTCGCTCGCGGCTTCGGCGCTTGGGATCGTATCGCTCGGCGCCAGCGCCGCAGAGGCGCTCAGGCCGCGCTTGGCCCGGCGTGGCGCGCGCTAAACCCTAACGGGAATCGCCCCGGCTGAGCGGCGCGGGCACGCCGATGAGGTCGGCGATCTCCTTGGCGAAGCCGGCGAAGATCAGCGAGGCGCCGGGGTCGAACGCCGCGGCGCAGACGCCTTCAGCCTCGCGCACCCGGGCGCCGGCCTCTTCGATCTCCTCCGAACACGGGATCTCGATGCGGAACATCTTGAAGCCGGCGTCCTCGGCCGCCGATTCCGCGCGCATCTCTGCGAGCATCGCAGCGTGATGCTTGGTCTCCTTGACCATGTTGGCGACCACCCATGGCGTGCGTTGCAGCTCCGATCCGCTGTGATTGGCCCACCAGACCGAGCGGCAGAACGCCTCCAGGCCCAGATTGGAGATGAAGTCCGGCACGGTCGGGACGATCACGATGTCGGAGGCGCGCAGCGCCGCCTCGGTCAGCGCCGAGATGCCGGGCGCGGTGTCGAAGATGATGAGGTCGTACTTTTCCTTGAGCGCGGCGAGTTCCGTCACCAGGAGATCGGCGACGACGTTTTCGACCTCCTTGAGGCTCGCGCGGCGCTCGGAGAGGAAATAGGTCATCTCGCGCTCGATCAGGCGGAGTTCCGGGCTGCAGGGGATGACGCAGAGATCGCCTGGGGGCGCGCCGGCTCGGGTCAGAATGTGCGCGTAGTCCGCCAGCGTGCGGGGCTGATTGAGCACGACGGCGTCCTCCAGGAACGCGTCCATCGTGCGCCCGCTCTCGATCAGTTCGGTGAGTTTTTGATCGCCGCAGAACCAGAACGAGGCGTTGGCCTGCGCATCAAGATCAATAACAAGAATTCGCAGCGCCTTCCCCGCGGCGTTCTCCTGCGCGAAGGCATGGGCGAGGCCGACGGTGATCGTCGTCTTGCCGACTCCGCCTTTCATATTTGCAATCGAGATGACTTTACCTGGCATCTCCGGACCCCACCGGCGTTTTGTTTCACGCAACCTTCGCGATGTTCGGACGGGCGCCGGCGCCCATGCGCAGCTTCCCTCTTTGGCAGCGCGGCGCATGCGTGTCCATGCACGGCGCAGCCGCTGAAACAGGGGGCGCAGGTCAGTGTGCAATAGCGCAGAGCGGCATTCGACTCCGCGCATTACTCCGCTGCAATACACACAAGGTCGTGAACTAGCGTGAGGGGGCGTCGCCCTGTTCGGCCGACGCCGCGCCCGGCGCGAAAAGAACTCCTTGACGCACAATCACATAGACGCCGAGCGCAAACAGGCACGCCGCGATCGCAGCGAACGACGCAACCATGACGCCGCCGCGCCCGATCCGCAGGCCCTCCGACGGGCACTGGCGGGCGAGCTGCCGGACTTCGCGGTGTGGGTCGGCAAGCACTTCGAGGCGCTTGGCTCGTGGAGGGAAGTGGCTGGCGTTGTTCGCGATGCCAGTGATTG